>CALMGC010000253.1 GCA_937863505.1 uncultured Sphingomonadales bacterium | reverse complement strand
CGTGACGGGTGCGCGTCGCGACCAGACCGCCGCCGAGAAGCTGCTCGCGCGCGCGGAGGCGGTGGCGGAAGTGCGGGCGCGGCGGCGCGAGCCCGAGCCGCCCTCCGCCCGACGCAACCGGCACGAACCTTGCTGATCGAGGCGCATGGTGCCGCGCGCGTTGTTCCTTTCATCCATCCTACCTCCGACCGCGCCGAGCGGCGCGCCGGGCGCTGCGCGTCGTGCCGGCACGGAAGCGTTCGCCGAACTGTTGGGCGCGGTTCCGCAACCCGCTCTCTCCCGGCAAGCCGCCGCCGCGCGCGGCACATCCTTGCCGGTGGAAACCGACCCGACGTCGCCGCCGTCCGGCGAGGCACAGGCGGCTCACGCAGACGCACCCGGTCTACCGCCAACCGCTGATGTCCCTGCCCATCGGGGCGGCGCGGTGGCGCAGGAACCAGTCACGCCGACATCAGGCGATGCGCTTCCCCTCCAGGCAACCGAAGCCGCTCCAGCGCGCTTGCCCACTTCCGCGTCTGACCTCGTAATGCCGGTCAGCCTCCAGCGGTCGGTCGCATCCGTCGCGCGCGAGGTCGAAGCCGAGGCGGTCTCCACCGGCCCTGTCACCGCGTCGGTCGCGCAAGTCGCCACGCCCGCGCCGGGCGCGGACGCGTCGGCTCCCTCGCCGGTCGCGTCCGCTGCGGGGAGCGGGCGATCGACGCCGGCGGAGGTTTTGCAAGGCGAGCCCGTCGTGCCCGCACCAGCGCCAGGTCCGTTGGGGACGGACAGAGACAAGCGGCTGCCCGATCCGAGTTTTCCTCGGCTGGGCAAGCGCGGTTCCGCGCCGACGCATACCGATCCGAAACGCGTGACGCCGACCCGCGCCGACGCGGGCTCGTCCGGCGGGGTTCATGGGCGCGAGCCCGGCAGCGCCGAGCGGGACGCCTCGACCGATATCGCAACAGTCCAGCCATCCGGACAGCAGGCGACCACCGCTGCCTTGCCGCCCGCTATGTCCGAAAGCCCGGCGGCGGCGAGTACCGACCGCATCGTTACCCAGTCGCTTCCCTCCTCTAGCGACGGTACGGCATCCCCGCCCACGAGCGCGACCACAGTAACTTTGGTAGCGGGCGCACGAGCCGAACCGCGGCTCGGTCTGACCAGCACCGCCCCGAGCACATCCGCGGTTGCAACGGAGCCCCGCACCGAAGCGGGTGCTGCGACACCGCGTGATGAAGCCGTTGTCCGGCCAGTGACTTCGCAATCGGGTTCGGCGATACCGGATACGCCGCAGGGGCAATCGGGCGATATGCCCGCGCTGCCGGTACTGCCCGACAATCAACTCGCGACGGCGTCGACGATCGCGTCACTCGGCAGCGACGCGATGGCGACAGCTTTGCCGAGCTTCGCGCCGGACGCGTCGCCCCGGGTCGCGTTCGCGCCGGTCGAGCCACGACCGGCTGTCCGAGCCGCCCCGAGCGACGGGCGCGACGGGAGCGTCGGACAGGTCTCCACGGTGCCGGTCATGGTAGGCATACCGGTTGCAGACGCGCCTATTCTACCGATCGGTGTGTCGTCGGACAAGCGGACCGACAGGCAGGCGAGCGTCACCCCGCTTGTAAGCGCCGCGACCGGGGCAACGTTGCCGGAGGCTCCCATGCTCGGCCAGATTAGCGGTAACGCGCCGTCCGCGCCGAGACAGACCAGCGAAGTCCTGGTCATGCCCGCGAGCACCTCCGCGAGCTCCGCCATTGCGCCCTCGAGCGGTTCGCCGGTCGCTTTTCCGCTATCAACCGCAAGCAATCCGGCTGCTCCGACCACGCCTGCCCAGCCCGTAGCGGACGCGGCCACGCCCACGCTTGCCATGCGCCCGCAGCCTCAAGGGGCGAGTCAGACCAGCGCACCCCCGGTCTCTCCCCCCGCTATCGCCGCAGCGGCGGCACCCGCCTCCCCCGCCCCCGCCGCTCGCGTATTCGCGGCGGCGCTGCATCTTGCGGCGACGGGGGAGGACCGTCGCCGCCGCGTCGCCGACGTACCCGCGATGCTCTCCGCGCCGACCACCCTAGCTCCAGCCATCGCCGCCGCCGCGCCGACCGCGCCCGCGATCGACCTCGCCGACCGGCACTGGCCCGCGCGGATGATCGAGCGGATCGAGGCGCTGCGTGACGACGCGGACGCGGCGAGCACGCGCGTGCGCTTCGCCCCCGACGCGCTCGGCCCCGTCGACGTCCACGTCCGCCATGACGGCGGAAGCGTCCACCTCCACTTCACCGCCGCGCAGGGCGAGACGCGCGCGCTGCTGCAAGACGCGCGGCCCGAACTCGCGCGACTCGCCGCCGAGCGCGGGCTGAAGCTGGGCGACTCGACCGTGGGCGGCGGTGACGCGCAGCAGCAGCAGCGCCGCGCCGCTACCCCGACCCCCGCCCGTTTCGCCGCGCCCTCGCGCGCCACCACCACCGACCCGGTGGACGACTCCGCCGATATCCGCATCGCCTGAACAGGAGTCCTCAATGTCCGACAAACCCGCCGACCCCGCCGCGCCCAAGAAGAAGGGCAAGCTCGTCAAAATGCTTGGCCTAGGCGTCTCGCTAATCGCGCTCGTCGGTGGCGGGGTCGGGGCGGGGCTGTACGCCGCCAGCTCGGGCATGGTCGGCGGGCACAAGGCGGCCAAGTCGCACGGCCCGCAGCTTGTGCCCAAATCCGAGCAAAAGGCCCCCGCGGGAGCCGAAGGCAAGAGCGGCGACGCCCCCGCCGCGACCGGGCGCGAAACGCCGGAGGGTGATGGCGGTGACCGCTACGCCTCCAATTACTACCCGCTCGACAAGGAGTTCACCGCCAATCTCCAGGACTCGTCGCACTTCGTCCAGGTCGGGCTCGCGCTCTCCACGCCTTATGACGAGAAGGAGATCGAGCACATCAAGACCAACGAGATCGCGATCCGCTCCGCCGTGCTCCTGGCGCTGGGCGACACCACCGAGGACCAGGTCTTCACCGCCGAGGGCAAGCGACAGCTCCAGGCGCGGCTCACCAAGGCGATCAACGCCACGCTCGAGCAAAAGGAGGGATTCGGCGGCGTCGGTAACGTCTACTTTACCAGTTTCGTTGTTCAGTGACCGGGCATGGTTAACACGCCCGCTACCCCGACGCCCGAGCGTCGCCAGCGCGCCCGCCCGCCGGCGGCGCACGCGGCTGCGCTCAGCGGCGGGGCGGGCGGGCACAACCCGTTCGGCGATCTTCACACGTTGCAGCATCTAAGCGCCCGATTCGCGCGGTCGCTGCGCAGCGTGTTCGAGCCGCTGCTCCGTCAGGACGTGCGCGCCTGGGCGGAGCCGCTCAGCGTCCAGCGTTTCGCCGACTACCGGGGCGAGCGGACCGAGAAGCTGATCGCCTGGGTTCCCCTACGCATATCGCCGGGCGGCTCGCCCGCGCTGCTGGTGATGGACGGGCGGTTCGTGCTGCGGCTGCTCGATTTGTTCTTCGGCGGCGCGGGTGCGCTTCCCGCCGAGTTGCCGACCGAGTTCTCCCCCGCCGCCGAGGCCTTGGCGGCGCGGCTGGCCGGGTCGCTCGCGGCCCCGCTCGCCGCCGCGTGGGAGCCGGTGACGCCGCTCGCCTTTGCCCCCGGCAAGCTGGAGGCGATCCACTCGCTCGCCGCCGACCTCGACGCGGACGACGCGGTGGTCGCCACCCGGTTCGGCGTCGCGGCGGGCGACGGCAAGCCCGAGTTGATCGACCTGCTCTACCCGCTCGCGTCGCTCAAGCCGCACGCGCCCTCGCTCACCGCCAAGGTCGCGCGCGCGGCCGCCGCGCCCGATCCCGCCTGGCGCGGGGCGCTGACCCGCGCCGCGATGGGCGTGCGCTTTCCCGTCCGCTCGGTGCTGGCGGAGGCCGAGGTGCCGCTGTCGACGCTGATGAACCTGAAGGTCGGCGACGTGATCCCGATCTGTTTCGGCACGCAGGTGCCGGTGATGGTCGGCGCGGACGCGCTCGCCACCGGCACCGTCGGCGTCTCGAACGGCCACGCCGCGGTCAAGCTCGACCGGATGACCCGCCCCCTGGAGGACCTATGAACGACATGACGGGCCACCCCGCGATGGATGCCGCGCTCGCCGCCAATTTCCGACTGTTGCAGGATGTCGGCGTCAAGCTGACGGTGGAGATCGGCTCCACCCAGCTCACGCTGCGCGAGCTGCTCGCGCTCGGCGAGGACAGCGTGATCGAGCTCGACCGGCAGGCGAACGAGCTGCTCGACGTATTCGTCAACGGCACGCTGATGGGCCGCGGCGAGGTGGTGACGGTGGGCGAACGGTTCGGGGTCAAGATGACCGAGCTGGTCAGCCCCGACAAGCGGAACTGACGCGCGATGATGCTGTCTTACATTCTCAAGCTCCTCGTGCTGCTGCCGCTGGTGTGCGGGCTGATGATCGGCTGCCTGTACCTGTGGCGCAAGCTGGAAGGGCGGCTGCCCGGGCGTGGGGTCGCCGCAACGCGGACGTTGCGCGTTACTGAAACAATGATGATATCACCGGGGCTGCGGCTTGCGGTGCTTGAGTTCGAGGGGCGCCGCCTGCTCGTCTCGGTCGGGCGCGGCGGCGTCAATCTGGTGGATCGGGGGACGTCGGCGTGAGCGTGACGGTGACGCGCAAAGGTTCCGGCCCTTCCCTGTTCGTGGAAGTCGCGCCGCGCCGCAAGCGGTGGAGCGGGGGCAAGCTGCTGCTGGCCGCGCTGGCGATATTCCTCGCGCTGCTGGTGGCGCTCCCCGCCTTCGCGCAGGTCCCGACCGCCCCGCCCGGCGTCGGCGACGCGGTCGACCGCGCGCTGGGACAGATCGGCGGCGGCGCGGCGGGCTCGACCGGGCAGAGCGCGCCGCTGAGCCTGTCGCTCCAGGTCCTGATCATCATGGGCCTGCTGACGGTGCTGCCGGGCATCCTGCTGATGATGACCAGCTTCACCCGGATCGTGATCGTGCTGGCGGTGCTGCGTCAAGCGCTGGGCTTGCAGCAGACGCCGCCCAACCAGGTGCTGGTCGGCCTGTCGCTGTTCCTCAGCTTCTTCATCATGTCGCCGACCATCAACCAGATCAACGCCACCGCGATCCAGCCCTATGCCGCGGGCAAAATCGCGGGCACCGCGATGATCCAGACCGCGGGCGGGCCGCTGCACGCGTTCATGGCCAAGCAGACGCGGGTCAAGGACGTGAGCATGTTCGCGGGGCTGGCGAAGAGCGGCCCCTACGCTTCGCCCGCCGACATCCCCTTTTCCGTGCTGCTCCCCGCGTTCGTGACCAGCGAACTCAAGACCGCGTTCCAGATCGGGTTCCTGATCTTCCTGCCGTTCATCGTCATCGACCTGGTGGTGGCGACGGTGCTCACGAGCCTCGGTATGATGATGATGAGTCCGACGATCATCTCCATGCCGTTCAAGCTGTTGTTGTTCGTGCTGGTCGACGGCTGGGCGCTGACGATGGGCAGCCTCGCCAGCTCGTTCGCTTGAGGAGCCGCGCATGGACGCCGATTACTTCCTCACCATTGCCGACCAGACGATGTGGGTGCTCGCGCTCGCCTCCGCGCCGATCCTGATCCCGGCGTTGTTGTCGGGCCTCATTATGGGCATGATCCAGGCCGCGACCTCGATCAACGAGGCCTCGCTCAGCTTCGTGCCCAAGCTGGTCGTGGTGGCGGTGTCGATCCTGGTGTTCGGCGGCATGATCCTCGGGCTGTTGAGCGATTTCACCGTCGACATCTTCCAGCGCATCCCGGACTTGGTGAAGTGATTCCCCTCCCGCTTGCGGGAGGGGTTGGGGGTGGGCCTGTCCCGGACCGCCTTCGCACAACTCGCCCACCCCTAACCCCTCCCGCACGCGGGAGGGGGACATCCTAGGTTTCGGCCTCTCGATCGAGCCGCAACTCTGGGCGCTGCTGTTCGTGATGGTGCGCGTGGGGGCGGCGTTCGTGGCCGCGCCGGTGTTCGGGGCGGTGGCGATCCCGCTGCCGGTGCGCGTGTCCATCTCCGGCGCGATCGGGGTGCTGGTGCTCGCCGTTCATCCGATCACGCCGCCGCACGACATCTTCGCCGTGTCGACGATCCTGTCCGTCGCCGCCGAGGCGCTGGTGGGGCTTGCGCTCGGCTTCGTGCTCCAGATCGCGTTCGCCGCGCCGATGGTGGCGAGCGAGGTGATCGGCACCTCGATGGGGCTCGGTTTCGCCAACTCGGTCGATCCGCAGCACGGGGCGTCAACGCCCGCGCTCGGCACCTTCTTCTCCGTGCTGCTGACGCTGTTGTTCCTGTCGGTCGACGGGCATCTGATCCTCGTCGACCTGCTGGTGCGGAGCTATGACGCGCTCCCGCCCGGCGCGGCGTGGATGAGCGCGGGACAGCTGAAGGCGATCGCGCTGTTCGGCGGTTATGCGTTCTTCGCGGGGCTGTTGCTCGCGCTGCCGGTCGGCTTTCTGCTGCTGTGCCTCAACATGGTGGTGGGGATGATCTCGCGCTCCGCCCCCAGCCTCAACCTGTTCGCGGTCGGCCTGCCCGCCAGCCTCGCCGTCGGCGTGGTCGCGCTGGCGATCGCGTTTCCGGCGATGGGCGATTACATGCAGGTGATCGTCCGCGAGGGCCTCGCCGCCACGCAATCGCTGGTGCTGGGATGAGCGAGGACGCGGGCGACCGGACGGAAGCGCCGACACCCAAGCGCAAGCGCGAGGCGGCGGAGCAGGGCGACGTCCTCCGCTCGCGCGAGTTCGGCACCGCGATCGTGATCCTGGCCGGAGTCGCGTGGCTCATATTCTTCGGGCCCTCGCTGGTCGCGGGGTGCAAGGCGGTGATGGCGAGCGCATTCAGCTTCGACCATCGCGACGTCGAGGACTTCTCGCCCTGGCGGCCGTTGCAGCAGGCGGGGTGGCGGCTACTCCCCGGCCTGCTCACGCTGTTCGGCGTCGCGTTCTTGGCGGCGGTGCTGAGCCAGGCGGGGCTGGGCTCGCTGACGTGGAACGGCACGTTGCTCCAGCCCAAGGCGTCGCGGGTCAACCCGGGATCGGGGCTGAAACGCGTGTTCGGCGCGAACGGGTGGGTCGAGCTCGGCAAGGCGCTGCTCAAGGTGGCGCTGCTCGGCGTGATCGGCGGGTGGATGCTGTGGCGCACGCGGCGCGCGACGCTGGGGCTCGCCGCGACCAATCTCGGCGCGGCGGTGGGACAGCTGGGCGGGACCTTCACCGGCATCCTGCTGGCGATGGCGATGGGGCTGGCCGCCATCGCGATGCTCGACGTGCCGGTGGCGATGGTGCGGCTGTTCGCCAAGCTGCGCATGACCAAGCAGCAGGTGCGCGACGAGCACAAGGAGACGGAAGGCTCCCCCGAGGCGAAGGCGCATCTGCGCCAGAAACAGCGCGAGCTGGCGCGGCGGGGCGTCCGCAAGGCGGTGGCGGAGGCGCAGGTGGTGCTCACCAACCCGACGCATTTCGCGGTCGCGCTCCGCTACGATCGCGGCAAGGATCAGGTGCCGGTGGTGGTCGCCAAGGGCCGCGGCGCGACCGCGCTGGCGATCCGCGACGTGGCGGGGGAGGCGGCGGTGCCCGTGCTCGAATACCCCGCGCTCGCCCGCGCGATCTATTACACCACGCGCGAGGGGCAGGAGGTCCGCGACGACCTGTACATCGCGATCGCCACCGTGTTGGCGTGGGTGTTCGGCGTCAACGAACGCGCGGGCGGGACGCCACCGCCGGTCGACGTGCCGGCGGGGGCGCGGTTCGATGAGAATGGGGTGGCAGTCTGAGCCCCTCCCCTTCAGGAGAGGGGTTGGGGTGGGGAATGTGGAAGCGCTCGGGACAAGCCCCACCCCAAACCCCTTCCCTGAAGGGAGGGGCTTAAGTTCGCGCCCACCCGGCCGTCTACCCCCATGACCGCGCGAGGACTTCGATGACCACCAGCTCGACTTCGACCACCGGCGCGATCACGGGCGCGACGCAGCAGCTCCTGTCCTCGCTCAACACCGGCTCCGGCGTCGACACCAACGCGCTCGTCACCGGGCTGGTGAAAGCGGAGTTCGCGGCGCGCAACGACGCGTTGACCACGCAAGCCTCGACACTCACCTCGCAAATCTCGGGCATATCGACGCTCAAGAGCACGGTCACCGGCTTCGCTTCCGCGCTGCAGTCGCTGGCGACCGGCGGCACGGTGACGACGCAGCCGCAGAGCTCAAATACCGGCGTGCTGACCGCCACCGCCTTGCCCGGCGCGGCGCTGAGCAGCCTGTCGCGGGCGATCGCGGTCAGCCGGCTCGCCGCTGCGCAAGCCACACGCACCGCCGACGGGCACGCGTTCGCCAGCCGCACGGCGACGACGTTCACCGGTACGCTGACGCTGTCAGTCGGCACGCAGAACAGCGACGGCAGCGTTAGCGACGCGAACGCGGCGACGCTCGACTTCACCCAAGCCACCAACCTCGACGACGTCGCCAAGGCGATCAACGGCGCGAGCAAGGGCGTGTCCGCGACCGTGATCACCGACGCGGACGGCAAGGCGTACCTGTCGCTCAAGGGGCAGCAGGGCGCGGCCAACGCCTTTACGGTGTCCACCAATGGCGACCCCAGCCTCGCCGGTCTCGCCGTTGGGCCGAACGCGACCGGCACGACCACCACGACGGCGGCGACGGACGCCGCGCTGACCGTCGACGGCATCGCCGTGACGCGCCCATCCAACACCATCTCCGACCTCGTCGACGGCGTGAAGCTTCAGCTCACCGGCACCTCCACCAGCGCCGTTCAGCTCACCAGCACCTCGCCGACCGCCGCGCTGTCGCAGGCGGTGAGCAACTTCGTCGACACCTATAATCAGGTGCTGTCGACGGTGAACGGGCTGACCGACCCGAAGACGGGCGCGCTCAAGTCTGACCCGGCGGCGCAGGCGCTGCTCCGCTCGCTCCACGCGCTGACCTCGCGGACGCTGCTGACCGGGAGCGCGGTCGAGCAAGGCGGGCCGACCAGTCTGTCCGAGCTCGGGGTGGCGACGCAGCGCGACGGCACACTGACGCTCAACGCCGCAACGCTGACGCGCGCGTTGGGAAAGTTTCCCAGATCGGTCGAGGCGATGTTCGCGCTAACGCAGGGCTCGAGCAACGGCATCACCGCGGCGCTGAACAGCGTGTCGCTCAACGCGACCAGCCTCACCACCGGGCTCGGCGCGTCCGCCACCCGCTACAGCAAGGCGCAGGGCGACGTGTCCGCCGCGCAGGACAAGCTGTCGGCGCAATCGGACACTGAGACGACCCGGCTGACGCAGCAGTTCGCGGACATGAACAGCAAGGTCGCGGCGTATAAATCGACGCAGACCTTTCTCACCAACCAGGTCGCGGCCTGGAACAAGAGCAACTGATGTACGCCTCCGCCCTCGCCCGCGACCCGGCCGCCACCTATCGCCAGATCGACGTCGCCGGCCGCACCGCGCACGCGGACGGCCCGGCGCTGGTGCAGCTGCTCTACGAGGAGCTGCTGGGGGCGCTTCGCGGCGCTGGCTGGGCGGCGGAGCATGGGCGGCACGCGGTCAAGTCGGAGCGGGTGACGCGCGCGACCGCCATCCTGTTCGCGCTGGAAGCGGGGCTGGACTTCGTGGCGGGCGGCCAGCTGTCGGTGACGCTGGCGACGCTCTACGCGGGCGCACGGCGGCGGGTGCTCGACGCTAGCCTCGGCGCGGATGCGGCCCCGTTCCGCGAGGTGGCGAACACGCTGGAGGAGATCGCGGGCGCGTGGCGGCAGGCCAGGGCGGCCTAGCCCCGCCCCAACCAATGCCGTCGCGTGAAGTACACCACGATCCCCACCGCGATCAGCACGCACCCCAGCATGATGACGTCGAACGCCCACGGGCTTTCCGCCCCCGGCAAGCCCTTGACGTTCATCCCGTACACGCCGGTGATGAAGGTCAGCGGCAGGAAGATCATCGCCACGATCGCGATGATCAGCCCGCGCGTGTCGAGCTGTTCGGCGCGCAGGTCGGTGAGCGTGTCGTGCACCACCGCCGAGCGCTCGCGGATCGACTCCAGCTCTTCCGCCATCCGCGCCGCGCGGTCGGCGGCGGCGTTTAGGTGCAGCCGGTCGTCGTCCGCCAGCCAGTCGCCCGGCAGGCTCGCCAGCTTCTCCAGCGCGGCGCGTTGGGGGCTGAGGAAACGGCGATAGCCGATCGCGGTGACGCGCACCCGCGTCACCGCGCGGCGCAGCTCGAACACCTTGTCGGCGCTCAACTGCTCCTCGCACCCGTCGAGCTCGTCGCCGAGTTCCGCGACCTGAGGGTCGAGGTCCTGCGTGATCGCGGCGGCGATCGCCGCGATGAGGTCGCCCGGGTCGCGCATCTCGCCCGCTTCGACGCAGGCCCTGACCGTGTCGACCGCGACCACATGCGCGCGGGTGACGGAGAACACGCGCCCCCGCGTCGCCCAGACGCGGAGCGAGGCGAGCACATCGGAGCCGGGCAACTCCTCGTCCGATCGCCCGCGCAGATTGACGAGCGCGCCGTCCGCAAACGCCTCGCAGCGGGGGCGCGTTTCGGCGGCGGTGAGCGCGTCCACCGCATAATCCTCCAACGCGGCGTGGGCGCAGAGCCAGTCGCGCGCTTCCTCGTTGGAGGCGAGGTGAACCCAAACCAGGTCCGCCGCGCTCGCCAGCGCCTCGGCAGGCTCGACCTTGTCCACGCGGTCGCCGGTGATGCGATAGCCGAAGCCGCTCAATCCGCCATCTCCAGCCAGATGGTGAGGCCCGGCTCGGCGTCGGCGGGTGGCGCGGCGCTGACGATGCGCGGCGCATCCGCACGGGCGCGGTCGAGGATGGCGGAAGGCACGGCCGGACTATGCACAACCCGATCCGCCTGCGCCAGCGCGCGCGCTTGGCGAAGCGTGAGGTCGTCGGGATCGGGGGAGGTGAGCGTGATGCGTACCGTTCCGCCTACGCCGGGGGGGGTGGAACTAGGTGCGGTTCCGAGTCCGTTCAGCCACGCCTCGACCCGCTCAACTC
>CALMGC010000252.1 GCA_937863505.1 uncultured Sphingomonadales bacterium | reverse complement strand
TGCCGTTCATCGACGCGGTCAAGGAGCTGGCGCAGGCGGCGGGGCTCGACGTCCCCGCGCCCGACAAGCGTGCGGCGGAAAAGCAGGAGCGCGCCAAGGGGCTGCACGAGGCGATGCAGGCCGCCGCCGATTGGTTCGAGGCGCAACTTGGCGGCTTGGAGGGCGGTGCGGCGATAGCGGCGCTCGCCAAGCGCGGGGTAAGTGACAAATCACGCCGCCGCTTCAACCTCGGTTATGCGCCCGACACGCGCGGCAAGCTGCGCGCCGCGCTGCGCGACTTCGGCGATGCGATGCTGGTCGAGGCGGGGCTGCTGATCCATGTCGAGGGCAAGGAGCCGTATGACCGGTTCCGCGGGCGACTGATGATCCCGATCCGCGACCCGCGCGGGCGCGTGATCGCGTTCGGCGGGCGGGTGATCGGCGAGGGTGAACCGAAATACCTCAACAGCCCCGACACGCCGCTGTTCGACAAGGGGCGCACGCTGTTCAACCTCGACCGTGCCGCCCCCGCCGCGCGCAAGGCGGGGCGGCTGATCGTGGTCGAAGGTTATCTCGACGTGATCGCGCTCGCGCAGGCGGGGATCGAGGAAGCGGTCGCCCCGCTCGGCACCGCGCTGACCGAGGCGCAGCTGGAGCGGCTGTGGCGGGTGCATGACCGGCCGATCCTGTGTCTGGATGGCGACAGCGCCGGGCAGAAGGCGGCGGGGCGCGCCGCCACCCGCGCGCTGCCCCTGCTCGCGCCGGCGCGCAGCCTAGCCTTTGTGACGCTGCCGGAAGGACAGGACCCTGACGACCTCGTCCGCGCGCGCGGACGCGGCGCGATCGACGCGTTGCTGGCGGAGCCGCAGCCGCTCGCCGACCGGCTTTGGACCAACGAGGTCGCCGCCGAGCCGCTCGACACGCCCGAGCAGCGCGCGGGGCTGAAGCGGCGGTTGCAGGAGCTGGCCGGGACGATCGGCGACCCGGGCATCCGATACGAGTATCAGTCCGAGTTCCGCCGCCGCGCGGACAAGCACCTCGCCCCGCCCCCGCGCGCGCCCTTTGTCCCCGGCCGTCGCGGCTCGCCCAAGCCGCCCGCCGGCGGCGACCATCCGCACGCGCGCGCGGTCGGCACCGGGGGCATCGACCGGGTGCTCGCCAAGGCGGTGCTCGCCGGCCTCATCCGCCACCCGGCGGAGGTCGCGCGGCACATGGAGGTGCTCGGCTCGCTGCGGCTGGCGGACGGCGCGCTCGGGCGCTTGTTCGAGGCGGTGGTCGATGTCGCGCTGGAAGATCAGGCGCTTGATAGCTCCAGGTTACTTTCCATATTGGCGAGGTCAGGGTTTGACACCATCGCCGCGGAACTCCTCCGGGCCGACCGGATGCCGTACAGCTTCACGATTCCCGGCGCGGATCCCGAGCGGGCCCGCGCCGATCTCGACGAAGCGATCGCCATCATGGCGGCAAGGCCGGAGGTCGATGCGGCGCTGGATGAAGCCACCCGGGCGATGCAGGCGTATCTGAGTGAGGATGCATTCGAGCGGCAGGTGGCATTGGTCAGGGAACGGCAGGCGCTGGAGCAGCGGCTTGCCAATCTGATGCAGGCGAACGAAGACGCGAGAGTGGGCGTGACCGAGGGCGATTAATGGCGAAGGCGAACATGGCGGAAGCGGATGTCGAAGTGGTCGAAACGGGCGACCAGCCGCTGCTCGATCTCAACGACACGGGTATCAAGAAGTTTATCGCCCGCGCGAAGAAGCGCGGCTACGTCACCTATGACCAGCTCAACGAGGCGCTGCCGCAGGGCGAGATGTCGTCGGACCAGCTCGAGGACGTGATGTCCGCGCTCTCCGAGATGGGCATCAACGTCGTCGAGAACGAGGAAGCGGGCGAGGATGGCGAGCCCGAGGCGCGCGCGGACGACGAGGACGAGGTCGAGACCGTCGACGGGGCCGAGCCCGACGCCGCCGCGCCGGTCGCCGAGGTCAAGAAGAAGGAAGTAATCGACCGCACCGACGACCCGGTGCGGATGTACCTGCGCGAGATGGGCGCGGTGGAGCTGCTGTCGCGCGAAGGCGAGATCGCCATCGCCAAGCGGATCGAGGCGGGCCGCGACACGATGATCCTCGGGCTGTGCGAGTCGCCGATCACGTTCAACGCGATCATCGGCTGGTCGGACGCGCTCAACGCAGGGACCATGCAGCTGCGCGAGATCCTCGATCTCGACGCGATGCTCTCCAAGGGCCCGTCCGCCGAGCAGGTCGCGGCCGCCGAGGACGACACGGGCGAGATCAGCGAGACGAGCACAGGTCCCACCTTCAAGGAAGAGGCCGAGCCCGAAGAGGTCGCCGCGCCCGTCGACGAGGATGAGGACGACCTGACCGAGCGGCGCGCGCCGCGTCCGTCGGACGACGAGGACGAGGACAACACGCTCAGCCTCGCGCAGATGGAGGAACAGCTCAAGCCGCAGGCGCTGGAGCGGTTCGCCAACATCACCGCGATCTACCGCAACTTCGCCAAGGTGCAGCAGCGCCGCCTCCTCGCGATGAGCGGCGGAGCGGAGCTGTCGGGCGCGGACGAGCGTAAGTATCACAAGCTGCGCGAGGAGCTGACGGCGGAGGTGGAGAGCGTCCAGTTCCACAACGCCAAGATCGAGTTTTTGGTCGATCAGCTCTACGCCTATAACAAACGGCTGACCGCGCTGGGCGGACAGATGCTGCGCCTGGCCGAGCGCCACAAGGTGCCGCGCAAGGACTTCCTCGACCGTTATGTCGGGCATGAGCTCGACGAGAACTGGATCGCGGGGCTGGGCAAGCTCGACAAGAAATGGACCGCGTTCGTCACCAACGAAGCCGCGGCGGTGGACCGTATCCGCGGCGAAATCGGCGAGATCGCGCAGCAGACGGGCATGGCGCTGGTCGAGTTCCGCCGCATCGTCAACATGGTCCAGAAGGCGGAGCGCGAGGCGCGGATCGCCAAGAAGGAGATGGTCGAGGCGAACCTGCGTCTCGTGATCTCGATCGCGAAGAAATACACCAATCGCGGGTTGCAGTTCCTGGACCTGATCCAGGAAGGCAATATCGGCCTGATGAAGGCGGTGGATAAGTTCGAGTACCGCCGCGGCTACAAGTTCAGCACCTATGCGACGTGGTGGATCCGCCAGGCGATCACGCGTTCGATCGCGGATCAGGCGCGCACGATCCGCATCCCGGTCCACATGATCGAGACGATCAACAAGCTGGTGCGGACCAGCCGCCAGTTCCTCCACGAGCAGGGCCGCGAGCCGACGCCCGAGGAGATGGCCGAGCGCCTGTCGATGCCGCTCGAGAAGGTTCGCAAGGTGATGAAGATCGCCAAGGAACCGATCAGCCTCGAAACGCCGATCGGCGACGAGGAGGATTCGCACCTTGGCGACTTCATCGAGGACAAGAACGCGGTGATCCCGGTCGACGCGGCGATCCAGGCCAATCTCAAGGAGACGGTGACGCGCGTCCTCGCCTCGCTCACCCCGCGCGAGGAGCGGGTGCTCCGGATGCGGTTCGGCATCGGCATGAACACCGACCACACGCTGGAGGAGGTCGGCCAGCAGTTCAGCGTCACCCGCGAACGCATCCGCCAGATCGAGGCCAAGGCGCTCAGGAAACTCAAACACCCGTCGCGGTCGCGCAAGATGCGGTCGTTCCTCGATCAATAAGCACGTCCCGTCGCTCCCGTGTCTTGGGGGCGGCGGCGCTACACGGGTTGTTTACCTTCCCGGTCTATGGCGACGGTCCCGGCGCATTACCAAGCAGTGCGTCCTCGCAACAAGGACCCGCGTCTTGGGCACGCCTTTCCCTTCCCCGTCGCCCGGTGCGCCCGGCCCGCTGGCGGCGCTGGTGGCGGCGGACGGCACCGCGAATCAGCCGTTCGCGACCCGGCTCGCCGCGCACGGCGCGCTGACGCGCGATCTCGCGGATGCGGTGCACAGCATCTGCGTGCTCCACGGGCGGCACCCGGGCGTGATCGACCACGCGCTCGCGCGCGCCACCTCCGCGCCCGACTGGCTGATCGAGGCGGCGCACGCCTTTGCCGAAGAGCGCGCCTATCTCGCCCGCCTCACTTCCGCCGCCGGACCGCTTCCCTCCACGCCGGGCCAGGCGGAGTCGACCGCGGCGGTTACCGGGCAGCGGCACGCCTTCGACATGCTGGTCCGCTCCGACCGGGCGGGATGCGCGCTCGGCGCGGCGGCGGCGGTGGTGCTCGACTGGCGCGCGATCCGTCGCGTGCTCGACGCCGCCGCGCACCGGTTCGGGGTGACCGAAGCCGCCTGCGCGCTCCCGAGCGCCGCCGCCGTGCTCGCCGATGCGCCCACCTCGCCCGCGGTCGAGCGCGCGCAGGCGTTCGCCGCGCAACAGGTGCTCGCCCAGCATCGCGGCCTGTGGCACCTGCTCGAAGCCCGGGCCGCCGCGCGCGAGCACGTCTAGCGCTTGCATCGCGGGCGGGCGGCGCTAACCGCTTGCCCCATGAAGCGCTTTCAAGGCACCGGCTCCTACGTCGCCACCGACGACCTCAAGGTCGCGGTCAACGCCGCCGTCACGCTGCGGCGACCGCTGCTCGTCAAGGGTGAACCGGGCACGGGCAAGACCGTGCTCGCGCAGCAGATCGCGGACTCGCTCGACGCCGAGCTGATCGAGTGGAACGTCAAGTCGACCACCAAGGCGCAGCAGGGCCTGTACGAATATGACGCGGTCGCGCGGCTTCGCGACGGCCAGCTGGGCGACGCGCGCGTTCACGACATCGGCAATTATATCCGCCGCGGCAAGCTGTGGGAGGCTTTCACCCGCGCCAAGCCGCCGGTGCTGCTGATCGACGAGATTGACAAGGCGGATATCGAGTTCCCCAACGACCTGCTCCAGGAACTCGACCGCATGGAGTTCCACGTCTACGAGACGGACGAGACCGTCCGCGCCGCCGAGCGCCCGATCGTGGTCATCACGTCGAACAACGAGAAGGAACTGCCCGACGCGTTCCTGCGCCGGTGCTTCTTCCATTACATCAAGTTTCCCGATCGCGAGACGATGCAGGCGATCGTCGACGTCCACTTCCCCGGCATCCAGAAGCTGCTCGTCAGCCGCGCGATGGACCTGTTCTACGAGGTGCGCGAGGTGCCCGGCCTCAAGAAGAAGCCGTCCACCAGCGAGCTGCTCGACTGGCTCAAGCTGCTGCTCCACGAGGACATGCCGCTCGAGGTGCTCCAGAACCGCGACCCGACCAAGGCGATTCCGCCGCTCCACGGCGCGCTGCTCAAGAACGAGCAGGACGTGATGCTGTTCGAGCGGCTGGCGTTCATGGCCCGGCGGCAGGGCGCGCGCGGCCCGGCATAGCCGCCCCGCATACCTCATTGCGTCCGCGTTAACCACGTAGGTAAAGGTGCGGCTCATCATGCGGGCGTAGAACGGCGCGCATGAAGGGGGTCATGTCCGCGCTGGCGCTGTGTCTCGTCGGCTTGTCCGCCGCGCCTACCCGCGCGGCGTCGCTCCTCGACTATGTCGGCCAGTGCGTGCCGTTCGCGCGGCAAGCGTCGGGGATCCAGATCTTCGGCGACGCGTGGACATGGTGGGACCAGGCCGAGGGTCGCTACCGCCGCGGCGACGAGCCGCGCGTCGGCGCGGTAATCGTGTTCGCGCGCACCGGTCGCCTGCCGCTCGGCCATGTCGCGGTGGTGAGCCGGGTGGTCGAGAACCGGGTGGTGATGCTTACCCACGCCAACTGGTCGAGGCTGAACGGCGAGCGCGGGCACGCGGAGCAGGACGTGACGCTGTTCGACGTCAGCCACGATAATGACTGGAGCGAGGTCAAGGTCTGGTTTCGCGACTCGGACGGGCTCGGCGGCACGGTATATCCGGTGCGCGGCTTCATCTATGGCGAGGCGGACCACCGCTCGCGCGAGTTGACCGGTCGCCACCCCGACGACGTCGCCGCGCTGATCGACGCGTATGCGCATTGAGGGCGATCCGGCTCCCATCTTCGTCACCCCGGCCTTGAGCCGGGGTCCCGCTTCTTACTCTCGAACCGCGGGGCAAAGCGGGACCCCGGGTCAAGCCCGGGGTGACGGAAGGTCAGGTAGTCCCCTTGCAAATTTCGGCCACTAGCGCCCGCCGCCGCGTCCCGGCATGACGCGCCCATGTTCCTCCATTTCCTCGACGAGCTTCGCAGCGCGGGCATCCCGGCCAGCCTGAAGGAGCATCTGCTCCTCCTCGAAGCGCTCGACCGCGAGGTGATCGAGCGGTCGCCGGAGGAGTTCTACTATCTCTCCCGTGCCGTCTACGTGAAGGACGAGGGGCTGCTCGACCGGTTCGACCAAGTGTTCGCCAAGGTGTTCCGGGGCGCGCTCACCAGCTTCGGGACGGAGACTGCCGAGCTGCCGGAGGAGTGGCTCCGCGCGGTCGCGCAGAAGTACCTCACCCCCGAGGAGATGGAGCGCGTCAAATCGCTCGGCTCGTGGGACGAGATAATGGACACGCTCAAGCAGCGGCTTGCCGAGCAGGAGGGGCGGCACCAGGGCGGGAGCAAGTGGATCGGCACCGGCGGCACGAGCCCGTTCGGCAACAGCGGCTACAACCCGGAGGGCGTCCGCATCGGCGGCGAGTCGGTCCACAAGCGCGCGGTCAAGGTCTGGGACCAGCGCCAGTTCAGGAACCTCGACTCGACGCGCGAGCTTGGCACCCGCAACATCAAGGTCGCGCTCCGCCGCCTGCGCCGGTTCGCGCGCGAGGGCGCGGCGGACGAGCTCGACCTCGACGCCACGATCGAGGGCACCGCGCGGCAGGGGTGGCTCGACGTGCGGATGCGCCCGGAGCGGCACAATGCGGTCAAGCTGTTGCTGCTGCTCGACGTCGGCGGCTCGATGAATCCGTTCGTCAAGCTCTGCGAGGAACTGTTCTCCGCCGCGACCGGCGAGTTCAAGAACCTCGAGTTCTTTTACTTCCACAACTGTCCCTATGAAGGGTTGTGGAAAGACAATCGCCGCCGCTTCACCGAGCGGACGCCGACCTGGGATGTGCTGCACAAATATGGGCACGACTATAAGCTGGTGTTCGTCGGCGATGCGGCGATGAGCCCGTATGAGATCACGACGCCGGGCGGCTCGGTCGAGCACATGAACGAGGAGGCGGGCGCGGTCTGGCTGCGTCGGCTGACGACGACGTACCCGGCGACGGTCTGGCTCAACCCGACGCCGGAGGAGCAATGGCGTTATTCGCAATCGACCGGCATCATCCGCCAGCTGATCGGCGACCGGATGTATCCTCTGACGCTGGCGGGACTCGACGAGGCGATGCGCGAGCTGACGCGGAAGCGGTGAGGGTCTGCCCTTGCCGCCTTCGGTCTGCTATGGCGACGTGACCTGAAGGAGAGCGTTCATGCCGTTGCTTCTCGTCCTTGCCGCCTCGGGCGCGGCAATAACCCCGCCCTGCCCCGCCCCGCGCGCGGTCCCCGTGGCGCAGTCCGCGCGCCCGCGCTCGGCGATGCACTATCTGGGCGACGAGCCGCCCGCCGACGCAATTGCGGCGGTGGATCGGCAAATCAACCACTGCCCGGCTCCGATCGTGCTCCGCCGCGGGGTGGGCATGCCCGAGAAGAGCGAGCGCTGACGTTTAGTCGCCGGGCTGGGTGACCACCCCGCCCGTCATCGGCTCTCGCACCCCCGTCGTACCCGGGAGACTGATCGGCAGCCCCTTGAGCGAGCGCACCGCCATATAGGCGAAGCCCTCTGCCTCCACCGCGTCGCCGTTCCAGCCGAGCGCGTCGGTCGGCTCGGGAGTGAGCTTGGTCGCCTCCGCGATCATCCGCAGCATGGTCGGGTTGCGCCGCCCGCCACCCGCGACCAGCAACCGGCGCGGGCGTTCGGGCAGGTGGCGCAGCGCCTCCGCCACGGTCGCGGCGGTGAACGCGGTGAGCGTCGCCGCGCCGTCGGCGGGCGACAGGCCGCGCGCGGGCTGGATCGTAAAGTCGCCCCGGTCGAGCGACTTGGGCGGGGGCGTGTCGAAGAAAGGGTGGTCGAGCAGCGTGTCGAGCACCGTCTCGTCCACCTGCCCCGCCGCCGCCAGCGCGCCGTCGCGGTCGAACCGCGCGCCGGTCGCCGCCTCCATCCAGCTGTCGATCAGCCCGTTCGCCGGGCCGGTGTCGAACGCGATCAGCTCTCCGTTCGCGCCGATAAACGTGATGTTCGCGACCCCGCCGAGATTGAGCACCGCCATCGGCCTCTCCAGTCCGGCGGCGAGCGCAGCGTGGTAGACGGGGAGCAGCGGCGCCCCCTGCCCGCCCGCCGCCACGTCCGCCGAGCGGAAGTCGCTCACCACCCGGACGCCGGTCAGCGCCGCCAGCCGCGCGGCGTCGCCGATCTGCCACGTCCAGCCGCGATCGGGCCGATGCGCGACGGTCTGGCCGTGAAAGCCGATTGCGTCGATTGCGCCCGCCTCCACGCCCGCCCGCGCGAGCAGCGCCTGCACTGCCGCCTTGTGCGCTTCGGTCAGCACGCGCTCCGCGGTAGCGATGGCCGGGAGCACCGCAGGCGCGGGTAACGTCAGCGCGAGGCGGGTCGCTTCCGCCAGCACGGCGCGCTGCTCGTCCGTATAGTCCGTCCCGACGAACGCAATCGGGCGCACTACCGCCTCCCCATCCGTTTCGATCAGCGCCGCGTCGACCCCGTCGAGCGAGGTGCCGGACATCAGGCCGATGGCGAGGACAGGTGTGGTCACTGCTACATCTCCCGTCACCCCGGACTTGATCCGGGGTCCCGCTTGTTCGCCCCCCGCGAAGAGAAGAAGTGGGATGCCGGGTCAAGCCCGGCATGACGGGACGGTGCGAAGTCTTTACGAAGCTGGCAATCCCCCTTCACCCCGCCTATCTCCCGCGCTCCCATGGCGACCGTCCTCCCCTCTCCGCCGCGCGTCGGCATGGTGTCGCTCGGCTGCCCCAAGAACCTCGTCGACTCCGAGCGAATCCTCTCGCGCCTGCGCGCCGACGGCTACGCGATGAGCCCCGATTATGCGGGCGCGGACGTGGTGCTGGTCAACACCTGCGGCTTCCTCGACAGCGCCAAGGAGGAAAGCCTGGAGGCGATCGGCGAGGCGATCGCGGAGAACGGGCGCGTCATCGTCACCGGCTGCATGGGAAGCGAGGCCGACACTATCCGCGCGCGCTTCCCGCAGGTGCTCGCGGTGACGGGCGCGCATCAATATGAGCAGGTGGTCGCCTCGGTCCACGAGGCCGCCCCTGCCCCGCGCTCGCCCTACCTCGATCTCGTACCCGGCGGCGCTGTCGAGGATACCGACCTCAAGCTCACCCCGCGTCACTACAGCTATCTGAAGATCTCCGAAGGCTGCAACCACCGCTGTTCGTTCTGCATCATCCCGTCCCTGCGCGGCGATCTCGCCAGCCGCCGCCCCGACGCGATCCTGCGCGAGGCGGAGAAGCTGGTGGCGGCGGGGACAAGAGAATTGCTCGTCATCAGCCAGGACACGAGCGCTTACGGCCTCGACCTGCGCCATGCCGATTACCCGTTGAAGAGCGGTGGAAGCGTTCGCGCCCACATGACCGATCTCGCGCGCGCGCTGGGCCGCATCGCGCCTTGGGTGCGGCTGCACTACGTCTACCCTTACCCCCACGTCGATCAGGTCATCCCGCTGATGGCGGAGGGGCTTGTGCTCCCCTATCTCGATATCCCGTTTCAGCACGCCAGCCCCGCCGTCCTCCGCCGCATGAAGCGCCCCGCCAACGATGCCAAGGTGCTCGAGCGGCTGCGCGCGTGGCGGAGCATCTGCCCGGACATCGCGATCCGTTCCACTTTCGTGGTCGGCTTTCCGGGCGAAACCGAAGACGACGTGCGTTACCTGCTCGATTGGCTCGACGAGGCGCAGCTCGACCGCGTCGGCGCGTTCCGGTTCGAGCCGGTGGCGGGCGCGGCGGCGAACGACTTGCCCGACCCTGTGCCCGAGGCGGTCAAGGAGGAACGCTACGCCCGCGTGATGGAGCGCACCGCCGCGATCAGCGCGGCGAAGCTCGCCGCCAAGGTGGGCCGCACGCTCCCCGTCATCATCGACGAAGTCGGCGATGAGGGTGCGACCGGGCGCTCGGAGGCGGATGCGCCGGAGATCGACGGGCAGGTGTTCCTCCGCGACGCCGCGCATCTTGCGGTCGGCGATATCGTCCCGGTCGAGATCGAGGACGCGGACGAGCATGACCTGTACGGAGTGCCGGTCTAGGCTGTCCTACCACCGCCTGATCTGGCACAAGCGGCACATGGCTTTGCTTCGCATCCCGTTCCGCCGCAGTTCGTCTCGCGAAAACGCCCGGCTCATCGCAGTCTCGCGGATACGTGCTGTGACCTTTGTCACCTTCGGCATGGCTGGGCTGCTCACCGCGTCCGGGCCGGCCGCCGCGCAGGCGATTACGCCCGCCGAACAGGCGCGGATCGACGGCATCGTCACCGACGCGCTCGCCAGAACGGGCGTCCCCTCCGCCTCGATCGCGGTCGTGCGCGGCGATCGCGTCGTGCTCGCCAAGGCCTATGGCAAGGCGTCCGAGGCGATCCCGCGCGCGACGCCCGCGCTCCCTTATCAGGTCGCGTCAATCTCCAAGCAGTTCACCGCCGCCGCGGTGCTGCTGCTTCAGCGCGACGGCAAGCTCAGCCTCGACGACACGGTCGCGAAGTACGTCTCTGGCGTGTCGGGCGGCGACACGATCACCATCCGCCAGCTGCTCAGCCACACTGCGGGCCTGCAGGATTATTGGCCGCAGGATTACAGCTTCCCGGCGATGCGCACGCCGACCACGCCGCAGGCGATCGTGGACCGCTGGGCGAAGAAGCCGCTCGACTTTCAGCCGGGCACGCAATGGCAGTACTCCAACACCGGCTATGTCGTCGCCGGGCTGATCGTCGAGAAGGTCGCGGGCGAGCCGCTGCTCTCCTTCCTCCAGCGGCGCGTGTTCCGCCCGCTCGGCATGACCGCGACCGACCAGGACCTCGCGACCGGCCCGCGCTACCCGCAGGGCTATCAGCGGTTCGCGCTCGGCCCGGTGCGCGTCGAGCGGACGCCCGCGCGCGGATGGCTGTTCGCGGCGGGCGAGCTGAGCATGAGCGCCGCCGACCTCGCCCGCTGGGACATCGCGCGCATCGACCGCACGCTGCTCGCCCCCGCCGACTGGCAGACGCAGGAGACACCGGTCAAGCTCAACGACGGTACGAACAACGGCTATGGCCTCGGCGTCCAGGTCGGTACGCGCGACGGCCACCGCATCGTCGAGCATAGCGGCGAGGCGGTCGGGTTCCTGAGCGAGAACATCGTCTTTCCGGACGATCATGCGGCGGTAGTCGTGTTCACCAATGCGGACTTCTCCAACGCCTATACCGCGATGGCGGAGGACATCTCGCGCGTGGTGCTGGGCACGCCGCCTGCCACGCAGCACTCGACCGAGACGGCGGGCGAGCCCTCCGCCGCCGCCCCCGCGCCGCTCGAGCCCGAGCGCACCGCCGCCGCTCGGCGTGTGTTCGACCAGCTGCGGTCGGGGACGCTCGACCGGTCGGTGATGACGGCGGACTCGAACTATTACTTCACCCCCGTCGCGCTGGCCGACTATCGCACCAGCCTGTCGCCGTTGGGTGAGCCCGCGGCGTTCGTCCTCACCCGGCCAGCGAGGCTGCGCGGCGGGTTCGTCAACCGTAATTACCGGGTCACTTACCCCGACGGGCGCAAGCTGTCCGTCGTCACTTATGCCGAGCCGGGCGACACGGGGCGGTACGAGCAGTTCCTCGTCATGCCCGCGGAATGAGCAGGATGACCGACTTCGAAACGCTGCTCCAACCCGACCACGGCCAGCCCGCGCGGATGATCGAGGTTGTCCACCCCGACGCCTATCCCCACTGGCTCGCGGCCAAGCCCGCGTCCGTGCGTGCCCTGGTCGCCGCGCACAAGCTGACCGGCAAGGCGGGCGACCACGCCATCCTGCCCGGCGAGGGGGCGGCGGACTGGTCCGCGCTGCTGGTCTGCGACGAGCCGGTCAGCTCGCCGTGGCGCATCGCGTCGCGGGCGGCGGCGCTGCCCGAGGGAACATACCGGCTCGCCTCGGGCGAGGTCGGCGCGGCGGGGCTCGGCTGGTGCCTCGCGCAGCATCGCTTCGACCGCTATCGCGCCGCGGAGCCGGGCGGCGCGCGCGTGCTGCTCTTCGATGACGCCGAGCGCATTCAGGAAACCGTCCGCCTCGCCGCCGCCACCGCGACCGTGCGCGACCTCGTCGACACCGGCGCATCCGACCTCGGTCCCGCCGAGCTGGAAGCGGAGGCGGAGGCGCTCGCCCGCGCCCACGGAGCGACGCTGACCGTGACGCGCGGCGACGCTCTCGCCAGCGGCTATCCGATGATCCACGCGGTCGGCCAGGCCGCCGCCGTCGGGCGCGAGCCGCGGCTGATCGAGCTCGAATGGGGCGACCCGGCCCATCCGCGCGTGGCGATCGTCGGCAAAGGCGTGTGCTTCGACTCGGGCGGGCTCGACATCAAGCCGTCGTCGGGGATGCGGCTGATGAAAAAGGACATGGGCGGGGCCGCGCACGCGCTCGCGCTGGCGGGGCTGGTGATGGCGGCGGGGCTGAAGGTTCGGCTCCACCTGCTCATCCCGGCCGTCGAGAACGCGATCGCGGGCAACGCCTTTCGCCCCGGCGACGTGCTGCGGACGAGGCTGGGGCTGACGGTCGAGAACACCAATACCGACGCCGAGGGGCGACTGATCCTCGGCGACGCGCTGGCCAAGGCGGGCGAGGCGAACCCGGCGCTGATCCTCGACTTCGCGACGCTGACCGGCGCGGCGCGCGTGGCGCTCGGGCCGGACCTGCCCGCGACGTTCAGCAACGACGAGGCGCTGGCGACAGAGTTGCTCGCCGCCGGAGACGCGGTCGCCGACCCGCTGTGGCGGATGCCGCTATGGGACGGCTATGACGACATGCTCAAGAGCGACATCGCCGATTTGGTCAACGCGCCCGACGGCGGCTTCGCGGGCGCGGTGACGGCGGCGCTGTTCCTGCGGCGGTTCGTGCCCGAAGGCACGCCCTGGGCGCATCTCGACACTTTTGCCTGGCGCCCGACCGCGAAGCCGGGAAGGCCCAAGGGGGGCGAGGCGTACGGGCTACGCGCCTGCTGGGAGGTGCTGAAGGCACGCTACAGCTGAGCCGCCGCCTCCACGATCGGCACGAACTTCGCCGCGGTCAGGCTCGCGCCGCCGACCAGCGCGCCGTCGACATCGGGCGCGCCCAGCAGCCCGGCGGCGTTCTCCGCGGTCACCGACCCGCCGTACACCACCCGGATAGCCTCCGCCTCGCCGGTCAACGCCCGCAGCCGCGATCGAATAGCGGCGTGCATCCGCTCGACCACCTCGACCGAGGCGACCCGCCCGGTGCCGATCGCCCAGACCGGCTCATAGGCGATCACCAGCCACTCCGCCCCCGCGCCGTCCGGGAACGACGCGGCGAGCTGCTCGCCCACCACCTGCTCGGCATGGCCCGCGTCGTGCTGCTCGAGCGTCTCGCCCACGCACAGGATCGCGTGGAGCCCGTGCCGGTGCGCGGCCTCGCCTTTCGCCTTAACGCCCGCGTTCGTCTCACCCTGGTCCGCGCGGCGCTCGCTGTGCCCGACGATCGAGAAGCGCGCGCCCGCCTCCGCCACCATTGCCGCCGAGATGCAGCCGGTGTGCGCCCCGCTCTCGGCCGCGTGGATGTCCTCCGCCCCGATCGTCAGCCCGGGCGCGCGCGCCGCCGCCGGCGCGATCAGCGTCGCGGGCACCGCGAC
>CALMGC010000251.1:305-4216 GCA_937863505.1 uncultured Sphingomonadales bacterium | reverse complement strand
GTTTAGGGGTGTAATGGTCGGGGTCGATCGCCTGCACCAGCGCGCGCGCCGCGACCGGCTCGCCGAGCCGCAGCAGCAGCCATGCGCGCTCGGCCGCGAAGTCCGCGCCGTTGACGCGCGGCGGCGTCTCTGTTTCCCCCAGCAGCGCTCGGCGGAGCGTGATCTCGAGCCAGCGCGACGCGAGCGGGCCCTTGTACGCGCGCATCCATGCCTCGAGGACCTGCCCGTCCGCGCCACCGAACGCATTCGTGTCGAACCCGGTCTCGGCGACGCCCACCACCGCGAGGGAGCGGCGCGAGGCGGCGGGGAGGTCGTACTCGGCCAGCACCGCCGGATCGACGGTGGGCGTGGGCGTCGGCGTGGGTGTCGCCGACGGCGGATCGCCCGGAACCTTGCCCGAGTCCCCGCGCGGTATCGCTTGCACGAACGGACCGGCGGTGGGGCGCGCGCGCGGCGACGCGCTCGGCGCGGGAGCCGGCTGTTCCGGCTGGCCGAAGCCCGGCGGCAGGATCGATTCGGGCCGCTCCTGCGCGATGCCGGCGGCGGCGGCGAGCGCGACCGCCGCGCCGCCGACGAGCAGCCTAGCCCTGGAGATTGGCAAGGTTGACCGCCTTTTCCACCCGGACCGGCGGCTTTTCCCGCGCGCGGCCCGCGAGCAGGAACAGCCCGCCCACCACCACGACCAGCAGGATCACCAGCGTCATCACCGAACGCGACATGCTTCACTCCACGCGGGGCCGGACTTTTGCCCTGCCCGCCTGCGGCTGTATAGCGGACCCCGCCATGTTGCAAAGCCGCTCCCCCGAGCCCCCCGGCCCGCCCGCGCGCGCCGCCTGGGCGGGCAAGCCGATCGTGCTGATCGGGCTGATGGGCGTCGGCAAGACCACCGTCGGGCGGCGGCTCGCGACCCGGCTTAAGCTGCCTTTCGTCGACGCGGACGCGGAGATCGAGACGGCGGCGGGGATGAGCATCGCCGACATCTTCGCCCGCTTCGGCGAGTCCTATTTCCGCGACGGCGAGCGGCGCGTCATCGCGCGGCTGATCGACGGGACGCCCAAGGTGATCGCGACCGGCGGCGGCGCGTTCCTTCAGGACAGCACGCGCGCGCTGATCCTCGCGCAGGCTCTCGCGATCTGGCTCCACGCCGACCCGCGCGTGCTCGCCGACCGGGTCAGGAAGCGCGACACGCGCCCGCTGCTCCGCGGCAAGGACCCGTTGCAGGTGCTGGGCGAGCTCGCGCGCGTCCGCGACCCGGTCTATGCCGAGGCCCCCATCCACGTCGCCAGCCACCGCGCCCCGCACGAGGCGACCGTGGCGGCGATCCTCCAGGCGCTCGGGCGATGAGGGTCGTGCCCGTCTCGCTGGGTGAGCGGAGCTACGAGGTGCGGATCGCGGCGGGGCTGCTCGCGCGCGCCGGGGAGCAGATTGCGCCGCTGGTCGGCGCGCGTCCGGTCGCGATCGTCGCAGATGCCAACATCGCGGACCACCTCGCGACCGTGCAGGCGTCGCTCGCCGCCGCCGGGGTGCGGAGCGAGGCGGTGGTGGTCCCGGCGGGCGAGGCCTCGAAGAGCTGGGCGATGCTGGAGCGGGTGTGCGACCGGCTGCTCGACCTCGGGGTGGAGCGGAGCGACGTGGCGGTGGCGCTCGGCGGCGGGGTGATCGGCGACCTCGCCGGGTTCGCGGCGGCGATCCTCAAACGCGGCATCCGCTTCGTGCAGATCCCCACCACCTTGCTGGCGCAGGTCGACTCGTCTGTAGGCGGCAAGACCGGCATCAACGCGCGCGCGGGCAAGAACCTCGTCGGCGCGTTTCACCAGCCCGCCCTGGTGCTGATCGACCCGGAGGTGCTGGCCACCCTGCCCGCGCGAGAGTTGCGCGCGGGCTATGCGGAGGTGGTCAAATATGGGCTGATCGACGACGAGTCGTTCTTCGCCTGGTGCGAAGCGAACGGCGCGGCGCTGCTCGCCGGGGACGTGAACCTGCGCGAGACCGCGATTGCCCATTCGGTCGCGGCCAAGGCGCGGATCGTCGGCGAGGACGAGCACGAGACGAAGGGCCGTCGCGCGCTGCTCAACCTCGGCCATACCTTCGGTCACGCGCTCGAAGCAGAGGCCGGGTACGACGGAGCGCTGCTCCACGGCGAGGCGGTCGCGGTGGGATGCGCGCTCGCCTTCGCGTTCAGCGCCGAGCGCTCGCTGTGCCCGGCGGAGGACGCGGCGCGGGTGGCGGCGCACTTCCGCGAAGTCGGCCTGCCCGACGGCCTCGCCGCCACCGGGGTGAGCGCATCCGGCGCGCGGCTGGTCGAGCATATGCGGCACGACAAGAAGGCGAGCGGCGGGCGGCTCCCCTTCCTGCTCGCGCGCGGCATCGGGCGGACGTACCTCGACACGGCGGTCGACCTCGCGGACGTGACGTCGTTCCTCGACCGGCAGCCCCGCTGATGCCCAACGGTGTCCGCAAGGCGGACCTCCCCACCAAGATCTGCCCCGCCTGCGGACGCCCCTTCACCTGGCGCAAGAAATGGGCACGCATTTGGGAGAACGTCGTTTACTGTTCGGACGCGTGCCGGAAGAAGCGTTAGCGTCCCCTACTCAGGCGAGGTGACCCACTCCGCCCGCGCGATCCCCTGCGCCCAGAGCAGCGCGGTGAGGTCACCGTGATCCACTTTTGCTGACGCCGCTTCGGCAACGATCGGCTTGGCATGGTAGGCGACGCCCAGCCCCGCCACGCGGATCATCGGCAGGTCGTTCGCGCCGTCGCCCACCGCCAGCGTCTCCGCCTCGCCCAGCCCCAGCCGCGCGCGTTCGGCGAGGAGCGTGTCGAGCTTGGTCGCGGCGTCGACGACCGGCCGCTCGACTTGCCCGGTCAGCTTGCCCCCCGCGATCTCCAGCCGGTTGGCGATCACCCGGTCGAAGCCGATCGCTCGCGCGACCGGCTCGGCGAAGCGGGTGAAGCCGCCAGAGACGAGCACGGTGTACGCCCCCCGCGCGCGCATCGTCCGCACCAACTCGCGCGCGCCCGGCATGATGCGCACCCGCTCGGCGAGGCAGCGGTCGATCGCGCTCTCCTCCAGCCCCGCGAGCAGCGCCACCCGCGCATCGAGCGCGCCCGCGAAGTCGAGCTCGCCCCGCATCGCCGCCTCGGTGATCGCGGCGATCTCAGGCTTGATCCCGGCGAAGTCGGCGAGTTCGTCGATGCACTCGACGGTAATCATGGTGGAGTCCATGTCGGCGACAAGCAAGCGCTTCTCGCGCCCCGCCTCAGGCTGCACCATGACGTCGACATTGTGCGCCCACTTTTCGAGATGCGCACGGGCGTTGCCGGGATCGTTTCCGAAGCTGATGTCGGCGGCCCGACCCGCCTCGATCCAGCGCCATGGCCACGCGGCACCGCAGGCGGTGCGCTCGTCGAGCAAGTCGAAGGCCGACTGCACCTGCTGGTCCGTGAGCGCGTCTGCTATCAGCGTCGCCGTGAACACATGCCGTCTCCCCCGCCTGGCGGTCATCGCAGGCCCCACTGCAAGCGGCAAGTCCGCGCTCGCGCTGGAGCTGGCCGAGGCGCACCGGGGCACGATCATCAACGCCGACGCGTCGCAGGTTTATCGCGACCTCCGCATCCTCTCCGCCCGCCCCAGCCTTGAGGAGGAAGCGCGCGCGCCGCATCGGCTGTTCGGGTACATCGACGGCGCGCAGGCGTGCTCCGCCGCGCGCTGGGCCGCCGACGCGCGCAGGGCGATCGAGAACACGGTTGCACAGAGTCGCTTGCCGATCCTTGTCGGTGGCACCGGCCTGTACCTGCGCACGCTGCTCGACGGTATAGCGCCCGTGCCCGCGATCGACCCCGGCGTCCGTGAGGCCGTGCGCGCGCTGCCGGTCGCGCAAATCCACGCCGCCCTTACGACCGAAGACCCG
>CALMGC010000251.1:0-295 GCA_937863505.1 uncultured Sphingomonadales bacterium | reverse complement strand
GTGCGCCTGTCCGCCAACGACACCGCCCGCGTCGCGCGCGCGCTGGAGGTGGTGCGCTCGACCGGGCGACCGCTCGCCGCGTGGCAGGCGGAGCGAAGCGGCGGCATCGCGGGCCGGTACACGCTTGCCCCGCTCATCCTGCTCCCCGACCGCGACGCGCTCGCGGCGCGGATCGACGCGCGGCTGGAGGCGATGTTCGCAGCCGGCGCGGTCGAGGAGGTCGCCGCCTTGCTCGCCCGCGCGCTCCCGCCCGACGCGCCCGTGCTCCGCGCGATCGGCGTGCCCGAGATCGCCG
>CALMGC010000250.1 GCA_937863505.1 uncultured Sphingomonadales bacterium | reverse complement strand
CGAGGGCAAGGGCACCGTCAAGTTCTTCAACGCGCAAAAGGGCTTCGGCTTTGTCGTCCGCGACGATGGCGGCGAGGACGTGTTCGTACACATTTCCGCGGTCGAGCAGGCGGGGCTCACGGGCCTTGCCGAAGGTCAGCCGCTCGGCTTCACCTTGGTCGACCGGGGCGGGCGCGTGTCGGCGACCGAGCTCAAGATCGAGGGCGAGCCGCTCCCCGTCACCGATCGTGCGCCCCCGCGCGACCGTGACCCGGCGGGTCCCAACGGGGGCCCGGGTGGTCCGCGTGGTGGCGGCTTCGGCGGCGACCGGGGCGGTGATCGCGGCGGCGCGCCCCAGCGCCAGCTGACCGGCGAAAAGGCGACGGGCACGGTCAAGTTCTTCAACGCGATGAAGGGCTTCGGCTTTATCCAGCGCGACGACGGGCAGCCGGACGCATTCGTCCACATCTCCGCCGTGGAGCGCGCGGGCATGGGCTCGCTCAACGAAGGCGACCGGCTCGCCTTCGAGCTGGAGGTCGACCGGCGCGGCAAATATGCGGCGGTGAATCTCAGCCAGGGGTCGTAACGGGCGGCCTGCCCTTGCGAAAACAAGGGCAGGACTCGCCACGTCGGGCAGCGGAGCCGGTGCAACCGGCTCCGTCTGACGGCGTGGCGTGACACTGACGCGGCGGGATTAGTGCCAAGCCCCGCAGGCCTCTTCGGCGTTACTCTGCATCACCTGCGCGCGCCTCCACCCCCGCGTCGTTGAACCTTTCGCAATCTTCTCCGTTGCGCGTTCAGCAAGGGAGATACATCATGGATCGACGCAAGTTCGGCCGCAACATCCTGCTCGGCGCGCTGGGCCTCACCGCTGTGCCCGCGATGGCGCAATTCGACGGCCAGTATAGCGGCGGCCCGCGCCCGCGTCCCGGGATGATGCCGATGGGCCCGGGCGAGCAACGTTACGCCAATGACACGCTCGCGATCGGCGGCGTGTCGCTCCGGTCGAGCCAGGCGGCGCAGGGCCGGGTACGCGCGCCGCGCCTCGCCGAGTTCGCCGAGTTCGAGACGGTCGAACAGCGGACGGTCGTGGACATCATGCGCGAGATGGGCTTCACGCCCCCGCCGCCCGCACCGATGGACCAGCGGATGCTGGACCGCCTGATGAGCGCGCGCGGCCCCGATTTCGAGCGGCAATACGCCATGCTCCAGATGGACGGGCACCGCCGCCTGCTCGCGATCCAGGAACGCTACATCCAGGAAGGCCGCGATCCGCACACGCGCCATCTCGCGATGCTCTCGCGCGCGACGATCCGCGAGCACCTCCGCCTGCTCGACGACATCCAGCGCATGATGGCGTAGGGGAGGGGGGCGAGCGACTCGCCCGGCATGTTCCGGGCGGTCGCCTATGGTGGTTAGCCGACGTTAGCCTTGGCCAATGAAAGGCAAGCGGTGATTTGCTTGGTAAGGTCGGGATCGGCTTCAAGGCGCAACAAAGCAGTTCTCGCTTCCGGTCGTTTTGACCGCATTAACTTGTTAACCAGATATATCCGGTTGGGTCCGAGTGAACGATCAGACAGCAAGTCGATCAAAGTATGCAGGTCATCTGACCGCGCCATCTCGGCGATGGACGCCATGACGCCCTCTACCGCACGTTCTTGCAACGAGGGGCTTTTCACAAGGGCGATAAGGCTGTCCCAAACGATAGGTCGAGCGGCTTTGCGCCCAAAGGCTCGACCAATCCACTCCAGCAACCAAGAGCTGTAGGGTTTGGCAATATGGTCAAGCAGCACAGGGTAGATGCGCGTGTTTGGGTTTGAACACTCCATCAAGCGTCCAACCCAATCGACCATGACACCAGCCGCTGCCAGATCGTTCAGCAGGGGCTGCTGTTCACATCTGCGCTGCTCAGCGAGATCGGCAAGCTTCCGGTCTCAGGCGCCTCTCATAACCTGGTATTTCGGGTCGGCGGCCAGTTGCGCGAGCAATTCACCGGCCGTCACGTCATCGCGCTTGTTTCCCATATCAGTGATGTGAACGACTAAGCCGATGCTCGCAATCGGGCCAGAGCGGCTGCCTTGTCTGCGGTCCTCTATCAATGTTGGATCGGTTGTGATCCAAGCTGGCCGACGCGTTGCCCGTCCCTCTCGACCCGCCCCGCCGTGACCTGTGCGGCCCCGTGCGGGAGGGCATATCGAAGCGAACGTAGAGCGAACTTAGCGAACTTCCGCGCCGCGCCGGCTCTCGCGACTCGGGCCGGAACGGGAAGCTCGGGTCGCATCCCGCGAAGCCGCGATCACCCTGTGGTTCCGGAACTCTCCTTCTCCTCCCGCCCGTCCGCCGCGATCAGCCGTTGCAGCGTATCTAGCCGGTCCGCTTCCGCCGCGGGCTTGTCCGTCCTGATCCGGGCGATGCGGGGGAAGCGCATGGCGACGCCGGACTTGTGCCGCTTGGACGGGTGGATCGAGTCGAACGCTATCTCCAGCACCAGCGTCTTCTCCACCTCGCGCACCGGGCCGAAGCGGTGGAGCGTGTGGTGGCGCACATAGCGGTCGAGCTGTTGCAGCTCGGCGTCGGTGATGCCCTGATACGCCTTGCCGACGGGAAGCAGCTCGCCGCCCGCCGCCGGGTCCGCCGTCCAGCAGCCGAAGGTATAGTCGCTGTAATAGGAGGAACGCCGCCCATTCCCGCGCTGCGCGTACATCATCACGCAATCGGCGGTGAGCGGGTCGCGCTTCCATTTGTACCACAGGCCCGCCCTGCGCCCCGCGACATAGGGCGAATCGCGGCGCTTGAGCATCACCCCCTCGATCGCCGCGTCGCGTGCGCCCGCGCGGATCGCCTCCAGTTCGGTGAAGTCACTCGCGACGATCACCTCCGACAGGTCGAACCGTTCCGGGTCGAGCCGGGGCATCAACGCCTCCAGCCGCTCGCGCCGCGCGGTCCAGGGCAGTTCGCGCAGGTCCTCCGCGCCGTCGAACAGGACATCGTACAGCCGGACAAAGGCGGGATAATCGGCGAGCATCTTCGCCGACACGGTCTTCCTCCCCAGCCGCTGCTGGAGCGCGTTGAAGCTCGCCGCGCCGCCGCCGTCCTCCAACGTCCCGCCCTGAAACTCGCCGCGCACCAGCAGCTCGCCGTCGACCACGCCCGGGGTGGCGAACGCGCGCGCGACGTCGGGGAAGCTGCCGGTCACGTCATCGCCGGTGCGGCTATAGAGCCGCGTCCCGCCGCCGACGCACACGATCTGGACGCGGATGCCGTCCCATTTCCATTCGGCGGCGTAATCGGCAAGGCTGACGCGCGCGTCCTCCAGCCCGTGCGCAAGCATGAACGGGCGAAACACGGGCACGTCGGCGGGGGTCGGCTGGGAGCCAAGGCCCTGTCCCCAAGCGAACAGCGCCGCGTAGGGCGGGGCGAGCCCGTGCCACACCTCCTCCACCGCATCGACGTCGAGCCCGAACGCCTGCGCCAGCCCGGTCTTGGCGAGCCGCGCGGACACGCCGACGCGCAGCTCGCCCGTCGCCATCTTGAGGAGGGCAAAGCGCTCCTCCGCGTCGAGCCGGTCGAGCATGGAGGCGAGCGCGCGGGGCGCGTCGGAGCGGGACAGCGACAGCAACGTCTCGACCACGGCGGTGACGGTAAGCGGCGGCGCAGCGGCGGGGGGCACGACGGGCGCGGGCCAGAGCAGTGATACCGTCTCCGCCGTGTCGCCGACGAAATCGCGGCTCATCCGGAACAACACCGGGTCGACCCGCTCCTCGATCAGCGCGCGGATGACAGCGGGCTTGACCCCGGGCAGGTCGAGGTCGCCGGTCAGCGCCGCCATCGCCCAGCCGCGGTCCGGGTCGGGGGTCGTGCGCAGGTAATCGCCGATCAGCTTGAGCTTGGCGTTGCGCGAGCGGGTGTAGATCAGCGAATCGAGAAGCGCGGCGAAGGCGTGCATGGCGCATGACGCATGGCGCAACCGGGCCGGCACGGCTAGGGGCGCGCGCGTGCGACGATTCCTGCTGCTCCTGCCGCTGCTCCTGACTGGGCTGCTCCTGTTCGCATGGGCGGAGTCGCGGCGCGACCCGGTGGTGCGCCGCGCGACGCTGGCGCTGGCCGACTGGCCACGCGGCGCGAAGCCGATCCGGGTGGCGCTGGTCAGCGACTTCCACCTCGGCAATTCGAGTACGGACGTCGCGCGGCTGACCCGCATCGCCGACGGGATCAGCGGCGAACGCCCCGACCTGATCCTGATCGCGGGCGACCTCGTCGCGGGCGCGCAAGTGGAGTCGGTGCCCGAGCTCGCCGGGCCGTTGTCGCGCCTCCATGCGCCGCTCGGGGTGGCGGCGGTGCCGGGTAATCACGACTGGGGCGTCGGCGTCGCGCGGCTGCGGCCCGTGCTCGACCGCGCGGGCGTGACCTTGCTCCAGAACCAGGCGATCGAGCGCGGGCCGCTGGCGCTCGGCGGCCTCGATGACGAGGCGACAAACCACGCGCGGCCTAGGCGGGTGCTCGCAGCGCTGGCTAGGCTGCCCGGCGCGTGGGTGGTGATGGGGCACACGCCTGACGACGCGCCGTTTTTCGCGCGCGGGCTGGTGCTGGCGGGGCATACGCATTGCGGGCAGGTGGTGCTGCCGTTGCTGGGGCCGCCGATCAGCATGTCGCGCTATGGCGAGCGGTATCGCTGCGGCCTGGTGCTCGAGGGCGCGCGGACGGTGGTGATCGGCGCGGGGACGGGGACGAGCAATCTGCCGCTGCGCTTCGGCGCGCCGCCCGACTGGTGGCTGCTGACGCTCGGGCCGGTCAGATGAGCCGCGCCGCCTCTAGTCCGAGGACGACGCCCGCTATCCCGAGCACCGCCGCGCCCGCCCAGCGTATCGGGGTGAGCGGCAGCTTGCGATAGGCCTCTTCGCCCAGCACCGCCGCCAAGGCGAGCACCGCCAGCGCCCCCAAGGTCGCGCCCACCGCCGCGAGAGCCGGCACCGGGCTACGCGCCGCCAGCGCGAAAGCGATAAATTGCGTCGCATCGCCGAACGCGAGGATGAACAGGCCGAGGAACGGGGTCGCGAATGCGCCGACGCGCCAGCCGGTCAGTCGGTCGGGCGCCTTGGGGCGGGTCACCATGCCGCCCGCCGCGAGCAGCAGCGCGCAGGCGAGCAGCAGCAGCTTGGCATTGGGGCTGAGCAAGGGCGCGGCGACCGCGCCCGCGACGCTCGCCAGCGCGTAATCGACGGCCAGCGCGAGCGCGGCGGCGGCGATCACGATGCCGGGGCGGCGATACCGATCGGCGAGGATCGCGGCCAGCCACGGCGCGCGGTCCGCCGCCTGCGCCAGCGCCGCCGCGACCAGCGCCGCCATCAGCGCGTCCACCTAGCTTGCGAGCCGCACCGAGCAGGCGGCGGCGTAGGAGTGGCAGGCGGCGACATCCTGCCGCTCGCTCGCCACCGCGTCGCGGAGCACGGGGAGCCAGCCGCTGACCAGCGCGCCCCGCTCGCCGCGAGCGAGCGCGGAGGCGACGAAGTGCGTCACCGTGACCGCCGGGTTGAGCCCCGCGCGGTGCGCCAGCGCGCGGATCGCGTCGAGATCGGGCGCGAGCTCGCGCGCGCTGCTGGTGGGCGCGCGCCGGTCGAGCGCGAGGATGCGGCGGTTGAGATCCGCCTTGATCGTGTCCAGATCCAGTGCTTGCGGCATGGCTGCTCCCCCTTGCGCCTGTCTTGTCCCGGCGGCGATGAAAGGGGGGTTAACCGGCGGGCGCGGCTTGACTTCGCGCGCCCCTTGCGCCACTCGCGCCCATCTTCAGCGGCGGGCTCGTGCCCGGTGCCGCTCCCTCGCGTTTCACAAGGATCGGGCCCATGGCCAAGCCGACCACCGTCAAGATCAAGCTCGTCAGCTCGGCCGATACCGGCTTCTACTACGTCACCAAGAAGAACCCGCGCACCAAAACCGAGAAGCTGAGCTTCAAGAAATACGACCCGGTCGTCCGCAAGCACGTCGACTTCAAGGAAGCCAAGATCAAGTGAGGTGAGGGGGGCGGGTTCGCTCGCCGCGGTTCCGGGTCGATAGCTGCCGAGGCTTGCGTCGCACCGGAAGACGCGCCACCTGCTGATCTGCGACAGAGATATCTACCATCTCCTACGAACGGGGCGATGCCGTGCCAGCGGTGCGCCCCGTTTTCGTTTGGGAGTGAAAGCTGAACTCTGGCTCAAGGTCGGGGCGACTGAACATCCGACGAGGTTGGGTCAAACTAGGCCACGCCTGCCAACACCGCCCGCACCGCGTCCATGAAGCGCATCAGGCTGATCGGCTTGCTCACATAGGCGTCCGCCCCCGCCGCGCGGATGCGCTCCTCGTCCTCGCGGCCCGCATAGGCGGTGACGGCCATGACCGGGATGGCGCGCAACGCCTCGTCGCCCTTCAGTTCGACGATCAGCTCATAGCCGGTGACGTGCGGCATCTGGATGTCCATCACGATCAGGTCCGGCTCGACCGCCCGCGCGCGCGCCACCGCCTCGCGCCCGTCGCGGACCGGCTCGGCGAGATAATCGTGCGCGCGCAGGAGATCGCAAAACAGCTTCAGATTGAGTTCGTTGTCCTCGACAACGAGCACTCGTTTCGCCACTTGGCTTCTCCCGACCCGAGACGGCGAGTAGGCGATGCGCGGCCCCGACACAAATCCCGACGCGGACGAGCTGGCGCTGCGCGCGCTGGTGTGGACGCTCGCCGAGCCGCAGCGGGCTGGGCGATTACTCGACCTGACCGGGCTCACGCCGTCGGACCTCAAGGCGCGCGCGGGTAGTCCGGCGGTGCTGGGCGCGGTGCTCGGCTTCCTCGAAGCGAACGAGCCCGACCTGGTCGCCTGCGCGGACGAGCTCGGCGTCCGGCCGGAAACGCTGGTGCGCGCGCGCGAGGCGTTGGAGAACAAATGAAACCGCTGCTGATCTGCGACTGCGACGAGGTGCTGCTGCACATGGTGCGGCATTTCCGCACCTGGCTGGGCGAGGCGCACGACATCCGCTTCGACATGGCGGGGGGCGACTTCGCCAATGCGATGACGCGTGGCGACGGCTCGCGCCCGAACGCGGCGGAGATGTGGGCGCTGCTCGGGCGCTTCTTCCCCGACGAGATGCACCGCCAGACGCTTGTGCCTCATGCGGCGGAGGCGCTGGAGGCGATCGGGACCCAAGCCGACGTGGTGATCCTCACCAACATCGCCGACCAGTGCCGCCTGCCGCGCCGCGACCAGCTGCTCGGCCACGGCATCGACGTGCGGGTCGAGACCAACATGGGCGGCAAGGGCGCGCCCGTCGCGAAGCTGGTCGAGGAGCATGGCAGCCCGGTGACGGTGTTCGTCGACGATCTGGCGGTGCATCACGACTCGGTCGCGCGTCATGCGCCCGACGTGTGGCGGCTGCACATGGTGTCGGAGCCCGAGATGGCGCGGCACATGCCGCCCGCGCCCGCGGCCCATGCGCGGATCGACGACTGGCGGGAGGCGCGGGCGTGGATCGAGGCGCGCTTTGCGGAAGGTAAACCCGCGCCCGGCTTGACCGACGCGCCCGTCGAGGTCACGCCCGCGCTATGATCGACCGTATCGACACCGTCTTGGCGGAGCGCGGGCTTGCGCTGCCCGAACCCGCCGCCCCCGTCGCGGCCTATGTCCCCGCCGTCGAGGCAGGCGGGCTGCTCCACCTGTCGGGCCAGCTGCCGTTCCGCGACGGCAAGGTCGTGACCGGGCGGCTGGGCGACAATCTGTCGCTCGAGGACGGCCAAGCCGCCGCGGAACTGTGCGGGCTGATGGTCGTGGCGCAGGTGAAGGCGGCGCTGGGCGGCGATCTATCGCGCGTCGAGCGCGTCGTGAAGCTCGGTGTGTTCGTCAACTCCGCGCCTGCCTTCACCGACCAGCCCAAGGTCGCCAACGGCGCGTCCGAGCTGATGCAATCGCTGTTCGGCGACGCCGGGCGACATGCGCGCAGCGCGGTGGGCGTCGCGGCGCTCCCGCTCGGCGCGGCGGTGGAGGTGGACGCGATCGTCCAGGTCCGGTGACCCGCGGCGGCGCGACCGACAGCGTCTCGGTCCGCCTCGCCGACGGCGTCGCTTCGGTCCACCCCGCCGATTGGGATGCCTGCGCGGGCGCGGATAACCCATTCCTCAGCCACGCTTTCCTGTCCGCGCTGGAACGCTCGGGCAGCGTCGGCGGGCGGAGCGGATGGCAGGCGGTGCCGGTGATCGTCGACGGCGCGGACGGTCGCCCCGCCGCGATCGCCCCCGCCTATGCCAAGTCGCACAGCCAGGGCGAATATGTCTTCGATCATGGCTGGGCCGACGCGTGGACGCGCGCGGGCGGGAACTATTACCCCAAACTCCAGATCGCGGTGCCGTTCACGCCCGTCCCCGGCCCCCGGCTGCTGCTGCGCGACCCCGGTGCTGCCCCCGCGCTGATCGCCGGGCTGGAGGCGGTGGTCGAGCAGCACGACCTGTCGAGCGCGCACGCGACTTTTATCGCGCCCGAACAGCTGCCGTTGTTCGAGGCGGCCGGCTGGCTGGTCCGCGAGGGAACGCAGTTTCATTGGGCCAATGACGGTTACGCCACGTTCGACGACTTCCTCGCCGCGCTCTCCAGCCGCAAGCGCAAGGCGATCCGCAAGGAGCGCGCGGCGGCGGTCGAGGGGCTAGAGATCGTCCACCTTTCCGGCGACGCGATCGGCGAGGCGGAGTGGGACGCATTCTGGCGCTTCTATCAGGACACGGGGAGTAGGAAGTGGGGGCGCCCCTACCTGACCCGCGCGTTCTTCACCGAGATCGGGCGGACGATGGGGGATCGGGTGCTGCTGATCTTGGCGAAGCGGCGAGGCCGCCCGATCGCGGGGGCGCTCAATCTAGTCGGCGCGGACGCACTCTATGGCCGCTACTGGGGGTCGACGGAGGAGGTGCCGTTTCTCCACTTCGAGCTCTGTTATTATCAGGCGATCGACGCCGCCATCGCGCGCGGGCTGGCGCGGGTCGAGGCGGGGGCACAGGGCGAGCACAAGCTGGCGCGCGGCTATGCGCCGGTGCCGACCTGGTCCGCGCACTACATCCCCGACGCGGGCTTCCGCCGCGCGGTCGCCGACTTCGTGCGGCGGGAACGCGCGTCGGTGGAGGCGGATCAGGCGTTTCTCGGCGAGATGACGCCGTTCAAGAAGGGTCAGTAACGCCTTGATCCTCCCCGTTCACGGGAAGGAGGACGCAGCGGCGAATAGCGACATGCCGGGGGCATGTCGCATCCGCGAAGTCGGCTCGCAAAGCGAGCCGTGGCGGGCGTAGCCCGGTGGTGGAGGGGGCTGCGGGAGCGTGTACTCGGCCAGCCCTCTCCACCACCGCCTGCGGCGGCGGTTCCCCTCCCCACGAGTGGGGAGAATCAAGAAGGGTCAGTAACGCGGCGGCCTGATCGTCGCCGGCATCTCCGGCGCGGGCACGCGGTGGTCGACCCGGAACAGCGCGCTGGTCCCCTCGCCGCGCCACACCGGCACCAGCCCCCGCTCGAGCGCGCGGTCGTACGTTGGCACCCGGATCAGCCAAACATAGTCGAACGCGTCGCGCGGGAAGCGCGCGAGGCTGCGCGTGATCGGGCGCCAGAACTCGCGCGGGCATTGCACCGCGGTGACGATCTGCGACGGGTCGTGCGCGTAGTGATCGGCCGCGCGGTAGCGGACGGTGAGCAGCTGCGCGCCCGCCATCGACCATTGGTCGTTGGTGTACGCCTCGCGCCGCACCATCGCCATCGCGGGGAGGTGTTCCAGCCGCGACATCGTCCACTGGTTGTGGCACGTCTCGCCGACGAAGCTGACCAGTCGCGCACCCCGCGGCAGGTGGTCGAGCGCGGCGAGCTGACGCCCGTAGCTGTCGTCGAACGTAGCGAAGCTCCACGTCGTCGCCACCATCCGCACAACGACAAAGGCAAGCCCCGCCACCGCCAGCGTCGTCGCCCCGCGCGGCGACAGCCCGCGCCGCGGCCGGATCGCGATCACCGCGATCGCCACCGCGAACGGCGCGAGCCGCATATCGGCATAGGCCGAGCCGAACACCACGCGCGGGAGCAGCAGATAGACGAGGCACAGGAACAGCGCCGACAACCCCAAGTGCCGCGAATATTGAAACGGCGCGCGGAAACCCCTCAGCAGGACGAGGTACAGGATCGCGGTCGAGGCCACGTCGAAGAACAGCCAGCGGTCGCGCAGCACCATCAGCACCCAGCCGATCTTGGCGCGCCAGTTGAACCAGTCGAACGTCTGCCCGCCGACATGGTCGCCCGATCGCCAGACCGCCATCAGCAGGAGCGGGATCGCGAGCGGCAGCACGCCCAGCCCCGCGCGCACCCATGCCCGCGCCCAGCGCCACGCCTCCGCGCGCGTCCACTCGATGCGGTGGCCGGGCCGGGTCTCGCCGAAGAGCAGGTCATGCTGGCGGATCATCTCGGCGGAAAAGGCGAGCACGCCCAGCACGCCCCAGCCGAAGGTGTGACACAGCCATAGCAGGCACGACAGCGGCACGAACACCGCCGCCCGAAACCCGATCCGCCCCAGCCGCGCGAGCCGGAGCCACCAGGCGAACAGGCACAAGGCCAACGCCATCGACAGCGCGAAATTGACAAAGCCGAACTGGAACGGAAACCCGTAAGCGAGCGGCAACGCGAACAGCGCGGTCGCCGGGATGCGCCCGTGCACCTCGCGCGCGATCCAGAGCAGCCCGGCGACCGTCAGCGGCGGGATGACGAGCACGATCAGCTTGGTGCCGAGCTCCAGCCCGAACAGCTTGGCCATCGGCACGATCAGAAGGTCGATGCCGAGATTGCCGATCAGCTGCCAATGGAAATCATACCATTGCCCAAGCCAGGGCTGGTCGGCGATCGACAGCTGTACCCGATAGCGGCCCATATGCCCGGGCAGGTCGACCAGCGGCGGCACCGTCGGCCAGAGCAGCGGCACCGCGGCGAGCAGCGCCACCGCGAGCACGAACCGCCGGGTCTGCCACCAGTGAAGATCGGGCGCGCGTGTCATCGACGCGCGATCCTTGCGACGCGCGGGGCGACTCGACAAGGAGATTAAATGGGGCGGACCACGCGCCAGGCCAGCATCGGCGAGCCCGGCAGTCGCACCGGTCGCAGCCAGGCGGGCGTCTCGCCCCGCTCCAGCCGCGCCCACAGCCCGTTGGGGGCCGCGTCGCGGTACACGGACAGTTCCACCATGCCGGGACAGCCGACGAGGTAATCGGCGCGGTAACGCGCGACGATTCGCCGCGCCTGATCCGGTGAACCAGTGTAAACCGCGATTACGTCGTGCATCGCCCGGGCGTTGCGGTGATGGCCGCTGGTGATCGCGCGATGCCCGGTGGCGGCGATGATCTCCGGCGCGATGTCGAGCGATGCGAACACGCGCGCGGGGGGCAGTACCGCCAGCGCGCGCGCATCCGCGTTGTCGGTGCAGGGGGTCCGGCCCGTGCGGGCGAGGACGCGGGATTGCGCGTTCCGCCCCTCCGCCCCGTTCGCGGCCACGAAGGGCAGGATGGCCAAGCCGGGTGTCGCGGACAGCAGCGCCCCCGCGGTCGCGACCGTGCGAGGCACCGCACGGGACACGCGACGCGCACGCTTCAGAAGCGCGAGCAGCACCACCGTGCCGCCCGGCACCGCGACCGCGTTGGCGGTCGCCGCCGCGCGCGCCACCTCTACGGACACCAGCAAGGTCGCGACCTGCGCGCCGAGCATCAGCCACCAGGCGGCGCGGCGTTCGCCCTCGCTTCGACCGAGCGCGAGCCCCGCGCCCACCAGCGCGACAAGCGGCAGACCCAGCGACAGCGCAGCCCAGCCGGGCTGCTGGTCCCACAAGGGCAGACCCTCGCTGACCTGTTGATACCATAAGGAGCGCACGAGCGGGTCGAGCGCGCCGAACGGCCCGGCGATGCAACGCGCGTCGACCAGCGGCAGCACGCCCGCGCATATCGCGCCTCCCCCGGCGAGCAGCGCCAGGCGGACGGGCAACCGCGCACGCCCCGCCAGCGTCGCGGCGCTCGTGACCGCCGCCGCCGCGCCGAGCAC
>CALMGC010000249.1 GCA_937863505.1 uncultured Sphingomonadales bacterium | reverse complement strand
GGGCGGCGAGGAGACGCCCGCGGTGCTGGTGCAATGCAGGAGCTCGGACGAGGCGGAGCGGGTGCGGCTGCGCGAGGAAATCCGCGAGCGCGTCCGCTCGGTCACGGGCATGAACTGCGTGATCGAGCTGATCCCCCCGCGCACCCTGCCCCGCACCAGCTCGGGCAAGCTGTCCCGCGCCAAGGCGAGGAACCTGTACCTGTCGGGCGAGATCAGGCCCTACGAGCTGCGCGCGGCGTAGGATGCGGGCGGCCTGGCCTTGCTCAAGCAAGGCCAGGACTCGCCACGTCGGGCAGCGGGCAGCGAAGCTGTCCGTCTGACGACGTGGCGGCAAACGTCCCAACTCAACACCGCGCTACTTCGCCGCGATCGCCCCCGCCGGTCCCATCAGCTTCTGCGAGAAGTACACCATCTGGAGCGCCTGCAACCGCGCGCCCTGCTCGATGTCGGCATCCCCCGAATGGCCGCCCGCCGTATCCTCGTAGAACAGATAGGGTAGCCCGTATTCCTTCATCCGCGCCGCGAACTTACGCGCATGTTGCGGGCCGACGCGGTCGTCCTTGGTGGTCGTCCAGATATAGGGCTCGGGATACGCCACCCCGCGCTTCAGGTTCTGGTACGGCGAGATCGTCTGGAGGAACGCGCGCTCGTCGGGGTTGGTGACGCTGCCATATTCGTCCACCCATGACGCGCCTGCTGCGATGTGCTCGTAACGGATCATGTCCAGCAGCGGCACTTGGATCACCACCGCTTTCCACAGATCGGGATGCTGGTTGAACTCCACCCCCATCAGCAGCCCACCATTGGAGCCGCCATAGATGCCGAGCTTGGCCGGGCTGGTCAGCCGCCGCGCGACGAGATCCTTCGCGACGCTGGCGAAGTCGTCGTAGATCACCTGGCGCTTGGTCTTGCGCCCTGCGTCGTGCCAGGCGGGGCCGAACTCGCCGCCGCCGCGAATGTTGGCGAGCACGTAAGAGCCGCCCCGCTCCAGCCACAGCTTGCCGGTGACGCCCGAATAGGTGGGCGTCATCGACACCTCGAACCCGCCATAGGCGGTCATGATCGTCGGCGTGGTGCCGTCCAGCGTCACGTCCCGCGGATGGACGACGAAATACGGTATCTTGGTGCCGTCCGTCGAAATCGCCTGGAACTGCTCCACGATGTCGTTCGACGCGTCGAAGCGCGGGGGCAGCGACTTGATCACCCGCGGCGCGGGCGCGGCGGCGTCGAGCGTATAGAGGCTGGTCGGCGTCAGGAAGCCGGTGACGGTCAGGAAGGCGTGGTCGCTCTTGTCCGTCGCGCTGGTCACGCCGATGGTCGCGTTGTCGGGCATCTCCACCGGCGTCCGCGTCCACCCGGCGGGACCGTGCGACAGCGTATAGGCGCGGCTGCGGACATTGTCGGAGACGACCAGCAGCCCCTTGTCCCGGGTGGCGGTGATCTGCTCGACCGACTGGCGCGGGCCGGGGGCGAAGATCACGGTCGGGTTGAGGACGCCGCGCTCCACCTCCGCCAGCGGCGCGCTCGCCACCGCGCCCGCGGGCACCGCGCCCCATGGATCACTCGTCTGAAAGATCACCTGCCCATCGAGCAGGTCGACCGGCATCGCGCGCGGCGGCAGGTCGAGGCGAACGAGCCCATGCGGGGTGTAGAGCGACTTCTCCGACCCGAAGAACGTCACGCCGCGCTGGATCACGATCAGCCGATGTCCGCGCGCGTCGCGGAGATCATAGCTGGCGGTCGACACCTGATCGCCCGGCGCGCCGCGAAACACCTCGGTCGACGCCGAGAGCGGTATTCCGCGCTTCACTAGCTTGACCACGAACGGATAGCCCGACTGGGTCAGCGTCCCCGCGCCCCAGTCGCGGCTGACGAGCAATGTATCGTGGTCGATCCAGGTCGCGTCCTGTTTCGACTTGGGCAGGTGGAAGCCGCCCTCGACGAAGCGCCCGGTCTGGAGATCGAACTCGCGCAGCTCCACCGCGTCCTCGCCGCCCTCGGACAGGTTGACGAGGCAGAAGCGCTCTTCGGGATGAAGGCAGGAATAGCCTTTCCACACCCAAGTCTTGCCCTCCGCCTTGCCGAGCGCGTCGAGGTCGAGGAGCGTCGTCCAGTGCGGCTCGGGCGAGGCGTAGTCCGCTTCGGTGGTCCAGCGCCAAAGCCCGTGCGGATGCTCCGCGTCGCGCCAGAAGTTGAGAATGCGCCCGCCCACCTGTTCGGGCGCGGGGATGCGGTCCTTGGCCGCCGCGATGGCGAGCGCCTGCGCGTAGAAGGTCTGATAGCGGGGGTCGTTCTGGAGCCGCGGCAGGGTGCGCGCATTCTCCGCCTCGACCCAGGCGAGCGGCTTGGCCCCGTCCTTGTCCTCGAGCCACAGATAAGGGTCGGTGTCGGTCATCCGCGCCGTCTGCGCCGCGATCGGCCCCGCCGCAAGCGCCAACGCCGTCGCCAGCGTCCGTGTCATCCCCCGCATATCCGCTCCTTCATGGCCCGAGCCGCCGCTGTGCCGCGTCGCCCGACCACACGCAAGTTGTTCCCCTCCCCGCCCGAGGCGCTATGGCTTCCGGCACATGACCGATGGCCTCCCCTTTCCCCGTCGCTACCTCGCCGTCGCGGCGATGTCGTTCGCTTCCGCGCTGGTGGTGATCGACGGCGGCGTCGCCAATGTCGCGCTGCCCACCATCGCCCGCGACCTGCACGAGGCGCAGAGCTCCGTGGTGTTGATCGTCACCGTGTATCAGGTGATGCTGGTGATGCTGCTGCTCCCGTTCGCGGGGCTGGGAGAGCGCGTCGGGCTGAAGCGCACCTTTCAGGGCGGACAGGCGCTCTTCACGGTCGCGACGCTGCTATGCTTCTTCGCCAAGAGCCTGCCGTTCCTGCTGGTCGTCCGCGCGGCGCAGGCGATCGGCGCGGCGGCGGTGCTGAGCGTGTCGTCGGCGCTGATCCGGCTGATCTACCCATCCAACCAGCTCGGGCGCGGGCTCGGCATCAACTCTGTGGTGGTGGCCTCCTCGGCGGCGGCGGCGCCGACGATCGGCGGGCTGGTGCTCAAGATCGCGCCCTGGCCCTGGGTGTTCGCGAGCGCCATTCCGTTCGCGTTGCTGAGCCTCGCGCTCGGGCGCGCGATCCCGAATCCCGCGCCGCAACACGCCCGGTTCGACGTCGCGGGCGCGATCATGTGCGCAGGCATGTTCGGGCTGGTGAGCAGCGGGCTCGAGGCATTGGTCCACGGCGACAGCCCGGTGGTCGCCGCCGCCATCGTGCTCGCAGGGGTGCTGGTCGGCGTGTATTTCGTCCGGCGCGAACGCGGCGAGCCGAACCCGATCCTGCCCGTCGACCTGCTCGCGCGGCCGGTGCTGGCGCTGTCCGCCTTTGGCGCGTTCGTCGCGTTCACCGCGTCGATGACGTTGCTCGTTTCCACCCCGTTCCGGCTGGCGGCGCTGGGCTATTCCGCCGCGACGATCGGCGCGTGCATCGCGCCGTGGCCGACCACCAACATGGTGGTCGCGCCGCTGGCGGGGTACCTGTCCGATCGCGTTCCGGCGGGGGTACTGGGCGGGGTCGGCATGGGGGTGTCGTTCGCCGCGCTGTTGCTGCTCGCGTTCATGCCCGCGCACCCGAGCTATTTCGACGTGGCGTGGCGGATGGCGCTATGCGGATCGGGCTTCGGCACGTTCCTGCCGCCCAACGCGCGACTGATCATCGGCAGCGCCCCGCGCGAGCGGGCGGCGGCGGCTGGCGGGCTCGTCTCCACCGTCCGGCTGGCGGGGCAGACGGTGGGCGCGACGCTGGTCGCGGCGCTGCTCGCGCTCGGCGTCGGCGCGGGGCGCACC
>CALMGC010000248.1 GCA_937863505.1 uncultured Sphingomonadales bacterium | reverse complement strand
CCCGGATTGTGCCCGACGAGCAGCGCCGCCTCCGCCTCCGGGGGAAGCGCGTGGACGAGCTCCAGCAATGTCTCGACGCAGGCGAGGTAGAGTTGCTTTTCCACCACGGGCGACAGCGCTCGGCCATAGCCCCCCTCCACCTCCGCCAGCGTTTCCGCGACGCGGCGCGCGGGGGAGGCGAGCACATGGTCGAACGCCGCGCCGGTCTCGCGCAGATGGCGGCCGACGGTGCGGGCGGCGCGGCGGCCCTTGGCATTCAGCGCGCGGTCGAGGTCGCGCACGGGCGGCTCGTCGAAGCCCGACTTGGCGTGGCGCAGCAGAAACAGCGTCTTCACGTCGGGCTCTCCGGTTCAAGCGATCGCGGGCGCGCCTTGCCCCACAGGCGCGCCGATGGAAAGCCGCGTCGCGACCCGCGCGACCGCTTCGTCGAGCGTCACGCGCGTGACCGAAACGCCGGGCGGAAACGCCGCGAGCAGCCGCGAGGGCATCGCGGCGGAGAGCATCACGAACACGCCGCGATCGTCCGCACGGCGGATCAGCCGCCCGAACGCCTGCGCCAGCCGCGCGCGGACGATGCGGTCGTCATAGGCGGAGCCGCCGCCCTCCAGCCGCCGCGCCGCGTGTAGTACGGTCGGCTTGGGCCAGGGCACGCCCTCCATCACCACCTGCCGCAGCGAGTGGCCCGGCACGTCGACTCCGTCGCGGAGCGCATCGGTGCCGAGCAACGACGCGTGCGGGTCATCGCGAAAGATGTCGACCAGCGTCCCCGTGTCGATCGGGTCGACATGCTGCGCGTGGAGCGGCAAGCCTTCCCGCGCCAGCCGGTCGGCGACGCGCGCGTGGACCGCGCGCAGGCGGCGGATGGCGGTGAACAGCCCCAGCGTGCCGCCCCCCGCTGCGACGATCAGCCGCGCATAGGCGTTGGCGAGCGCCGCCATGTCCCCGCGCTTGACGTCGGTGACGATCAGCACCTCCGCGTTGGCGGCGTAATCGAACGGGCTCGCCGCTTCGAACCGGGCGGGCGCGCGGGCGAGATGCGGCGCGCCCACCCGCGCCTCGGCGGTCGCCCAGTCGCCCCCGGCGGTCAGCGTCGCGCTGGTGACGAGGGCACCGTGCGCGGGCTTGAGCACGGTTGCGGCAAAGGGGCGGGTCGGGTCGAGCCAATGGCGGTGGAGGCCGACATCCCACTCGCGCCCCTCCGCGCGGTCGACCGCGAGCCAGTCGACGAAGTCCGGGTCAGCGGGCCCGCCGACACGCGCGAGCAGCGCCAGCCACGCGCCCACCGTGTCCGCGCGCCAGCCGATCGAGGCGATCGCGCCCTCGACGCGCGCGCGGGCGGGCGCGTCGAGCCAGTCGGGCGCTTCGGCGAGCACCGCCTCCAACCGCCGCCCGAGCGTGACCAGCGGACGGACGAGCGCGTCGAGCGCGTGCGCGCAGGTGCCCGCCGCCTCGATCAGCTCGGGGGTAGGCTCGGCGAGTTCGGTCTCCAGCCCATAGCCCGCATCGCCCGGCTGTTCGGCGCGCGCATAGGTGAGCCCACGTACGGCGGCGAGGAGCTGCTCCACCGCGCCGAACGGCTGCCCCTCGGCGAGACGGCCCAGCCATCCCTCGCTCGCCAGCGCGCGCGCCGCCTCGACCGCGTCGGCGATCGCGCGCGCCCCCGCTTCGTCATAGCTGGCGACATCGGACAGCCGCGCGGCAAGGCCACGCCGCCGCCCGCGCCCGGTGCTTTCCGGTCCCAAAATCCATCGGCGCAGCTCGATCGTCTCCGCGCCGGTCAACGCGACCGCGAACATGCCGTCGGCGGCGTCGTGGAGGTGGTGGCCCTCGTCGAACACATAGCGGGTCGGGCGCGTCGCCAGCTCGCGCCCGCGCGCGGCGTTGACCATCACCAGCGCGTGGTTGGCGACGACGATGTCCGCCTCCGCCGAGGCGCGCGCGGTGCGCTCGATGAAGCAGCGGCGGTAATGCGGGCAGCCCGCATAGACGCACTCGCCGCGCCGGTCGGTCAGCGCAGGGCTGGCGTTGCGGCGGAACAGCGTCGGGAGCCAGCCGGGCAGGTCGCCGCCGACCATGTCGCCGTCCGCGCTATACGCCGCCCAGCGCGCGACCAGCTGCGCCAGCACCGCCGCGCGCCCCTGAAACCCGCCCTGGAGCGCGTCCTCTAAATTGAGCAGGCAAAGATAGTTCTCGCGCCCCTTGCGGGTGACGACCTTCGCGCGCCGCGTTTCCTCGTCGGGGTAGAGCCGATGCGACTCGTGCCCGAGCTGGCGTTGCAGCGCCTTGGTATAGGTCGACACCCACACCGCCCCGCCCGCCTCTGCCGCCCAGAGCGAGGCGGGGGCGAGATAGCCCAATGTCTTGCCGATGCCCGTCCCCGCCTCCGCCAGCACGAGGTTGGGCGCGTCGCGGACGCTGCGCGGCGCGAACGCGGCGGCGGCGGCCTGCGTATAGGCGCGCTGGCCGGGGCGTTCCTCCGCGCCGTCGCCGGTCAGCTCATGGAGCCGCGCCTCGGCGGCGGCGGGGTCGATCACCACCGTGCGCGGCGCGGGACGGGGCGCGACCTCCTCCCACTCGGGGAGCCGCGCCCAGAGGCCGCGCTCGGAGGTGGCGGGCTTGGTCAAATGTCGGGAGAGGAGCGGGGCCCAGGGCCAGCGCAGCCGGGTGAGCGCGCCCAGGCTGTTCCACGCGCCCTCGCGCTCGGGCCACGCGCCGTCGGTGGTGGCGAGCAGCGCGGCGGCGGCCTCGCGCAGGAACGGCGCGACGTCCGCGTCCGCCTCGGGCGGCGACAGGTCCACTGCGCGCGCCAGCCCCGCCGGGGTGGGCACGGCGAAGCGCGCCGGGTGGATGAACGCGAACAGCTCCAAGAGGTCGAGCCCCGACAGCTCCGCATAGCCCAGTCGCTGCCCGATCAGCGCGGCGTTGAGCAGGATGACGGGCGTGTCCGCGACCAGCCGGATCGCTTCGCCCCGCCCGACCTCGCGGCATTCCTCGGCGGTGGCGATCCAGATGCCCGCATGGCCGGCGTGGAGCGCGGGGTGGGGAAACGGGTCCATCGCCCGCCCGCTATGGGGAGCGCGGAACGGAACGGCAACGGTTTACAGGATGCCGGTCCCGTCGATGGCGAGTTCGGGCACCGTGAGCGAGCGGAGTTCGCCGGCGAGGGGGACGACGCGCTCGTTCTGGAATGCGCCGTCGCGCGGGGTCCAGAACTGATGCACCTCGCGCCCGTGAACATCGACCACCCAACACTCCGGAACTCCTTGGGTGGCGTACATCCGGCGTTTCGTCCCAAGGTCGCTACGCAACGTACTCGCGCCGACCTCGACGACCAGCACCATATGCTGCAATCGAAAATAGTCATTCCCGTTGGTCGGTACGCTCGCCACGACTACATCGGGCTCGGGCATGTTACGCGGCGGGAGCGCCAGCGTCGGTTCGACAAACGCTTCCAGGTTAGACCCGAGTGCCTCCAGCGCGAGCCGAAAGCGAAACATCAATTCGTTCTTCACGCGCGTATGCGGTCGATGTTCAGCGTTCACCGCGACGATCACCCCTTCGATCAGCTCGACCCGCCTGCCCTCGAACACGCCCGCGCGGTCGAGCAGCTCGTAATCCTCGATCCGCAGCGGGAACGGCTGCAGCGAGTCCGGAAGCGGGGTCATCTCCATCCGCTCCCCATAGCATTTGCGCTTGCGCCCCCAAAGCGTCAGATGCCCGCGCCATGACCGAGTTTCGCGACGCCGCCCTCCTGTCCAAAGCCTGGCCGTTTGAGGAAGCGCGCAAATTGCTCAAGCGCTGGCCGGAGGGGAAGCCGGGCGGCGCTCCGATCGTGTTCGAGACCGGTTATGGCCCCTCGGGGCTGCCGCATATCGGCACCTTCACCGAGGTGCTGCGGACGACGATGGTCCGGCGCGCCTTCGCCGCATTGTCGGACGCGCCGACGCGATTGATCGCGTTCAGCGATGACATGGACGGCTTGCGCAAGGTGCCCGACAATGTCCCGAACGGCGAGCTGCTGCGCGCCAACCTCGGCAAGCCCTTGTCGCGCATCCCCGACCCGTTCGGGACGCACGAGAGCTTCGCCGCGCACAACAACGCCCGCCTGCGCGAGTTTCTGGATCGCTACGGGTTCGAATACGAGTTCGCCTCGTCGACCGACTATTATTCCGCCGGGCGGTTCGACAATGCGCTAAGGCTGGTGCTGCGCCACTATCAGGCAATCCTCGACATCATGTTGCCGACGCTCCGGGCGGAGCGGCGCGAAACCTACTCCCCCGTGCTGCCGATCAGCCCGACGACGGGCGTAGTGCTCCAGGTGCCGGTCGAGGTGGTCGATGCGGACGCGGGCCTGGTCGCGTTTGACGATGGCGGCGAGCGCGTCGTCCAGTCCGCGCTCGGCGGCCTCGCCAAGCTGCAATGGAAAGTCGACTGGGCGATGCGCTGGGTCGCGCTCGGCGTCGATTACGAGATGGCGGGCAAGGACCTGATCGACTCGGTGACGCAATCGGGGAAGATCGCTCGCGCGTTGGGCGCGCGCCCGCCCGAGGGCTTCAACTACGAGATGTTCCTCGACGAGGCGGGCGAGAAGATCAGCAAGTCAAAGGGGAACGGGCTGAGCCTCGACCAATGGCTGCGCTACGGGCCGGAGGAAAGCCTCGCCTACTTCCTGTACCGCGAGCCGAGGCGCGCGAAGCAGCTGCACCTCGGCGTCATCCCGCGCGCGGTGGAGGATTACTGGAAGTCGGCGGCGGATTATCACGCTCAGCCCCTTGAGCAGCGGCTCGGCAACCCGGTCCACCATATCCACAGTGGCGAGCCGCCCGCCGCCGCGCCGCCGGTGTCGTTCGGGTTGCTGCTCAACCTCGTCGGCGTACTCGGCGGCGAGGCGAGCGGGAGCCAAGTCTGGGCGTATCTCGCGCGCTACCTCCCCGACGCGACGCCGGAGCGTTATCCCGCGCTCGACCGGCTGATCGGGCACGCGCTGGCGTACAACCGCGACCATGTCGCGCCCACGCTCCACCGCCGCGCGCCGACGGAAGCGGAAGCGGCGGCGCTGCGCGACCTTGACGCGGCGCTCGCCGCGCTGCCGGAAGGCGCGGGCGCGGAGGAGCTCCAGAATCTCGTCTACGCGATCGGCAAGGAGCGGTTCGGGGCGGAGCGCCTACGCGACTGGTTCCGCGCGCTGTACGAGACGCTGCTCGGCTCTAGTCAGGGCCCGCGCATGGGCGGCTTCATCGCGCTGTACGGCGTGGCGAACACCCGCCGGCTGATCGCGGAGACGCTGGCCGCGAAGGAGTGAAGTCGCGCCCGCCCTGCCCCCGGTCGCTACTACGCGCGCCGGATTGACGGGGACGGCAGGCCAGCGCACCCTCTTGCCCATGCTCGCCGCTCTCGCACTCGCGCTTCGAGCGCAGCAAGCCGAAACCGCCCGCCCGGCAGCCCCAGCTCCCCCGGCGGACGTGGTGGTGCGCGGAAGCACCGACGCCGAACTCCGGCGGCTGACCGAAGCGCTCACGCGCTCGACCCAGGGCCGGCAGCTATCGCGCTGGCATCGCAGCGTGTGCGCGAGCGTGATCGGGTTCGACGATCGGCACGGCGCGTTCATCAAGGCACGGCTGACGAGCCTCGCCGACTCGCTCGGGTTGAAGCCGCCCGCCGAGCGCTGCGCCCCGAACGTCTTCGTGATCGGAACGACCGGCGCGGACGGGTTCACGAGGGCGCTGGTCAAGCGGTCGCCGGGCCTGTTCGGCAACCCGAATTATGGCGTCGCGCATGGCGCGGGGATCAACCCGCTGCTGGTGCCGCGCCCGGTACGCTGGATACAGGGTTCGCAGACCGTGGTGAGCGATTGCGCGGTGGAGGGCTATTGCAACAGCTACGCGCTCAACTCGCGCATAAAGATGCCCACCCACGAAAGCCTGACCGCGTCGATCGTGATCGTCGATCTCGACAAGCTGAACGGGCTCGTCTGGCAGCAGCTAGCCGACTATGTCGCGCTGGTCGCGCTCGCGCGCCCGAAGCTGGACGCCGACTACGGGCCCGGCACGATCCTGTCGCTGTTCGCCGCGCGCGACCGGGGCGAGCGAGGGCCCGCCGGACTGACCGCCGAGGACCAGGCATTTCTGACCGCGCTGTATCGCAGCAACGGCGAGCAGGCCGGGTGGGCGCAGCGCTACGATATTGTCAGGCGGATGGCGGCGGGGGCAAAGCGCTGACGACGGGCGCTCAATCCCCCACCCATGCCCTCAGCAACGTGTGCGCGATCGCGTAGCGCGGCGGCGCCACGAACGGCCCGTCCCCCGCCAGCGCCGCGCGGACCTCGTCGCGGGTGAACCAGCCGGCGGTTTCCAGCTCGTTGGCGTCGAGCGTGATCGTGTCGCCCAGCGCTTCCGCCACGCAGGCGATCATAAGTTGCGACGGGAATGGCCAAGGCTGGCTGGCGATGTAGCGCACCGCGCCGCAGCTGACGCCCGCCTCTTCCGCCACCTCGCGGCGGACCGCCTCCTCGATCGCCTCGCCCGGCTCCAGAAACCCGGCCAGCGCGGAATAGCGCCCCGCCGGCCAGCTCGGCTGGCGGCCGAGCAGCGCGCGGCCGTCATGCTCGGCGATCATGATCACGACCGGGTCGGTGCGCGGGAAATGCTCGGTCGTGCAAGTCGGGCAGCGCCGCCCCCAGCCCGCGCGGAACACCGCGGTGGCGCTCCCGCAGTTCGCGCAGAAGCGGTGCCGCGCGTGCCAGTCGAGCACACTCCGCGCCGCCGCCCAGGTCGCCGCCTCGCCCGCCTGCATCGTATCGAGCGCAGCCAGCAGCGCGGGCGAGCGGAACGACGCGCCGCCCGCCTCGCCCGTGATCGCGGCGAAGCGGGGTGCCTCCTCGTCGAGCCCGAGCAGCACCAGCGCCGCCTTCTCCGGCGCGTCGGCGAGCGTCGTCCAGCCGAGCCGCCCGTCGTCGCCGATCTCCGGCATGTACCCCGCGCCGAGCACCAGCAACCGCGCGCGCGGGTCCGCCGCCGCCGCTGCCAGCGCGGCCTTATCGTGGCGCAGCCGGTCCGCGCGATCGAACGTGCCGCCGGTGAAGCCCGGCCCAGACCTCTCCAAAGCTTTCACCGCCCCAGCCGCGCCGCGTCGGCGAGCAGCGCGCGCGCGGTTTCCGCGCGCACCGGCCAGCGGTCGGCGGGGAAATAGTTCACCATCACCGTCGCGCGGAAGCGCCGCGTCGGGTCGACCCAGAAGATCGAGCCCGCCGCCCCGCCCCAGGCATAGGTGCCCTTGCCCGCGCCGCCCGGTGTGTCGGCCAGCGCCACCGACCCGCCCGCGCCATAGCCGAGCGCCGTCCCTTGCGTGCCCCCGGTTGTGCCACTGATGCCGTGATACGCGACCCCGGGCGGCAACAAATTGCTCATCATCAGCGCCGCCGTCTGCGGTCGCATGATCTGCACGCCTTCGAGCGACCCGTTGTTCGCGAGCATGTGCGCGAACCGGTCGTAATCGCGCGCGCTCGTCACCAGCCCCGCGCCGCCATAGGGAAAGCTCGGCCGTTGGAGGAACACCGACGTCGCGCCGGGGTCGAGCGGCAGCCGCGTCGCGCCCTTGGCGTCGGGAACGAGCGGGTTGTCGCCCACGAACGCATAGTTGGTCGCCAGCCGTCCCGCCTCGCTCGCAGGCACCTGCCAGTAACTCGACCGCATCCCCAGCGGGACGAAGATGCGCGTGTTGACGAAGGTATCGAACGGCTGGCCCGAGGCGACCTCGATCACGCGGCCCATCACGTCGAGCCCGATCGAATAGCTCCACTTCGTCCCCGGATCGGCGATCAGCGGCAGGCCCGCGACCCGGTCCGCGAACTCGGCAAGCGAGCGCGGGCGCACGGCGCGCATCTGCGCTTCGACGGTCGTGTTGACCGCGCCGGGCAGGATGCCGAGCCGCTCGTACTCGTGGAGCAACGGCCCCTTGGTGATGATGTTGTAGCCGAGTCCCGCGGTGTGAGTGAGGAGGTTGCGGATCGTGATCGGGCGCGCGGCGGGGCGGCTGGCGAGAGAGTGGTCGGGGTCGGTCAGCACGCGCATGTGCGCAAAGGCGGGGATGTATTTCGACACCGGATCATCGAGGCCGAGCTTGCCCTGCTCGATCAGCATCATCGCGGCGGTGGCGGTAACGGGCTTGGTCATCGAATACACGCGCCACAGCGAGTCGGGGTCGGCGGCGGGGGCGTTGGCACTGTCCGCGATCCGCCCGGCGGTGACGAACAGGGTCGGCCCGTCGCCTCGCCCGAACGCGCCGACGATGCCGGGCATCTTGCCGTCGCGGACATAGCCGTCGAACAACGCGGACGTCTGCGGGAGCAAGGCGGAAACCGGGATCGGCATCCGCGGCACGGGAATGTGCCCCGCCGGGACCCGCCGCACCTGTCCCCAAGAGACCGTCGCCGCCAACGCCAGCGCCGCCGTCCCGATCCAGCGTGTCGTCCTCATCGCGCTCTCCCCATCGCCTCCGCCGCCCGCCTGAACAGCGTCGGCAGTCCCGCCTCGTCCAACCGATCGACCGGCCACCACTCGCCGTCGACATGCTCGCGCGCCTCTCCCACCGCAAGCGCCAGTTGAAGGGTGAAGTGGGTGAAACCATGCTCCACCGTTTCGGGCAATACCCGCCAGTCGGTCGCGCCGGGCGCGCCGTCGAGGCCGGGCGGCGCGTCGACCCAGGGGCCGGTGGGGAGAGCGCGCATCCCGCCGAGGAGGCCGCGGGACGGGCGGCGGACGAGGAGGATTTCCCTCCCGCGCTCTTCCTGTCCTCCCGCTTTCCCCGGCGAAGGCCGGGGCCCAGCCGCATCCGTCGGAACCGGGCCCCGGCCTTCGCCGGGGAGGGTGACGGGGGTGATCGGTAGATCGCCCGCTCTGACCCGCTCCAGCCAGAACACCGTTCCGTACCGCTTCGGGCGCGGTTTCTTCACCGCCTTGACCGGATAGGCCTCGGGGGCGCCCGTCGCGTACCCCGCGCAGTCCTCGCGCAACGGGCACAGCAGGCAGCGCGGCTTCCTGGATGTGCAGATCGTCGCGCCCAAGTCCATCATCCCTTGCGCGAAGTCGCCCGCCCGCTCGCCCGGCGTGACCGCGTCCGCCGCCGCGCGGATCGCGGCGCGCCCGCCCGGCAGCGGCGTGTCGATGGCCGCCAGCCGCGCCACCACCCGCTCGACATTCGCGTCCACCACCACCGCGCGCCTTTCAAACG
>CALMGC010000247.1 GCA_937863505.1 uncultured Sphingomonadales bacterium | reverse complement strand
GCCCTTCCCGGCGTTGGCGTCGGTGACCCAGCGGAGGGCGAGGGCCCATGCCTCGTCGTCCGTCATTCTTTTCATAGTTGCACGTGCCATCCTGCGCGTGATCCTACCCTCCGTCCTCCGGGTCAAGTCGCGGCTGCCGGAAGCCGTCGGCCTTGGCACCCGTGAGGGTCACCTCCACGTCGTTCGGACGGCACGCCTCGCATCGCAGGTGCTCGTGCAGGCGGGCGATGCGCATCGGCCAGCCCCGGCGCATCCAGACGCGCATAAGCGCGGGGGAGGACAGCACGCGGCGGCGACCGCAGCGGCGGCAGTGGACCGCCACGTTGAAGCCCCGGCCCATCGCCTCCATCAGGGTCTCGACCCGGTGGTTGGCGCTCACAGCATGGTCGGCTGGCGGTCCTGCGGCGTCGCCAGCGCGGCGCGGGCCTCGATCGCCGCGTCGACCGCCTGGCGATAGTGGATCGTCCCGTATCGCTCGGCGTCGTCGAAGTCGAACGGCACCCGGTCGTCGGTGGGATAGACCGTGTCGTAGATCGCGCGCGCCGTCGAGCGCAGCGCCGCGTCGTGGGCGAGCTGCATCGTGTCCTCCGTCCTGGTCATCGAGTCATCGCCGGCCGGCGCGGCGCATGGACTAGAACGAAACGGGAACACGATGCAACCCGTTTCCAGGCCCGTCAGGGGCTGGCGGCGTCCCGCTTCGACAGAGCGGCGCGCAGCCCCGCGATGGAGCGTCCGGCCTCGCCGTCGTCGAACTCGCCCGCCAGGCCCTCGTCGACCCGCCAGGCGCCGTCCGCCTGCTCCAGCACGACGGCGGTCCGGAACGAGGTGTTCGGCGAGGCGACGTCGTAGATCAGGCCGATGCGGGGCACCGCGCCCTTCGGCGGCACGACACCGGCCGCGACCAGGCCGTTGCAGGTGTACTCCTCCGTGGCACCCACGCCCATGGTCGCCAACCTGCGCCCGTCCGCGTCGACGGCGCACTGCGCGTCCGATATGTCCGCCTTCTCGACCCGTCGGAGTCCCTGCAGGCGCACCGTGCGCCCGCCCGCGAGGCGGATCGTCAGCGGCTTTCCGTCCCGCTCGGAGAACTGCGCCAGGTCGACCGCCGGGGCGGGGAGGTCCGGACCGGGCGGGAGCTGCACCGCCGGACTCGACGGCGACGCGGCCTTGGACGGTGTCGGCGTCGGACCGCCCCGCTGGCCCGGGCTCGGCTGGCCGCAGGCGGCGAGCGCCAGGCAGCCCGCCACCGCTGCGATGCGAGACGTCATCGGTACGACGCGAGACGTCATTGGTGCCCTCCGGTCGCGGCGCCGGCGATGCGCTTGTAGGCCTCCGCCAGCTTCCGGTCGTAATCGTTCTTGTGGTAGCCCGCGCCGTTGTAGAGGCGCGCGAACGTCGCCCAGTCGTGGTCCTTGATCGCCTTCGTCTTGGCTGGGCTGTGGGCGACGAAGGCGGCGAAGGCGCGCAGATGCTGCTTCCGGCTGATCATCATGTCGGTCACGAACGTCTCGACCGTCGGATAGCCCGCTTCGGCATAGTTCTCGCCAAGGATCTGGAACATGCCCCAGGACGCGGCCTTGAGCGCCGCCGACTCGTCCAGCATCGCGGCCCGTTTCATCTTCGCGTGCTCGTGCGTCTCGCCGACGTAGCCACCGCCCAGCCTGTTGGACAGGTCCGGGTGCGTGGCGTCGTAGCGGCCGACGGGCTTCGTGTGCAGCCGGAACTTGTGCCGTTCGAAGAGGATCTTCGGCGTCGACTCGAGGCCGGGAGTCCAGGGAGCGCCCCTCGCCTCGACCTGCGCCACCGCCTTGATCGCCGCGACGTCGCATCCGATCCGCGCGGCCGCCGCGGCGTAGTCGGCATCGGTCAGCACGTCGATCGGATGGTACCAGCACATGGCGAGGAAGATGCGGTGCTGCGGTCCGGGGATGGCGTCCATCTCCAGACGCTGGAGCGTGAACGTGCCGGGCGCCACGATCCCGTCCGCGCGTTTGAGCAACGCCCCTTCGGTCTGGAAGCCGACGATCGCCTGCGCCGTCCCGGGATCGAAGCGGCCTGTCACCGCGGGCGCGCCCCGCCCCGCGAGCCACCGCTGATGGCGGACCAGCAGCTCCTGGACGCGACGGACGTCGGCCGGATCGTTGCGCTGGCCCGGGCCGACCGCCCCGGTGATGCTCGACATGCGTCCCTCCGGCCCCGTCCGAATCGGCGGGAGGCTACGCGGAGCGGGCGCCGCGCGCCAGCGCCAAGCGACCGACGGTCGACCGGCTTCGGCGGACGATTGCACACCGGGGCAGGGGAGTGCACACCGCCAGCCCGGAACCCACGCAATTACGTGGGGTTGCGCCCTCGTCAGGCCGTGACCGCCTGACTCTTAATCAGCGGGTCCTTGGTTCGAGCCCAAGTGCGTCCACCATCCTTATAAAAGCTTGCGGTAGAACACCACCCGCTCGCGTTCCGCGAAGCTCGCGCCGAGGTGAAAGGCGTGACCGTCCGCATTAGCCTCCTCGCTGTCGGAGCCGAGCTCGACGCAGCCCTTCGCCGCGGCCCAGCGCTCGACGGCGGTGAGCAGGGCGCGGGCGACGCCGGCGCGGCGGTGATCCGGCGCGACGTAGATGCCTTCGAGAAAGCCGACCGGCGAGGTGTCGCAGCCGTTGACCGGGTCGCGGCGGATCGCCGCTTCCGCGAAGCCGACCGCTGCATCCGCGTCACTGGCGATGAAGCAGACCAGGTCGTCACGCGCCATGATCCCGTCGATCTCCGCTCCGTGCTCCTCCGCGCTCGCATCGGGCCAGAGCGCGGCGCGCATTGCGGCCCAGGCGCGTCGGTCCTCCGGGCGCGCGACGTGGATCGTGACCTCTACCACCGCTCGCCCGCGCGCCCCTCGCGGTCGATCGACATCAGGATGCCGAGGCACAGCAGCACCGTCATCTGCGCCGATCCGCCGAAGCTGATCAGCGGCAGCGGCACGCCGACCACCGGCGCGAGGCCCATCACCATCGCCATGTTGATGGCGAAGTAGAAGAAGATCGTCGTCGCCAGCCCCGCCGACGCCAGCCGCGAGAAGCGCGTCGGCGCTTTGAGGCTCGCCTTCACGCCCCAGCGCACGATCAGCATCCAAGCGAGGATCAGCAGACACCCGCCGACGAACCCCCATTCCTCCATCATCGTCGCCAGCGCGAAATCGGTATGCCCCTCCGGCAAATATTGCAGGTGGCTTTGCGTCCCGTGGAGGAAGCCCTTGCCCCAAAATCCGCCCGAACCGATCGCGATCTTCGACTGGCTGATATGGTAGCCGGTGCCGAGCGGGTCGCTCTCGGGGTCAAGGAAGATCGCGATGCGGTGCCGCTGATAGTCGTGGAGCACGAACCGGTAGGCGAACGTCCCCACCACCGGCGCGGCGATCGCGGCCCCGGCGAACAGGCGTAACGGCACGCCCGCGAGGAACATGATCGTCATGCCCCCCGCCGACACCATCAACGCGGTGCCGAGATCCGGTTGGAGCATGATCAGCGCGGCGGGCACTCCGATCAGCAGCCCGGCGGGGATAAGCCACCGCCAAGCGCGCGTCTCGGTCGGCGGCAGCATGTCGTAGAAGCGCGCCGCCGCCAGCACGATCCCGGGCTTCATCAGCTCGGACGGCTGGAGATTGATGACGCCGAGGTTGAGCCAGCGCTGGCTACCCCCGCTGACCTTGCCGAGCAGCTCCACCACCACCAGCAGCACGACGAGGATGCCATAGGCAGGCAGCGCGCCCTCGCGCCACACCCGCTCCGGCACGCGCGACAGCGCGGCGGCGGCGGCGAGGAAGACCACAAACTTGATCCCCTGCGATAACGCCCAAGGCCGGATCGCGCCGCCCGCCGCCGAATAGAGCACCAGCAGCCCGAAGCCGCCGATCGCAAAGGTGAGCAGCAGCACGCCCCACGGCAGCCGCGCCAGCCCGGCGGGAACGAACCCCGCGCGCGCGCTCACAAGCTATCTCGCGCGGGCGCGCTCACTGGTCGTTCCCCGGCGAGCCGTCAACGGCGGGGCCGGAGCCGTTGGCGACGTCGCTGTCGATCGCCGCCTGCGTACGGTCGGCGGCCTTGGTCTCGGCGGAAACGGCGGGCGCGGCGGTGGGGGCGGGGGCGTCGGTCTCCGTCACCACCGCTTGCGCGGGCGGGGGCGCGGTCTTGGCGGCGCGGTATTCGGCGGCCTCGCGCGCCATCCGCGTCGCGATATCGCCGCCCCATGTTGGCTCCAGTTCGGCAAGCGTCTTCAGCGCGCGGTCGCGGTCGAGCAGATAGGTCATGATGTCGCGGCCGATCCCGGGGGTGTCGAGGTTGCGGACGGTATGCCCGCCATGCTCCAGCACGACGGCAGCGGCATAGCGCGGCGCCTCGGCAGGCGCGAAGCACACGAATAGCGCATGATCGCGCAGCTTGAACGGCAGGCTGGCGTTCTTGAGCACGCCATGCCCGCGCTCGGCCATGGTGATGCGGCGAACCTGCGCGGTGCCGGTCTTGGCGGCGATCGACGCGCCCGGCACCTGCAGCCGCGCCGCCGCGCCGGTGCCGCCGCCGTTCACCACGCCCCACATCGCCTCGCGCACCACCCGGAAATGCTCGGGCGTGAAGGGGAGCGCGGACGCGGCCTTGCCCGCGCCCATCCGCAAATGCGGCTCGATCGCGGTGCCCGACGCGATCCGCGCCGCCATCACCGCGAGCTGCATCGAATTGGCGAGCACATAGCCCTGCCCGATCGAGGCGTTGAGCGAGTCGGCGACGGTCCAGGCGCTCTTGTATTTCCGCCGCTTCCATGCCGCGTCGGGCACGGTGCCAAAGCGTTGCGTCGACAGCGGCAGGTCGAACTTCGCGCCCAGCCCCATCGCGCGCGCAATCGGTGCGATCCGGTCGTAACCGACGCGCCGCGCCATCTCGTAGAAATAGATGTCGCAGCTTTGCATGATCGCGTGGCGCATGTCGATCGCGCCGTGGCCGCCCTTCTTGTGGCAATGGAACACCCCGGTGCCGAGCCGCATCGCGCCCGTGCAGTTGACGCGCGCCAGCGGGTCGACGCCCGCGAGCTGCAGCGCCAGCGCGTTCATGGGCTTGACCGTGGAGCCCGGCGGATACAGCCCCTGCGCCACCTTGTTCATCAGCGGCACGTGGTCGTCGTCGGACAGCATCTGCCATTCCAAGTGGCTGATGCCGGCGGAAAAGCTGTTCGGGTCATAGGCGGGCATCGACACCATCGCGAGGATCTCGCCGCTATGGCAGTCGAGCACCACCGCCGAGCCCGAGTTGGTGCCGAGCCGCCGCGCGGCATATTCCTGCAATCCCGCGTCGATCGTCAGCCGCTCGGTCCGGCCCGGCACGTCGGGGCGGGTGGCGAGCGTCTTCACGAGCCGCCCGTGCGCGGTCACCTCCACCCGCCGCGCGCCCGGACGCCCGCGCAGTTCTGGCTCCAGCATCTTCTCCAGCCCGTCCTTGCCGAGCTTGAACCCGGGGGTGACGAGCAGCTGGTCGTGCGTCTTCTTGAACTGTTCCGCGTTCGCCGCGCCGACATAGCCGGTGAGATGCGCGACCGCCGCGCCCGCTGGATAGTTGCGCGCAAAGCCGCGCGTCGGGGCGACGCCGGGCAGCTCGGGCAGGCGGACGTTCACGGCGGCGAACCGCTCCCAGTCGAGCTTGTCCGCAACCTGCACCGGCTGAAACCCGGCCGCGCGATCGAGGTCGGCGGCAATCCGCGCCATGTCCTCAGGAGAGAGCCGAAGCAGGTTCTGGAGCAGCGCGAGCACGCGCGCGTCGTCTTCGAGCAGGTCGGGGATCAGGTCGACGCGAAAATCGGTGCGGTTGTTGGCGAGCGGCGCGCCGTGCCGGTCGACGATCCAGCCCCGGCGCGGCGGAACCAGCGTGTTGTTGACGCGGTTGCTCTCGGCGAGCGTGTTGTAATGCTGGTTCTGCGCGATCCCGAGCCAGCCCATCCGCGCGGCGAGCCCGACCGCGACCACGCCCTGCGCGCCGCCGAGCACCAGCGCGCGGCGGGTGAAGCTCAGGGTCTGCGCGGCTTCGGTGACCGCGCGCGGCGGACGCTTCACGCATGTCCCCGATGGCGGTCGATCCACGCACACACGCGCGCGGCGACGGGGAAAAGCAGGGCGGCGGCCACGATCTGGGTCCCTAGCATGACGGCGACATGCGCGCGAAGCGGCGAGGCGAGGAACCGCCCCGCAACGAGCACGGCGGCGACCAGTGCGGCGGCGATCGCCCAGTCTTTGCCGAACGACCGGAACATCGTCCTTCGCTCGACGAAATCAACCGTCAGGAACGCGAGCGTCCACAACAGCATCGCGCTGCCCAGCGGCTGCCCGCTGACCAGATCGTCGAACAGCCCCAGCGCAGCGGGAGCCCAGAGCCGCAGCGAGGCGGGCGCGAGCAGTCGCCACGCGAGCAGCATCAACAGTCCCGTGGGCGGCACCAGCGGCCCCGGCCCGACAAGCGGCACCAGCGCGGGGACGAGCGAGCCGAGCGCCACCGTCACCGGCGGCAGCGCGCGCGCGCGACCGGGCGGCAGCACCGGCTGAAACGGCTTGACGGGCTCCAGCGTCACGGGGTGGTATGGCGCGGCGGCGGTGGCGGCGGCAGGAATGCGTGACGGACCAGCGCGACGTCGAGCGTGTCGGGGTCGGCGAGGACGCGCGCGACGCCGCCGTCGTTGCTGCGCCGCTCCACCCGCGCGACCGGAATGTCGGGCGCGAAGATACCGCCCGCGCCCGAGGTGACGAACAGGTCGCCGGGGCGGATGTCGCCCACCGCCGGGTTGGCTGACCGGACCTCGACCAGCGCATCCCCACGCCCGCTGACGATCGCGGGCAGACCGTCGCGCGCGCGGCGGGCGGGGATGATGCTTTCGGGGTCGATCAGCAGCAGCACGCGCGCGGTCGTCGGGCCGGTCTCGACGACACGGCCGATCAGCCCGTCGGGGCCCTCCACCGGCTGACCTTCGCGCACGCCCTGCCATAGCCCGGCGTTGAGCAGGCCGAAACGGCGCGTGCTCGATGCGGAGGAACTGACCAGCCGCGCGGCGATGACCGCGTCGGCGCTCGCGTCGCGCAGCGCGAGCAGGCGGCGAAGGCGGTCGTTCTCATGGTTGAGCACCCGCGCGCGGGTGAGCAGGCGGTTGGCGACGAGCAGGTCCGCGCGCAGCCGCCGATTGTCGCCACGGACATGGAACCAGCTCCCGATCGCATGGGGCACTCCGGCGACGCCTCGCCGCGCGCCGCCGAGCGCGCCCGCGATCGGGGTGGTGACCTCCGCCGCCGTCGACCGCAACGCGGCGAAGGCGGGCGGGTTCGCGGCCGACAGGCCGACCAGCACCGCGCCGACGATCGCTCCCGCGATCGCCAACACATAGCCGAAGAAGAGCGCGTTCTGCGCGCGGCGGGAAAAGCCGGGGCGGCTGGGAGGGCGGGCCATCGCTCAGCCCGGCTCCCCGGTCAGGCGGCGGCGATGGCCGTCGATAAAGGCGGGCACGCGGGCTTCACCCGTTCATCAGCACGCCGCGATAGATCGGGTCCTCGAGCGCGCGCCCGGTGCCGAGCGCGACACACGTCAGCGGGTCCTCCGCCACCGTCACCGGCAGACCGGTCTCGTCGCGCAGCACCTCATCCAGCCCCTCGAGCAGCGCGCCGCCGCCGGTCAGCACGATGCCCTGGTCGACGATGTCGGCGGCGAGTTCGGGCGCGGTGTTCTCCAGCGCGACGCGCACCCCCTCCACGATCGTCGCCACCGGCTCGGCCAGCGCCTCGGCGATCTGGCCCTGGTTGATCTGGATCTCCTTAGGCACGCCGTTGACGAGGTCGCGACCCTTGATGTGGATGATCGCGCCGATCCCGTCGGCGGGCGGGCGGGCGATGCCGACCTCCTTCTTGATTCTTTCAGCGGTCGCCTCGCCGATCAGCAGGTTGTGGTTGCGACGGACATAGGAGACGATCGACTCGTCCATCTTGTCGCCGCCGACGCGCACGGAGGTGGTGTAGGCGAGCCCGCGCAACGACAGCACCGCGACCTCGGTGGTGCCGCCGCCGATGTCGACCACCATCGAGCCGATCGGCTCCGTCACCGGCATGTCCGCGCCGATCGCCGCCGCCATCGGCTCCTCGATCAGGTACACCGCGCTCGCGCCCGCATTCTGCGCCGCGTCGCGGATCGCGCGCCGCTCCACCTTGGTCGAGCCCGAGGGGACGCAGATCACGATCTCGGGAAAGCGCCACGGTCGCGCCTTGCCGCCATGGACCTTGTGAATGAAATGCTTGATCATCTGCTCGGCGACGTCGATGTCGGCGATGACGCCGTCGCGTAACGGGCGGATCGCCTCAATCGTGCCGGGGGTCTTGCCCATCATCAGCTTGGCGTCGTCGCCGACCGCGCGCACCTTTTTGATGCCGTTGATCGTCTCCACTGCGACCACCGACGGCTCGTTGAGGACGATGCCGCGCCCGCGCAGGTACACCACCGTGTTCGCGGTGCCGAGGTCGATCGCCATGTCATGCGAGATGAGCTTGAAAAAACGCGAAAAGCCGAAAGCCATAAGGTCCCGTCCAGGCGCGCCGGGGATGCGCGCGATATCCGTCCGTCCGCTTGCCGCCGCCAACGCCTGAGCCGGCTTGACTAGGGGGTGATCAGCGGGGTCGCGGGATGCGTTCGCTTGGGCTAGGGGTTACCTTGTGTCAATACGCCGCCTGCCCGAACAGCTCGTCAATCGGATCGCCGCGGGTGAAGTGGTGGAAAGACCCGCCAGCGCGTTGAAGGAGCTCGTCGAGAACGCGCTGGACGCGGGCGCGACGCGGATCGCGGTGGTGCTGGCCGAGGGCGGGCTCGGGCGCGTCGAAGTGACGGACGACGGTTGCGGGATGACGTCTGCCGACATGGCGCTGGCGCTGGAACGGCACGCGACGTCCAAGCTGCCCGATGACGCGATCGAGGCGGTGGCGACGATGGGCTTTCGCGGCGAGGCGCTGCCCTCGATCGCGAGCGTCGCGCGGTTGACGCTCGAGTCGCGGGTACGCGGGCGGGATGGCTGGCGGCGGATGGTCGACAATGGCCGGGTGGTGGACGAAGGCCCCGCCGCGCTCCCGCCCGGGACGCGGGTGGTGGTGGACGAGCTGTTCGCGCGCGTGCCCGCACGGCGTAAGTTCATGCGCTCGGCGCGGGCGGAATATGCCGCCTGCCTCGACGCGGTGCGGCGACTGGCGATGGCGCGCGCGGATGTGGCGTTCAGCGTCGAGCATGACGGGCGGCGCGTCCTTGCGGTGCGCGGGGGCGAGGAGCGGGCCAACCGTGTCGCGGCGCTGACCGACCGCGCGCTCGCCGACAATGCGGTGCTGGTCGAGGTGGCGCGCGAGGGCTGGCGGCTGGGCGGAGTCGCGGGGCTGCCGACCTTTCACCGCGGGGTGGCGGACCACCAATACCTGTTCGTCAACGCGCGCCCGGTGAAGGACCGCTTGCTGCTCGGCGCGATCCGCGGTGCCTATGCGGAGATGATGCCGCGCGACCGGCACGCGGTAGTGGCGCTGTTCCTCGACGCGCCGACGAGCGAGGTGGACGTCAACGTCCACCCCGCCAAGACGGAGGTGCGCTTTCGCGAACCGGCGCTGGTGCGCGGGCTGATCGTCTCCTCGCTCCGCCGCGCGCTCGACGAGGCGGGGCACCGGGTTGCGCACCGCCCGTCGGCGGAGGCGCTGGCGATGTTCAAGCCTGAGGCGGCGGCGGAACGACCGACGTTCGGGTGGGAGACGTCCGCCGATACCCCGCTGCGCGACTGCGTTTCGCTGCCGCAGGGAGCGGAGCGGTTCAGCTTCCACGACCGCCGCACCACTTTCTTCACGCCCCCGCCCGCCGCGCGTGCGGAGCCTGCGGTCGAGCCGCTGCCCGTCACCGCCGACCACCCGCTGGGCGTCGCGCGCGGGCAGGTGGCGCAGACCTATATCGTCGCCGAGTCTACCGACGGCCTCGTGCTCGTGGACCAGCACGCGGCGCATGAGCGGCTGGTGCTCGAACGGCTGCGCGCGGCGGCGGCGGGCGGGGCGGTCGCGAGCCAGGCGCTGCTGCTCCCCGAGGTGGTCGAGATGGACGAGCCCGCCTGTGACCGAGTCGAGGGGCGGGCGGAAGAACTGGCCCGGTTCGGGCTGGAGGTCGAACGCTTCGGCCCCGGCGCTCTGCTGGTCCGCGCCACGCCCGCGCCGCTCGGCACCGCCGATGTGCGCGGGCTGGTCCGCGACCTCGCCGACGAGCTCGCCGCGTTCGACGAGGCGCTGAGCTTGCGCGAGCGGCTCGACCACATCGCGGGCACGATCGCCTGCCACGGCTCGGTCCGCGCAGGCCGGGTGCTGTCGGTCGCGGAGATGAACGCGCTGCTCCGCGAGATGGAACGGACCCCGCACTCGGGCCAGTGCAACCACGGTCGCCCGACCTGGGTCAAGCTCGCGCATGGCGATATCGAACGGTTGTTCGGGCGGCGTTGACCGCTCAACGAGGAAGGGCCGCCCGGTCGGCCGGACGGCCCTCTCTACACCCGTCGTTCCAGCCTCAGACCGCGCCGGCTTCCGCCGTCGCGCCGGGCTCGGCGTTCGGGTCATACGCCTCGACGAAGCCCGCATTGTCGCGCTCGAACATCTGCGTCATCACGTCGACGCCCTGCGACTGCATCGCCGCCTCTTCCGGCGAACGGGCGACATTGACCTTGACCGTCACTGACACCTCCGGGTGGAGCGACGCCTTGACCTGATACACGCCGATCGCCTTGATCGGGCGGTCGAGTACGATCGCCGCCTTGGGCACCTTGTGCCCGTCCGCCTCCAGCGCCTCAACCAGATCGCGCACCGCGACCGAGCCGTAAAGCTGGCCGGTGTTGGACGACTGGCGGATCAGCGTCACCGTCACGCCTTCGAGCGTCTTCGCCTCTTTCTCGGCATCGCCACGGCGCGCGGCATTGTCCGATTCGATGCGGGCGCGGTTGGCCTCGAACACCTTGCGGTTCGCCTCGTTCGCGCGCAGCGCCTTCTTGCGGGGGAGGAGGAAATTGCGGGCGAACCCGTCCTTCACCTTGACCACATCCCCGATCGCGCCGAGCTTCTCGACACGCTCCAGCAGAATAACGTCCATCTGCCCGGCTCCTTACTTAACGACGTAGGGCAGCAAGCCCAGATGACGCGCGCGCTTGATCGCCTGGGCGAGCTCGCGTTGCTTCTTGGCCGACACGCTGGTGATGCGCGAGGGCACGATCTTGCCGCGCTCGGACACGAAGCCCTGGAGCAGGCGGACGTCCTTGTAGTCGATCCGCGGCGCGTCCTTGGCGCTGAACGGGCACGACTTGCGGCGACGAAAAAACGGGCGGCCCATCAGGCGATCTCCTCTTCACGGTCGCGGCGGGGGCGATCACCCCGGTCCGGGCGGTCGCCACGCGGGCCGCCGTCGCGGCCGTCACGACCCTCGCGCTCGCCGCGGCGCTCGCGGTCGCGCTCCTGCTTGCGCATCATCGCGCTCGGACCGGCCTCGAGCTCGTCGACCTTGACGGTCATGTAGCGGATGATGTCCTCGTTGATCTGCGTCTGCCGTTCCAGCTCGGCGACCACGCCCGCGGGCGCGTCGATCTCGAGCATGACGTAATGCGCCTTGCGGTTCTTGGCGATCCGGTAGGCGAGGGAGCGCAGCCCCCAGGTCGCGGTCTTGACGACGCGGCCCTGATTGTCGGTGACGATCTTGGTGGCGGCTTCCGCCAGTGCGTCCACTTGCGCCTGCGCCAGATCCTGACGCGCAAGGAACACATGCTCATATAGAGCCATGCGTGGTCTTTCATGTTGGCCGATCGTTGACGCCGCCCCGTGCGGAACGCCCCTCCGGCTGTCGTGCGAACGGGCGTGGAAGCCTGCGCCTCCCGCCCGATACGCGGCCCCTAGCCGACGCGGGCGCACGGAGCAAGCGCTTGCCCGCGCGCGCCGCTTTCCCCTAACGGCACCGACGAACAACAGGAGAGGCCGATGCGCGCGTTCATCTTTCCGGGGCAGGGGAGCCAGGCGGTCGGCATGGGCCGCGCGCTGGCCGAAGCGAGCCCCGCGGCGCGCGCCGTGTTCGAGGAGGTGGACGAGGCACTGGGGCAGCACCTCTTCCGACTGATGACCGACGGCCCCGCCGAGGAGCTGACGCTGACCCGCAACGCGCAGCCCGCGATCATGGCCAACGCGCTCGCGACACTGGCGATGCTGGAACGCGAGGGCGGGGTGCGGCTGGCGGACAAGGCGGCCTATGTCGCCGGGCACAGCCTAGGCGAATACAGCGCAGTCTGCGCGGCGGGCGCGTTCGATCTGGCTACAACCGCGCGGCTGCTCAGAACGCGCGGCGACGCGATGCAGGCGGCGGTGGCGGTGGGTGAGGGCGCGATGGCCGCGCTGCTCGGCGCGGACCTCGCGACCGCGCAGGCGATCGCGGGCGCGGCGGTCGACTCGATCCTCGCGGAAGGGGGCGAGCCGCTGCTCTGCACGGTCGCTAACGACAATGATCCGGCGCAGCTGGTGATTTCCGGCCATCGCGCCGCTGTCGAGCGCGCGGCGTCGCTGGCGAGGGAGATGGGGGCGAAGCGCGCGGTCATGCTGCCCGTTTCTGCGCCATTTCATTGTTCGTTGATGCAGCCCGCCGCCGATGCGATGGACGCGGCGTTGGGGGAAGCCGCCCTCCGTGCGCCGCTAGTGCCGGTGTTCAGCAACGTCGACGCGGTTGCGATTGCCGACCCGGGCGCGATCCGCGTGGCGCTGGTGGCGCAAGTGACGGGCATGGTCCGCTGGCGCGAGTCGGTGCTGGCGATGCGCGACGCGGGGGTGACGGGGGTGGTCGAGTTCGGGGCCAAGGTGCTCGGCCCGATGGTGAAACGCATCGCGCCGGACCTGGAAGTGGTGAGCGTGGTCTCCCCGGCGGAGGTGGAAGCATTGGCGGCGTCGCTGTGATCCGCGCCGTCGCGCTCGCGCTCGCGCTGCTCCCCGCCGCCGCCCAGGCGCAGCGGGCGGAGCTGCCCGTGCGCGAAGTCGACCTGCCCAATGGCGACCGGCGCTTCGCGACGACGTTGCGGATCGACGGTCGGGCGATCGAGGTCGGCATCGACACCGGCTCGGTCGGGCTGCGGGTACTCCGGCGCGGACTGGGTCCGGCCGGAACTGGCGCGCGAGGGCCACGGGTCAGCTACAGCTATGGCGTGGGCACCGCGTTCGAGGGGCAGGCGGTGAGCGTTCCCGTCGATGCGGGCGGCGTCGCGGGCGCGGTGGAGGTGATGCGGATCGACGCGGTCGGCTGCACGGCGGCGCGACCCGATTGCCCGGTGGCGCATGCCGACCTCGGCGCCTACGGCATTCAGGGCGACGGCATCGCGGGCCAGGGCTTCGCCGCGATCCTTGGCATCCGGCTTCAGCGCGACCCGGTGGGCAACCCGTTTGAACAGCTCGGCGTCCGCCGCTGGCTGGTCGAGCTGCCGACTCCGGGTGGCGCGCCCGGCCGGATCGTCCTCAACCCGACCGATGCGGAGGTCGCGGGCTATGCCCGCGTCGGCGTCGATGCGGAGGGGACCACGCCCGGCTGCCTCCTCGGCCCGGAGAAGATGTGCGGGCGGGTGTTTTTCGATACCGGCGCGGCGGGGCTGCGCGTGATCCGTGCCGCGCCGTTCCGCCCTTGGCCGAACGGCACGGCCGCCACGCTTGCGGTCGGATCGACCGGGACCCAAACCATGACGGTGACGATCGGGCGACGCGATCAGGCCAGCGGGTTGCTCTACGTCAGGGCCGCGACCGGAACGCGCCTGTCCTTTGGCTTCGCGCCCTATTTCCACTGGTCGGTGCTGTACGACGCCGACGCGCATCAGATCGGGCTGAAGGCTCGCTAGGAGGACCATGTTCGACCTTACAGGCATGGCCGCGCTCGTTACCGGCGCGTCCGGCGGCATCGGGTCGGCGATCGCGGAGGCGCTGGCGGGGCAGGGGGCCCGGCTGGCGCTGTCCGGGTCGAACGCGGACAAGCTGGAGGCGTTTGGCGCTCGCCTGGGCGGCGAGCATCTCGCGCTGCCCTGCGATCTGTCGGATGGTGCAGCGGTCGACGCGCTGGTGCCGCGCGCGGTGGAGGCGCTTGGCGGGCGGCTCGATATCCTCGTCAACAACGCCGGGGTCACCCGCGACAATCTCGCGATGCGAATGAAGGATGACGAGTGGGACCAGGTCATCCGGGTCAACCTCGAAGCCGCGTTCCGGCTGATCCGCGCCGCCGCCAGGCCGATGATGAAGCAACGCTTCGGGCGCGTCGTCTCGATCACCTCCGTGGTCGGCGCGACGGGCAATCCGGGGCAGGCGAACTACGCCGCGTCCAAGGGCGGGCTGACCGCCATGTCAAAGGCGCTGGCGCAGGAGCTCGCCAGCCGCAACATCACCGTCAACTGCGTCGCCCCCGGCTTCATCCGCTCGGCGATGA
>CALMGC010000246.1 GCA_937863505.1 uncultured Sphingomonadales bacterium | reverse complement strand
AGCTGCTGCCGCCACCGAAGTCGCCGCCGCCGCCGAAGCTGCTGCCGCCGCCGAACTCGCTGTCACCGCCGCCGAAGCCATCACGCTTGTCGCGGCCACGTCCGCCACGGTTCCCGCGGCCACTTTTGTCGAAAGTCATAACCCTGTTCGTCTTCCCGGTTCGTCCGTCGATTTCAATCCCAAGACCCCGATGCCGGACGACGAAACGCAGGTCTGTCGGCGCGAAGCTGAATGCGCCACATTCTCGCCATATCGCATTTTCAGCCGCGCCGCGAGGGAGATTCGTCGCGTGAAAGGCGGCTTTCGTCGACGATTGTCGCGCGGGCGTGGCCCGAACGGCACAGCTGTGTAGCATTGAGCCCGCGCCCGCGCCCCGCTAGGGCGCTGGTGATGAGCGTTCACCTCCACGAAGAAGACCTGCCCGAGGGTGTTTTCGCGCCCGGCGCGGACATCGCCGTCGACACGGAGACGATGGGGCTCGTCACCCCGCGCGACCGGTTGTGCGTGGTGCAGCTGTCCGACGGCGGCGCGGACGAGCATCTCGTGCGCTTCGGCCCGCAATCCACCTACGACGCGCCCAACCTGAAGCGGCTGCTCGCCGATCCGGAGCGGGTGAAGCTCTATCATTTCGCGCGGTTCGACCTCGCCGCGATCCGCCATTATCTGGGTGTCGTCGCCGCACCGGTCTATTGCACCAAGATCGCCTCGCGGCTGGTGCGCACCTATACCGACCGGCACGGGCTGAAGGATCTCGTCCGCGAGCTGGTGGGCGTCGAGGTCAGCAAGCAGCAGCAATCCTCCGACTGGGGCTCCCCCATGCTGACCGACGCGCAAAAGGATTACGCCGCCTCCGACGTGCGCTTTCTCCACCGGATGCGCGAGGAGCTCGACCGCCGGCTCGCGCGCGAGGGGCGCACCGCGCTGGCGCAGAGGTGTTTCGATTTCCTCCCCCACCGCGCCGAGCTCGATCTGGCGGGTTGGCCCGAGGTCGACATCTTCGCGCATGTATGAGCGTGCCTCACACCCTATCCGCCTGAGCGGATCGAACGATGTCTGAGGTCGCTTTACGAACACGCGACGCACGGCGGCATTGGGCCGCCCCCGGAAGCCGCCACGACCGCGTCGTGCGGGTGTCCGCGGTCGCGTTGCCGATGGGGGTGGGCGTGCTTGCCGCGTTCCTGGTCATGGCCCCGCTGACGCATGGCGGCGACGTCAGCTTCGTGCTCGACCGCAACAAGGTGGCGATGGCGCATGAGCGGCTTAGCGCGCAAGCGGCCACTTATCGCGGGCAGGACGCCAAGGGCCAGCCGTTCACCATCGACGCGGGCTCGGCGGTGCAGCACAGCCAGGCCGACCCGATCGTCCGCCTGCGCCAGCTTGCCGCGCGGCTCAGCCTTGCCGACGGCCCCGCCACCCTGCGCGCCGACCGCGGTCGCTACGACATGACGGGCGAGCGGCTGGCGATGGACGGTCCGGTGCAGGTCGACGCGCCGCGCGGTTATCTGCTCAACACCCGCGACGCGACGCTCGACCTCAAGACGCGCCGCGTCGTCAGCGGCGGCGCGGCGACGGGCACGGTGCCGCAAGGCGCGTTCAGCGGCGACCGGATGACCGCGGACCTCGACACGCGCGATGTCCGCCTCGACGGGCACGCGCGCTTGCGGATCGTGCCGCGACACGCGAGATAGCGGCGATGCGCGCGCTTGCTCCCCTGCTGCTCCTTGTCGCCACGACCGCGTCCGCGCAGCCGCGCCACGACTCGACCGCGCCGATCAACTTCGGCGCGGACCATATCGAGCTGCAGGACAAGGCGAACCGCGCGGTGCTGACCGGCAATGTCGCGGTGCGGCAGGCGGAGATGGACCTTACCGCCGCGCGCATGACCGTCGCCTATACCGGACAGGTGGTGAACGGATCGCCGCAGGTGTCGCGGCTCGACGCGGCGGGCGACGTGGTGGTGCGCCGCCCGGACCAGACCGCGACCAGCCGCTTCGCGGTCTACGACCTCAACCGCCGCGTCATCACCATGCTGGGCGCGGTGACCTTGCACCAGAACGGCAACACGGTGAACGGCGCGCGGTTGTCGCTCAACCTCGACACCGGGCGCGCGGTAATCGACGGCGCGGGCGTACCGAGCGGAGGTGGCGGCCCGGCGGGCGCGACCCGTACCGCGCCCGGCGGCCGGGTGACGGGGACGTTCTCCGTGCCCAAGCGCGACGCGACGCCTGCCAGGCCCTAACCGTTCGCCGCTTCCGCGGTGGCGAGCGCGCGTCTTATGCAGGTTCCTTGCCAAGCGGCGCGCGTTTAAGGGTCGTTAACCAGCTTCTACGAGGCCATAGCCGCTCATGGACGATGTCAGCACCGTATCGGCGATCCGCCCCGCCCCACTCGAGCTCGGGCGCGCCGATGGCCTGCAGGTCGTCTCCATCGCCAAATCGTACGACAGGCGTACGGTGCTCGCCGACGTGTCGGTCAATGTCGGGCATGGCGAGGTGATCGGGCTGCTCGGCCCTAACGGCGCGGGCAAGACCACCTGCTTCTATTCGGTGATGGGGCTGGTGAAGCCCGATTCGGGCCGCATCATGCTCGACGGCGAGGATATCACCGGGCTGCCGATGTATCGCCGCGCGATCCTGGGCCTCGGCTATCTGCCGCAGGAGACGTCGATCTTCCGCGGGCTGTCGGTCGCCAAG
>CALMGC010000245.1 GCA_937863505.1 uncultured Sphingomonadales bacterium | reverse complement strand
CATGACGGGCGTCTAGCGGGGGTCAGCCGGGGAACGCCAGCCCGACCGCCGCCGCGAGGTCCGAAATCGGGAGCAACGCGAGCGACGCCGCCTCCGCCGTTCGCGCTGCTGCTATCGCATCGCCGGGGCGAGCGCCCGCACCCGGGTGACACATGACGAGGTGATCGCGCCCGGGCCGGGCCAGGAAACGCGGGAACAGCGCGGCGTAATCGCCTGAAAACCCGTAATGCCCCGCGAAGCCGCTATTGGTCGCGAGGCCGTGCCGCATCGCCGCCGCCGCCAGCCCGCGCGAGCCGAGCGCGCTGGCCACCGCCTTGCCCCGGTACGGACGCGAGAGCAGCGCGAGCGGGGCGTCCTCGCAGGTCCGCATCCATGCGCGCGGGGCCTGCCGTGCGGTCTCGACGAGCACGACCTCGCGGAGGCCCGGCAGCGCGTGCGCGTGCTGGTGCGCGTCGACGAACGCGGGCGCGCGGCCCAGCCCGTGCGCGAACCGATCGAACTGCGCCCGCACCTCCGCCGCGATCTCGGCGAGGTCGACCCGCCCCGCCGCCGCCAGCCGCCGTAGCGCGTCGATGCCGGGCAGCTCGCCCCCACGCGCCAGCCGCATCGCGGTCAGCGGCCGTTCCAGCGTCAGCGTGAGGTGGAGCCCGACCTCGACGTGATCGGGCAGGTCGCGCAACCGCCGCGCATCCTCCGGCCAGTTCGGCTGGGCGGTCATACAGCCGGTGGCATTGAGCTTGCCCCCCGTCGCCAGCCCGGTAATCGTGCGGCTTACGTCGGACGAAAAGGCGTAATCGTCAGCACATAGAATAAGCCGGGGCACCGATGGGCCTTTCGGGTGGCTGATACCGACGCTCGCGGATGCGGTCGCTGGTCAGCTTGCGCGCGGCGAGGCGGGGGGCGAGGAAGCGGTAGAAGAACCAGTCGCCCGCCAGCGGCGCGGTCGCCGAATAGAGCAGCCGCTCCGCCAGCGTCCAGCGGATCGACGCGCGGTCGCGCGGGCGCGAGGACGGCGCGCACCACAGGTCGGACGCGTAGCCCATCGTGCCGAGCTTCATCAGCCGGTGGATCACCTCATGATCCTCCAAGACCCAGCCCCAGCGCGCGGCATCGAACCCGCCCGCCGCGCGGAGCGTCGCGGTGCGGAACGCCTGCCCCGCCCCGCCCGTGTGGCACTGGCCCGGCAGCGCGCGCGCAGTGGCTAGCAGCTTGCGCGAACTTCGCGCACGCGCCTCCGCATCCGTTGGGTCGGCAACGAAGAACGCGCCCGCGACCGCATGGCCCCGCTCCAGCACGTGCTGTGCCTGCGACAGGTAGTCGGCGGGATACCAGGTGTCCGCGTCACAGGTCGCGACATAACGCGTGTCGACCCAGCGTAAGCCGGCGGCGAGCGCGTGGACCTTGCCCGCGCGCCGTTCGGTGATGAGGAGGTAATCCATGCCGAGCCGCTCGGCGGTCGCCTGCGCCACCGCGCCACCGCCATCGGTGGAGCCGTTGTCGATCAGGATCACGCGCACCGCGCGGGTCTGCGCGGCGAGGCTGGCGAGCGTGTCGGGCAGGAACGCGCGCTCATTGAAGAACGGCACCAGTACGCTCCAGCGCGGCCCTATTCCTTGCGCCGCCTCCGCGCCCATCCAAGGCGCTCCCATCACTGTCGCCATTCCCACCCACTCGCGTTGCGACCGACCGGTGGAGCGGGTTCCCCGCCCGCTCCCGCCGCTACAGGCCCCACCCCGCCACGGCCCGATCCGCCATGCTTCCCGGCTGTAAGACGACGCCGTCCGCCCCGATCCGCACATGCAGGTTAGCTTTTCGGTAACTCGCGCGACCCGGACGGGCGGAGGCGCAACCCGCGCGCGGCCCGGCCCGTTGAGCCGCGCGATGGCCACCGCTCTCCCCCTCGCCCGACCGCGATTGTGGCAGCCCCGCCGCGTGCTCGTCACCGCGTCCGCGCTCGGCTGGGAGCATGGCCGCGCGATGGTCGAGCGGTTGCGCGCGCTGGGCGTCCCGGTCGAGGAACTGCCGACCGACCGCGTCAAGCTCGACATGCCCGACGACCCGCGCCGTGCCTATGCGGAGGCGAAATCGACGCTCGCGATCGTCGTCGCCTCGCCGTCCAAGCGCAAGCTGCAACCGATTGCGCCCAGCGCCGACTGGCGGGTCGACCTTGCCGAGGGGTGCCCCGCGCATTGCAATTATTGCTACCTCGCGGGCTCGCTCAAGGGCCCGCCGATCACGCGCGTCTACGCGAACTTGCCCGAGATTCTCGACGAGCTCCCGCCCCACCTCGGGCAAGGCAAGGTGACGTCACGCTCCCGCAAGCGCGCGCATGAGGGGACCACATACGAGGCGTCCTGCTACACCGACCCGCTCGCGCTGGAGCACCTCACCGGCTCCTTGTCGGCGCTGATCGACTATATGGGCAAGTGGGGCGCGGACGCGCAGCTGCGCTTCACGAGCAAGTTCGACGCGGTGGAGCCGCTGCTCGCGCTCGACCACGGCGGCCGCGTGCGGATGCGCGCCAGCGTCAACCCGCCCGCCTATGCCCGGTTCGAGGGCGGGACCAGCCGCGTCGCCGACCGCCTGCGCGCGCTGCGGCGCATGGGCGAGGCGGGATACAAGCTCGGCCTGACGATCGCGCCGATCATCGCGGCGGAGGGCTGGCGTGAAGCCTATGCCGGGCTGATCGCGGACGCGGCGGCGCTGCTGAACGACCTACCCGACGCTGACCTGACGGTGGAGCTGATCACCCACCGTTACACGCCGGGGTCGAAAGCGGTTCTGGAAAGCTGGTATCCCGGCTCCTCGCTCGACATGGGCAGCGAGGGCCGCGCGGAGAAACGCACCAAGTTCGGCGCGGTGAAGCATGTGTACGACGCGGACACGATGCGCGAGCTGAGGCGCTGGTTCGAGGACCGGATCGCGGCCGAGCTGCCGGGGGCGAGAGTTTTGTATTGGACCTGAGGCGAGGTCACGCCCGTCGCCGCGCCAGCACCGCTCCCGCGACCGCCAGCCCGGCCAACCCCACTCCTGCCGCCGCGAGCCCCGCCACGCGCCGCTGCTCCGGTCGCCGGAAGCCGCCATCGACGCGGCTCGGCTCCTTTCCCGGCGCGAACAGCGCGCCGTCGGTGGTCGGTGCCGGATCGGTCTTGGCGAAGTATGTGTTCAAAAACCCGTTGAGCATGGCCGCACCGAGGTTCGGCGCGAGGAACTGGCCGAGTTTGAGCGCCAGCGCGGGCGCGCCCACCGCGACCGTGTTGCGCGGACGGTCCGCCAGCCGCACCACCGCCTTCGCCACCGTGCGCGGGTTCAGCACGCCCGGCGGCACCGACAGCCGCTTGCCGACATAATTGCCCGCGTGTTCGATGCCGGGCGTGTCGACGAATGTCGGGTACACGTCGCAGATGTGGATGCGCGGGTAGAGCGACACCTCCGCCCGCAACGCCTGGCTCAGCCCGCGCAACCCGAACTTGCTCGCGCTGTACGCCGCCGCGAACGGGGTCGCGAGGAAGCCGCCGACCGAGATCATGTTGACGAAAATCCCGTGGCCCTGCGCGATGAAGATCGGCAAGGCGGCATGCGCGTCGTGCATATGACCGATGAGGTTCGCCTCGATCACCTGACGGTGCGCTGCCATCGGCACCTCGTGGAACTTGCCCAGCGCGCCGATGCCGACGTCGCTGAACCAGAGATCAATGCCGCCCAGCCATTCGCGCGCCCGAGCCGCCAGCGCCTGCACCGCCTCTGCGTCGGTCACGTCCGTCGGCACCGCGATCGCCTCGCCGCCCGCCGCGCGGCAGCGTTCGACCACATCGGCGAGCCCCTCCCCGCCCCGCGCCGCCAGCACCAGCCGCGCGCCGGTGGCCGCGAACGCCTCCGCCGTCGCCGCGCCGATCCCGCTCGACGCGCCCGTGATCACCACCCGCTTGGGAATGTTGTCGCTCATGCCCGTCTCCTCGCACCGCCAACGCGCGAAGCGAGAAAAGGTCAGCCCTCGGCGGTCTTGAACCGCAACGGCACCGTCCCCCCTGGGACCGCGATACGGGCAATGAGCAACTGGTCTACATCCACCGGAGGGCCGGTCTCCGTGTTACTGAAATCCACGAAGACATTCCGCGTCTCACCTGGACTCACGTGAAGAGGAACAGTCCTGACTTTCCCACTTACATCGTATAGCAGGCGGGGATTATCGTTATTCGGATTTTGATCCATCATATTGACGCCCGTGAAATCATTCACCTGAACGAGTTTCACGTGCTGTATCCCACGGCTCAGCACGGTCTGCTCGACGTTTACGGTAGCAACCGCGCTCCCCAAATTGCGATAGCGGACCTTTAAAGTCTGCCCCCCCCGCGACGCCCATTCTCCTGTTACCCGAATCTCGATTGCTCCCTGCCGCAACACCGCGGTGTCGTCAGCCTGATCGGTTTTCACCAGCTGTATTCCGTAGGCGGGCTGCGGCATCATCGGTCCGGCGCTACCGGGCTCACACCCAGTCAGGAGTAGCGCTAATGCAGCGCACCGTGTTGCAGTCCACTTCATCGGCTCGGGATCAGTTCCGAAACGGGCTTGTCCAGCGCGGCCCGAGTCCAGCTGTGCGGACCGCCCAGATCGCGGTCCGCCACAAGACCATTCGCCCGCTGAAACTTGGCCACCGCATCCAGCGTCGCGCTATGCGAACGACCGACCAGCCCGTCCGCGTACCGGCTGTCGAGGTAGCCGAGCGCGACCAGCTTCTCTTGCATCGCCTTGATCTTAGCATCACCGCCGGGTGCAATGACGGAGACAAGCGCCTCATATGACGCGGAACGACGACCCGCGCGGATGTTGTCCCGGATGTAAGGAAAGCGAGCGTCGAACGGCGACGTGTTGCCGCCCACGACGCCAGGGCCAAAACGCCGGTACTGACGCCTATCCGCGTCGGACATGAACCAGCTCTCGACAATCGACGCCTGCTGCTCGACGCCGAAGCTGGTCCAATTCCTACCCCAATCGGCGCCGTGCAGTGTGTATGCACCCGCACGGTGCTCGTCCCAGCGCCGATACTCGCCTTTGCGCCAGATGTCTTTCGCGCCCGCAACGACTTGATCCACGATTGACTGTCCCATGTAAACAGTGGGCCACACGCCATGGTGACCTTGCCAGACATGGCAAAGTTCATGGATGAGCGTCGCACGAGTATCAGGATTTCTCATCGTATTGACCAGGCCATCGGGCCAGCAAATGCGGTACGAAAACCTGCCGTCCGCAACATCAACCCCCGCCAATGTGACAGGCGTGTCACCGATCTGCCAGTCGGAGATGAATATACGGTCGTAAGGCAGGGTCCGCTCATAGACTGACTGCGCGAGCGCCTGCTCTTGGCCCGATAACCGACGTATCTGCTCCGCCACGAAACCGCCTCCTTGCCCCTGATGAACGCCCGTCCACTCTCCCCGGTTCACTCCACCGTCACCGATTTCGCGAGATTGCGCGGCTGGTCCACATCCGTGCCCTTCGCCACCGCAACGTGATAGGCGAGCAGCTGCACCGGCACCGCATAGACGAGCGGCGCGATCAGCGGGTGGACCTTGGGCATGGTGATCGTCGCCATGCACCCCTCGCCCGCCGCCTGGATGCCGTCATAGTCGCTGATCAGCACCACCTTGCCGCCACGCGCCTGCACCTCCTGCATGTTGCTGACCGTCTTCTCGAATAATGGCCCCGACGGCGCGATGACGATCACCGGCACGTTCTCGTCGATCAACGCGATCGGCCCGTGCTTCATCTCGCCCGCTGCGTACCCTTCGGCGTGGATGTAGCTAATCTCCTTGAGCTTGAGCGCGCCCTCCAGCGCCAGCGGGTAGTCGGTGCCGCGCCCCAGATACAGCACGTCGCGCGCACCCGCGACCGTGCCCGACATCGCCTGGATCGCCTCGTCATAGGCGAGCGCGGCATTCAATGCGGCGGGCGCTTCGGCGAGGTGGCGGACGATTGCGCGCTCCTCGCCCGGCTTCAACCGCCCCTTGGCGCGCGCCATGTTCGCCGCCAGCGCAGCAAGCACCGCGAGCTGGCAGGTGAACGCCTTGGTCGAGGCGACGCCGATCTCCGGCCCGGCATGCGTGGGGAGCAGCAGGTCCGCCTCGCGCGCCATGGTGCTGGTCGGAACGTTGACCACCGCGGCGATCGTCTGGCCCTCAGCCTTGGCATGGCGGAGCGCGGCGAGCGTGTCGGCGGTCTCACCCGACTGGCTGATGACGATCATCAGCCCGCCCGGCTCCATCACCGGCTCGCGATAGCGGAATTCGCTCGCGACATCGAGGTCGACCGGCACGCGCGCGAACTGCTCGAACCAGTATTTCGCGACCATGCCCGCATAGTAGCTGGTCCCGCAGGCGACGATGGTGACGCGCTTGATCACCGACAGGTCATAGTCTGGGATCGGCAGCGTGACCCGCTCCTCCATCCGCTGCAGGTAGGAGCGCAGCGTCTGCGCGACCACGATCGGCTGTTCGTAGATCTCCTTGAGCATGTAATGCCGGTGGTTGCCCTTGGAGATCAGCTCGCCGGTGACGCCGGAGATGGTGATCGGGCGCTCGACCGGCTCGTTCGCGCGATTGAACACTTCCGCGCGATCGCGAGTGATGATCACCCAATCGCCTTCGTCGAGATAGGAGATGCGCTGCGTCAGCGGCCCGAGCGCGAGCGCGTCCGAGCCGAGATACATCTCGCCATCGCCATAACCGACCACCAGCGGCGAGCCCAATCGCGCGCCGATCAGCAGCTCGGGATGTTGGCGGAACAGGATGGCGAGCGCGAACGCGCCGTGTAGCCGGGGCAGCACCTCGCGCACCGCGTCGGCGGGGGCGAGGCCCGCCTCGACCTTTTCGCTGATGAGGTGCGCGACGACTTCGGTGTCGGTCTCGCTGTGGAACTCGCGCCCCCTCGCGCGCAGTTCGTCCCGCAACGGCTTGAAGTTCTCGATGATGCCGTTATGCACCACCGCCACCTCGCCCGTCGCGTGCGGGTGCGCGTTGTTGGTGGTGGGGCCGCCATGCGTCGCCCAGCGCGTGTGCGCGATGCCGGTATGGC
>CALMGC010000244.1 GCA_937863505.1 uncultured Sphingomonadales bacterium | reverse complement strand
CGCGGAGCTGTACCCGGCGGTGACGACCGGCTTCGGCACCGCGTTCGGCACCGCGGTGACGGTCGTGTTCGACGAAAGCGCGGTACCCGCCGCCGGGCTCGGCACGCCGCCGTGGAAGACGAGCGCGTCGACGCACCTCTACACGCTCGTGTCACACCTCGTGTTCGGGACGACGGCGGAGTTCACCCGCCGTCAGGTCCGCGCGACGCTGTGAAAGTCAGCGGCGCAGGTCCGGCGGCGTCGCATCCGCTTTCAGCCGCCCCACCGCTTCTGCGAGCGGCAGCACCTCCTGCCGCGCGCCTTCACCCAATGGGCGGAGCGCGACGGTGCCTTCCTCCGCCTCGCGCTTGCCGACCACCAGCAGGTTGGGCACCTTTGCCAATGAGTGCTCGCGCACCTTGTAGTTGATCTTCTCGTTCCTGAGGTCGGTCTCGACGCGCAGCCCCGCACGGCGCAGCTCGGCGGCGACTTCGTTCGCATAGTCGTCCACGTCCGACACGATCGTCGCCACCACCGCCTGTACCGGCGCGAGCCAGAGCGGGAAGCGACCGGCATGATGTTCGATCAATATGCCGATGAACCGCTCGAACGTGCCGAGGATCGCGCGGTGGAGCATCACCGGCCGATGCCGCGCGCCGTCCTCGCCGATGTATGACGCGTCGAGCCGCTCGGGGAGCACGGTGTCGGTCTGGATCGTCCCCACCTGCCACGTCCGCCCGATCGCGTCGGTGAGGTGGAACTCAAGCTTGGGCGCGTAGAACGCCCCCTCGCCCGGCAGCTCTTCCCATCCGAACTCGGGCGTGTCGCGCCCGGTCGCGCGGACCGCGTCGCGCAAGGACTGCTCCGACCAGTCCCACATCGCCTCCGACCCGAACCGCTTCTCGGGCCGGAGCGCGAGCTTGATCGCGTAGCTCTCGAAGCCGAGGTCCTTGTAGACCGAGTCGAGCAGGTCGCAGAAGGCGCGAACCTCGTCGATCAACTGGTCCTCGCGCACGAAGATATGCGCATCGTCCTGCGTGAACTGGCGCACGCGCAACAGCCCGTGGAGCGCGCCATGCGCTTCGTTCCGGTGACAGCAGCCGAACTCGGCCATGCGGATCGGCAGGTCGCGGTACGACTTGATCCCCTGGCGGAAGATCAGGACGTGCGCGGGGCAGTTCATCGGCTTCAGCGCCATCAGGTCGGCGTCGCCCGACAGCACGGGCGCGCCCTCCTCCCCGCTCGGCACCTCGTCCGGCACCACGAACATGTTCTCGCGATACTTGCCCCAATGGCCGGACTGCTCCCATTGGCGCGCGTCCATCAGTTGCGGCGTCTTGACCTCGCGATAGCCGGCCTGGTCGAGGCGGCGGCGCATATACGCCTCCAGCTCGCGCCAGATCAGATAGCCCTTGGGGTGCCAGAACACCGAGCCTTGCGCCTCGGGCTGGAGGTGGAACAGGTCCATCTCCTGACCGATGCGGCGATGGTCGCGCTTGGCGGCCTCCTCCAGCCGGGTGAGGTGCTGGTCGAGCTGTTTCTTGCTCAGCCAGCCGGTGCCGTAGATGCGGCTCAGCATCGCGTTCTTCTGGTCGCCGCGCCAATACGCGCCCGACACGCGGGTCAGCTTGAACGCCTGCGGGTCGAGGCGGCCGGTCGAGGGCATGTGCGGGCCGCGGCACATGTCGAGCCACTCGCCCTGGCGATAGATGGTCAGCTCCTCACCCTCGGGAAGTTCGGCGGCCCATTCCGCCTTGAACCGCTCGCCCTGCTCGCGCCAGCGGTCGATCAGCTGTTGCCTGCTCCATACTTCGCGAACAAAGGACTCGTTGCGCGCGATGATGCGACGCATCTCCTCCTCGATCGCGGGCAGGTCCTCCTCGGTGAAGGGCCGCTCCTTTGGCGCGAAGTCGTAGTAGAAGCCGTCCTCCGTCGCGGGGCCGAAGGTGATCTCGGTGCCGGGGAACAGATGCTGCACCGCCTCCGCCATGACATGCGCGTAATCGTGGCGCGCGAGTTCGAGCGCGTCGCGCTCATCCCTGGCGGTGACCAGCGCCAGCGCCGCGTCGCCCTCGAACGGGCGCGACAGGTCGCGCAGTTCGCCATTGACGCGCGCCGCCAGCGCCGCCTTGGCAAGGCCCGGGCCGATCGCGGCGGCGACGTCCGCCGGGCTGGTTCCGGGCGCGACCTCACGGGCGGAACCGTCGGGCAGCGTGATGCGGAACATGGCGGACATGGAGAGAAACTCGTCTTGCTTGGGTCGGACACGCGCCGCTTAGGGCGTGCGCACTGATATAGGCAAGCGAGCGGCCCCGGTCACGCCGGGCAAGCGGGCGCGGGGAAATGTCCCCGCGCCGCCGTGAGCTTATTGCGCGTTCTTCTTCTCGACGCCGATTACCGGCACCTTCACCTCGGCCTTCTTGGTCTCGATCTTGGGCACGTCCACCGTCTTCTCCGTGGTGCCGACCACGATCTTGTCCGACTGGACGCCGACCTTGGGCATCGAGCCGCCCTGGACGCTCACCTTGGGCATCGAGCCGGGGGTGCCGTTCAGCTTCCAGAACCCGGTCGCGAACAGGATGCCGACGATCACCAGCGCGAGAAGCGCCAGGATCGCGAGCGTCCGCGCGAGCGGGTTGCCGCGCCGCTCCACGGCCACCGTGTCGCCGCCATAGACCGGGTCTCCGGTGGTGGTGGTCGTGGTGCGATAGGTGCCGGTATTTGGGTTCACCCCGTCGTCGCGATACTCTGCCATGACGTATTCCCTCCTGTTGTGGGCCGCAAAACCCGCAGCTTACGTCCACTGTTCCGGACGCGAAATCAAGCGACCCCGAACGGGACGACGTGATTGGTCTGCGTATGCCCGATCTCCGCGCGGCCGAGATAGGGTACGCCCATCTCCGCGCACCAGCGCGGGAGCATGACCTCCAGCGGCTCGCGCCAGGGCGGGTCGTTCTCTTTGACGTCGCTCACCGCGCCCAGCCGCACGCCCGCCAGCCCGGCAAGCTGCGTCGCGTGCGCGAGCTGAAAGAGTTCGCGGTCGACGCGGTACATGGGCTCGGACACCTCCTCAATGAGGAGCACATGGTCGGTGAGATCGGGAAGCCAGGGTGTGCCGATCAGCGCTTGCAGGATCGCGAGATTGAACGCCGCCGCCGGGCGCTGACCCAGCCCCGGCTCCACGCCGGCGTTGCTCCCCGTCAGCCATTCGAGCGAGCGCGCGACCGTCTCGTCCCCGCGCTCGCGGTCGATGTCGATCGCCATCGGCCCGTGCGCGACCTTTCCGATCCGGCGGGCGTAAAGCGCCCCGAGCAGGAAACCCATGTCGGAATAGCCGATGTACCGCTTGGCGTGCGCGGCGGGGCCGAGCCGCGGCATCGCGTCCGCCAAGATGCGGTTCGAGCCATAGCCGCCGCGCGCGAACCAGATCGCGTCGATCGCGGGGTCGTTGGCGGCCTCGACGAACACCGCCGCGCGGCGGGCGTCGGTGCCCGCGAAATGCCCGCCGTCCGATTCGAAGCATTGCGGGTGGATGAGCAGTTCGACCTGCGGGAAGGCGAGCGCGGCAAAGGCGGCGACACGCGCACCCACGACCGGGTCGATCGGCTTGGCGGGGGCGATGATCGCGATACGCATGGGCGTGGGGTAGCGACATACGTCGCGAAAGTCTTGCCCTCTTCGCCCCTAGGCTCGATAGCCCTCCCCCATGCGTGACCATTTCTTCGTCGGCGTGGGCGGGAGCGGGATGATGCCGCTCGCCACCATCCTGCGCGCGCGGGGGGTGAGCGTCGCCGGGTCCGATCGCGGGCTGGACCAGGGGCGCGTGCCCGCCAAGTTCGACGCGCTGCGTGCGCTCGGCGTTGCGCTCTACCCGCAAGACGGGAGCGGTGTCACCTCGCCCGATCAGGTCGTGGTCGCCTCCGCCGCGGTCGAGGAAAGCGTCCCCGACATCGCCCGCGCCCGCGCGCTCGGCTGCGAGCGTCGTACGCGAGCGGAGCTGCTCGCCGAGCTGTTCAACGCGAGCGCCCTGCCGATCGGCGTCGCGGGGACGTCGGGCAAGTCGACCGTCACCGGCATGATCGCCTGGATCCTCCACGCCACCGGCCGCGACCCGACCGCGATGAACGGCGCAGTGATGCAGAATTTCGCGAGCGCGGACACGCCGTTCGCGAGCGCGCTGGTCGGCGCGGGCGAGGCGTTCGTCACCGAGGTGGACGAAAGCGACGGCTCGATCGCGCATTACCGCCCGCGCATCGCGGTGCTCAACAATGTCAGCCTCGACCACAAATCGCTCGAGGAACTGCGCGCGCTGTTCGGCGCATTCATCGCGCACGCGCGGACGGCGGTGATCAACCTTGACAATACCGACGGCGCGGCGCTGGCGATGACGCTGTCTGCCAGCCGCCGCGTCGGCTTCTCGATCGAGGGCGCGGGCGAGCTGGTCGCGCGCGACGTGCGACTCCAGGCGAGCGGGGCCGAGTTCACGCTGGCGGTTGGCGGGGAGACCTTCCCGGTGACGTTGCAGGTGCCCGGCCGGCACAACGTCTCCAACGCGCTCGCCGCGATCGGCGCGGCGGCGGCGGCGGGTGTGCCGGTCGTAGACGCCGCGCGTGCGCTCGCGGGGTTCACGGGACTGAAGCGTCGGCTGGAACTGGTCGGGGAAGCGGCGGGCGTGACCGTCATCGACGACTTCGCGCACAATCCCGACAAGATCGCCGCCACGCTCGACACGCTCCATGCGCAGCGCGGGCGGTTGCTGATCCTGTTTCAGCCGCATGGCTTTGGCCCGCTCATGGTGATGGGGCGCGAGCTGGTGGCGACGTTTGTCGAGAAGCTGGCCGCCGACGACCTGCTAGTACTCCCCGACCCGGTGTACCAGGGCGGCACCGTCGCGCGCGAGGTCGGGAGCGACGACATCGTCCGCCAGATCGCCGCCGCGGGCGCACGCGCGCTCCACATTCCCGACCGCGCCACCGCCGCGGCGCACCTCGTCGCCTCCGCTGAGCCGGGCGACCGCCTGCTGGTGATGGGCGCGCGCGACGATACGCTGAGCCTGCTCGCCGCCGACATGCTGGAGCACCTCGCCGTCCGTCACCCCCTCCCCGAAGGAGCCTCCGCATGATCCGCCGCCTATTCCTCGACCACCCCGCCAGCGTCGGCGAGACCTATCCCGAGCATTTCGGCGTCGCCGCCCGGTTCGGCGCGCGGATGCTGCTGGGCGGCGCGGGCGCGCTGGTCCACGCCGTCCTCCCCTTCGCCTGCCAGCGCACCGGCAGCCGCACCGTCGCCGCGCTCCACCGCGAACTGGTCGCCAAGCGCGGCGCGGTGCGGGAGGCGACCGAGCAGGCGCGGACGGTGGAATATGTGATCTGAGCGGGGCAGTCGTGTAAAGGCCGGTTGACAGAAGCGTCGCCGCGGATGTAAAGCGTCCTTCACTGACGTGAAAGGACGCTTGTCATGGCCCTGCATCGCGACCCGGCAACCCGGGCCTATCTGCGGCGGTTCGTTCCCACCATGCTGGCCTATGTCGCACTGGTGTTTCTCGCGCCCGCGCTGATCAAGCGGACGGGCGCGAGCGGGCCGCTGTTGTGGCTGCTGGCGCTGCTCCCCGCGCTGCCGATCATGGTCGTGTTCGTGTTGGTCGCGCGCTACTGGGTGGAGCTGCGCGACGAGTATCTGCGGCTGCTCGAAGTCCGCAAGGCGCTGGTCGCGACCGGCGTTACCCTGTCCCTTGCCGCAGGGTGGGGCTTTCTCGAGATCTACGCGCACGCGCCGCACCTGCCGACCTTCTATATCCCGGTGATCTGGTTCGGCGGCCTCGGTCTCGGCTCGTGCGTCAACAAGCTTGTCGAGCGGGGCGCCCGGTGACCAACCGCCTCCGCGTGCTCCGCGCCGAGCGGGGGTGGAGCCAGGGCGACCTCGCCGAGCGGCTGGAGGTCAGCCGCCAGAGCGTCAACGCGATCGAGACGGGCCGCTACGACCCTTCGCTCCCGCTCGCCTTCCGCATCGCCGAACTGTTCGGCCTCGCCATCGAACAAGTGTTCACCAGCCCGACCAAGGAGAATGCGTGATGACCCGACATGCCCTGCTCGCCGCCGCGGTCCTGCCGCTCGTCCCGGCGCTCGCCGCCGCGCAAGCTGCGCCTGTGCAAACGCTAGCCGCCGCGACCCTGCCGCACATCTTGATCACGGCGATCGGCAGCGGCGCGCCGGTGGTGCTGATCCCCGGCCTCGCCTCCCCGCGCGCGGTTTGGGACGGGGTCGCGCCTTCGCTCGCCCGGACGCATCGCGTGATCCTGGTGCAGGTCAACGGCTTCGCGGGCGACGCGCCCGGCGCGAACCTCAAGCCGGGCGTGCTCGACGGCGTGGTCGCCGACCTGCACGGCTGGCTCGCCGCGAACCGGGTCGCGCGTCCGGCGGTGATCGGGCATTCGCTGGGCGGGCTGGTCGGGCTGATGCTGGCGAACGCGCACCCGGACGATGTCGGCAGGCTGATGCTGGTCGACACCTTGCCCTGGTACGGGATGGTGTTTGGGCCGGGCCTGACGGTCGAGGCAGTGGCCCCGCGCGGGGCGGCGATGCGCGATGCGATGGCCGCGAGCTATGGCAAGCCCGTCGACCCGGCGATGGTCAACGCCACCGCCACCCAGCTCGCGCTCACCCCCGCCGCGCGAGCGAGCGTCGCGGCCTATGCCGCCAAGGCGGACCCGCGCGTGACGGGCGAGGCGATGTACGAGGACCTGACCACCGACCTCCGCCCGGCGATGGCGACCATCGCCACGCCGATCACGCTGGTGTACCCGTCCTCGGCCGCGATGCCTCGCGAACGGGCCGACGCATTCTACCACGCCGCCTTCGCGACCGCGCCGCACGTGACCTTCGTGCCGGTGACGGACAGCGGCCATTTCGTGATGCTCGACCAGCCGGACGCTTTCGCGCGGGCGGTGGACGGGTTCCTGCGCTAACACAGGCGCCATGACGCGAACACCCCGCCCCCGCCTCGCCTATCACCACACGCCCGGCACCGGGCCGACCGTCGTCTTCCTCCCCGGCTATGCCTCCGACATGGGCGGGGCCAAGGCGCTGGCGCTGGAGGCGTGGGCGCAGGCGAGCGGGCGCGCGTTCCTCCGCTTCGACTATGCGGGCTGCGGCGCGAGCGAAGGGGTGTTCGCGGCGCAGCGGTTCGCCGACTGGCTGGACGACGTGCTGGCGATGATCGACGGGGTGGCGCAAGGGCCGGTCGTGCTGGTCGGCTCGTCGCTCGGCGGGTGGCTCATGCTCCACGTCGCGCTTCGTCGGCCGGAGCGGGTGGTCGGCCTCGTCGGCGTCGCGGCCGCGCCCGACTTCACCGACTGGGGGTTCAGCGTCGAGGAGAAGCTCCAACTCCTCCAGCAAGGCCGGATCGAGCGCGCCAACCCTTACGGCCCCGAGCCGACCAGCTACAGCGCCGCCTTCTGGCAATCGGGCGAGGCGCACCGGCTGATGTTCGGCGAGATCGCCATCGACCTCCCCGTGCGGCTGCTGCACGGCATGGCGGACCGCGACGTGCCCTATGTCCGCACGGTGCGGCTGGCGGAGCTGATCCGTTCAGCCCGAGTGCAGGCGTGGCTGGTCAAGGATGGCGACCACCGCCTGTCGCGCGAGGCTGACATCGCGCTGCTGATCCGCGCGGTGGAGGATGTTTGCCCATGATCCTGCCGCTGCTGCTCGCCGCCGCTACGCCCGTGCCCACGCTCGAAGCGCGGTACGAGGCGTGCGTGACGCAGGCGCGGCAGGACCCCGCGGCGGCGGAGAAGACCGCGGGGCGCTGGCGGGTGGAGGGCGGCGGCTATTGGGCGCGGCAATGCGAGGGCATCGCCTACGCCAATGAGGAACGCTGGCCGGCGGCGGCGGGCGCGTTCGAGGATGCGGCGCACGCGGCGGAGGCGGCGCACGACAAGCGCGCGAGCGCCTATTGGGCGCAGTGCGGCAACGCCTGGCT
>CALMGC010000243.1 GCA_937863505.1 uncultured Sphingomonadales bacterium | reverse complement strand
GCGCGATCTCGTTGGGCGTCTTCTGCCGCTCCGCGCCCTCGACCAGCGCGATCATCCGGTCGAGAAAGCCCTGGCCGGGGTTGACCGTCACCTTGACGCGGATCTCGTCGGAGATGACGCGGGTGCCCGCGGTCACCGCCGAGCGATCGCCGCCCGCCTCGCGGATCACGGGCGCGCTCTCGCCGGTGATCGCTGCCTCGTTGACGCTGGCGACGCCCGCGACGACCTCGCCGTCCGAGGGGATGAGGTCGCCGGTCTCGACCAGCACGATGTCGCCGACGCGCAGCTGGCTGGCGGCGACCGCCTCCGTTACCCCGTCGCCCGACTTGACCCGCTTGGCGGTCAGCTCCGCCTTGGTCGCGCGCAGGCTCGCGGCCTGCGCCTTGCCGCGCCCCTCCGCCAACGCCTCGGCAAAGGTGCCGAACAGCACCGTCAGCCACAGCCAGACGACGAGCTGGAGCTTGAACCCGATCGCCAAGCCGTCATGCCCGGTGCCGAGCAGTACGGTGAGCAGCGCGGCGACGCAGGCGGTGACAAACATCACCGGGTTGCGCACGAGCTGGCGGGGGCTGAGCTTCTTGAACGACTCCCCGATCGCGGGGAGCAGCAGGTCGGCGGTGAACAAGGATTTGGCGGCGGCGCGGGCCATGGTCTTCGGCTCCGATTACGAGAGGTGGCCGCCGAGCATCGCGAGATGGTCGGCGATGGGGCCGAGCGCGAGGCTCGGCAGGAAGGTGAGCCCGCCCAGGATCAGGATGATCCCGACCAAGAGCCCGACCCACAGCGCGCCCGTGGTCGGGAACGAGCCCGCCGAGGGCGGCGTGTAACGCTTGGCGGCGAGCGACCCGGCGATGGCGAGCATCGGCACGATCACGAAGAACCGCCCCAGCCACATCGCGACGCCGAGCAAGCCGTTGTAGAAGGGCGTCCCCGCGGTCAGCCCCGCGAACGCCGAGCCGTTGTTGCCGACCGCGCTGGTGAACCCGTACAGGATCTCGCCGAACCCGTGCGGCCCCTTGTTGAGCGGCCCCGCCAGCCCGGCGGTCGTGACCGAGGCGATCGCGGTCCCGCCGAGGATGCAGAGCGGCAGCACCGCGATGGCGAGCACCGCCAGCTTCACTTCGCGGCTCTCGATCTTCTTGCCGACATATTCGGGCGTCCGCCCGACCATCAGCCCGGCGACGAACACCGCGAGGATCGCGAACAGCAGGAAGCCGTAGATGCCCGAGCCGACGCCGCCGACCACGACTTCGCCAAGCTGGATGTTGAACAGCGGGACGAGGCCGCCCAACGCGGTGAAGCTGTCGTGCATCGAATTGACCGCGCCGCAGGAGGTGGCGGTGGTGACGGTGGCGAACAGCGCGGAGGCGGCGATGCCGAAACGCGTTTCCTTGCCCTCCATGTTGCCGCCGCCGACGCCCAGCGAATGCAGCACGGGGTTGCCCGCCGCCTCCTGCGAATAGGCGACCGCGACGCCCGCGACGACGAGCAGCACCATCGCGGACAGGATCGCCCAGCCCTGACGCGTGTCGCCCACTGCCTTGCCGAACGTCCAGGTGAGGCCGAAGCCGATCAGGAAGATCGACAGCATCTGAACCATGTCAGTCCAGTCGCTCGGGTTCTCGAACGGGTGCGCGCTGTTGCCGTTGAAGAAGCCGCCGCCGTTGGTGCCGAGCATCTTGATCGCCTCTTGCGACGCGACCGGGCCGAGCGCGATCACCTGCCGTGCGCCCTCGACGGTGGTGGCCGTCACCTGCTGCGTCAGCGTCTGCGGCACCCCGCCCGCGATCAGCACCAGCGCATAGACGATCGAGATCGGCAGCAGCAGGTACAATGTCACCCGCGTCATGTCCGCCCAGAAGTTCCCCACCGTCGCCGCTTTCCGCCGCGCGAACCCGCGGAACAGCGCGAACGCCAACGCGATGCCGGTCGCGGCGGAAGTGAAATTGTGGATCGTCAGCGCGAGCATCTGGGAGAGGTTCGACATTGTCGACTCGCCCGAATACCATTGCCAATTGGTGTTGGTGGTGAAACTGACCGCGGTGTTGAACGCGCCGTCCGGCCCGACGCCCGCAAACCCGGGCGCGTTGAGCGGCAGGTAGAACTGCACGCGCAGGATCAGATAGGTGAACAGCGCCAGCGCGGCGTTGAACACGAGCATGTGGACCGCATAGCGCGCCCAGCCCTGCTCGGCGGCGGGGTCGACCCCCGCCAGCCGGTAGAAGCCGCGCTCCACCGGGCCGAACACCGCGTGGAGCGGCGTGCGCCGGCCTTCGTACAGCGCGTGCAGCCACGCGCCCATCGGCTTGGTGAGCGCGATGAGGATGCCGAAGAAGACGAGGATCAGGAGCCAGCCCTGGATGGTCATCGCGCCGCTCCTAAAAGCGTTCCGGCCGGACAAGCACGGCCACGAGGTAGAAGAGCAGCCCGATCGCGACGATCGCGGCGAGCCAGAGTTCGATGGTCATCGCGTCCCCCTCAGGCCCGCTCACACAGGCGGACATAGGCCAAAGTCAGCGCGAGCAGCCCCAGGGTGATCGCGACCCAGATCAGATCCTGCATGACGGGTGCTCCTCAAAAGCTCGCGGTGACGGAGCCGACCAGCACCGACTTTGCGTCGCGGTGGAAATCGGTGGTGGCGTAGGCGGCATCGAACGCAGCGGTGTCGCGGCGCGACAGGTTCGTGCCGACGAGCGACAGATCGAAGGTCAGCGCCTTCCACTTGTATCCCGCGCCGACCGTGTAATCGAGATACTCGTGCGCGGCGTAGTCGAAGCCGCCGCCGGTATGGCCGAGATGGCTGTGCAGCGTCAGCGCGGTGTGCGGCAGCGCGGCGCTCAGCTCGCCATATTCATACGCGCTGTACCGCGTCGGGGTCGCGAACGCCTTGAAATAGTTCTGGCCGGGTGCCCAATACGCACCCGCCTTGGCCGTCACCGGGCCGTAGGTCTTGGCAAGCGAGCCATAGACTTCGTAATAGCTCTCGTCGATGCCGACCGCCTTGCGGCTGCCGGGATAGATATAGCCGTAAAGCCCCGCGTCGACCGTCACGCCGCTCTTGCCGAGCGCGTGGGTATAGCCGCCATAGACGTCGATCTCGGTGCCGCCGATGTTGACCGCGGTGTTGCCGTTCGCGCTCGAGCCCCAGGTCGACAGGTAGAAGCCCGACGAGTGCGCCACGGTGAAGGTCGCCTGCACGACGGGCTTGTTGTCCGACTGCGACAGCCCGCGGAACCGGTATTGCGACACGATCGCCGCGCCGCCGGTGATCGTGAACGGCGCGGTGGGCGCGGCGGGGGGTGTCGTGGTCTCGGCGGGCGGCAGCGTCGACTTGTCGCTGCTCCCACTACCGGGATCGCCCGCGACCTGCGCCGCCGCGGGCGCGGCCACCCCCAACAGCGCCGCCACCCACACCAATTTCGCGATTGTCATTACCCGCCCTGCCGTCGTCGTCCGTCATCAGACAAACGCAAGTTAGGACGGAGCCGCATAGGCTATCGAGGTCGATCAGCCCGCGACCGCATAGGATTCCCGTATGTTTGGGCTGTCAGTGGACCTGCGACCTGCCCAGGCGCGATGCCGAACGGAGGCCGGCCCGCGATCAACCGCGCGTCAGGCGTCGATGCTTCCCCCCAGCGCCGCGTGAACAAGCCCGCCATCGACGGTGATCGTGTCACCGACGACATAATCGCCCGCGCGGCTGGCGAGGTAGATCGCCGCGCCCGCCATGTCCTCGTCGACCCCGATCCGCTTCGCCGGGATGCCGTGCGCCACTTCGTCGCCATGGTCGCGCGCGGCGCGGTTCATCTCGCTCGCGAACGCGCCCGGCGCGATGGAGGTGACGTTGATCGCGTCGGTGATCATCCGCGCCGCCAGCCGCTTGGTCAGGTAGATCAGCGCCGATTTGGAAGCGTGATAGCTGTACGTCTCCCACGGATTGAGCCGCTGGCCGTCGATCGAAGTGATATTGATCACCTTGGCCGGGCGCTCGCGCGAGGCGGCCGATTTCAGCGCGGGGTGGAGCGCCTGGGTGAGGAAAAACGGCGACTTGACGTTGAGGTCCATCACCTTGTCCCAGCCCTTCTCCGGAAATTCCTCGAACGGCACGGCCCAGGCCGCGCCCGCATTGTTGATCAGGATGTCGAGCTTGCCTTCCTTCGCCGCATAGGCTTCGGCGAGCGCGCGGCAGCCGTCGACGGTGCTCACATCCTGCGGCAGCGCGATGCAGTTCGGCCCGAGCTCGGCCGCGGTCGCCGCGCACGCGTCCGCCTTGCGCGAGGAGATGTAGACGCGCGCGCCCTGTGCGATGAAGCCCGCCGCGATCATCTTGCCGATCCCGCGCGAGCCGCCGGTGACCAGCGCGACACGCCCGTCGAGCCGGAACAGGTTGGTGGTGTCCATGGTGCATCTCCCCTCCCGCTTACGGGAGGGGCCGGGGGTGGGCCTGTCCGCGCGGGCATGGCGCAAGCCTTGCCCAACCCTAGCCCCTCCCGCAAGCGGGAGGGGAATCACCCGCCCCGCTTCAGCGTCTCGCGGGCGATGATGACCTGCTGGATCTGGCTGGTGCCTTCGTAGATACGGAACAGCCGCACGTCGCGGTACAGCCGCTCGATCCCGTAATCCGCGATGTAACCCGCGCCGCCATAGATCTGCACCGCCTTGTCGGCGACCCGGCCGACCATCTCGCTGGCGAAGTATTTCGCGGCAGCGCTTTCCAGCACGACATCACGCCCCGCGTCCTTGCTCGCCGCGGTTTCCAGCACCAGCGCGCGCGCGGCGAGCGCTTCGGTCTTCATGTCGGCGAGCATTCCCTGGATCAGCTGATGCTGGCTGATAGGATGGCCGAACTGCTTGCGCTCGCTCGCATAGCCAACGCAGTCCGCGATCAGCCTCTCGGCGACCCCGACGCACACCGCCGAGATATGCAGCCGTCCGCGGTCGAGCACCCGCATCGCGATCTTGAACCCTTCGCCCTCCGCGCCGAGCCGGTTGGCGGCGGGGACGGGAACCTCGTCGAAATGGACGTCGGAGACTTTGGCCCCGCGCTGCCCCATCTTCTTCTCGGGCTCGCCGAGCGACACGCCGGGCAGGTCTTTGGGGACGAGGAACGCGGACACGCCGCGCCCGCCCGCCTCCTCGCCGGTGCGCGCCATGACGGTGAACAGCTGCGCCTTGTCCGCGTTGGTGATGTAGCGCTTGGTGCCGGTCAGCCGGTACACGTCGCCGTCCTTCACCGCGCGCGTCTTCACCGAGCCGGAATCGGAGCCGACCTCGGGCTCGGTCAGCGCGAAGCTGGTGATGATCTCGCCGCTGGCGATGCGCGGCAGCCACTCCGCCTTTTGTTCAGGCGTCCCCACCATCACGAGCCCCTGGCTGCCGATGCCGACATTGGTGCCGAAGGTGGAGCGAAAGGCGGGGGTGGTGCGCCCCAATTCGATCGCGACCCGGCATTCCTCGACCATGTCAAGGCCGAGCCCGCCGAACTCGGGCGCGATCGACAGGCCGAACAGCCCGAGGTCGCGCATCTCCTGCACCACCGC
>CALMGC010000242.1 GCA_937863505.1 uncultured Sphingomonadales bacterium | reverse complement strand
GCGCGCGGCTGGTCGGCTGCGAGCAGCTCTGGGAGCGACGCGCGCAGGCGCGGGCGGACAATCTGGACAAAGCCCCAGCCGTTGATCGCGGTCCGCTCGCACGGCTGCGGCAGCCACAGGTCGAGCGCCTCGGTCGCGCGGGTGCGGCTGAGCCGGTCGGGCATCGTCGGCAGGTCGATGCCGATCGAGCCCGCGATGCCGAGCCGCCGGATCGCGCGACCGGCGAACCCCGCGCCGACGATGGCGAGCGTCGCCGCGTCGAGGTCGCCGTCGACGTCGATCACCGTCATCGCCTCCGTCCGTTCGATCAGCAGCCGCCCGCCGGGGAAGTGGACGGTGCCGGCAACCGCTTCGTCGACCAGCTCGCTCCACCCCGCCGCCTCCAGCGCGTCGCGGTCGACGCTACGCAGCTCGCGGACCGGCGCGCCGTCGAGCTGCCCGCGCAGCGACGGGCCGGGCGCGGGGGCGGGGTCGTCGGCGCGCGCCTTGGCCTTGGCGAGCTTGGAATGGCAACCGGGGAGCGGCTCGCGGACGATCTCCACCGTCAGCCGCGCGCCCGGCCCGACGCCGCGCGGAACGGGGTCGAGAAACGCCTCGCCGCCACCCTCCAGCTCGACCCGCGCGGCGCGGCGCGCGACCAGCGCCTCGGCGAAGCGCGCGCGGTGGATCGCACCGTGGCGTGGGCCCGCTGAGGGACGTTCGACACGCGCTTCCAGGATGATGTCGCCCTCGACCAGCGCGGCGCGGTTCTCGCCGACGCCCGCTTCATAAAGCCACTCAGCCAAGCGCGATGCCCGACGCGGCGAGCAGCGCGCGCGTTTCGAACAAGGGCAGGCCGACCACGCCCGAATGGCTGCCGTGCAGGAACCGCACCCATGCCTCCGCGCGGCCCTGGATCGCATAGCCGCCCGCCTTGCCAGCGCCCTCGCCGCCCGCGATATAGCTGTCGATCTCCTGAGGCGTGAGCACGCGCCAGGCGAGGATCGTGTCGGACAGCCGGACACGCACGCGTCCGTCGGGCGCGATCGCGGCGACCGCGCTCAGGCAATGGTGGCGACGGCCCGACAGCAATTCGAGCATCCGCCGGTGGTCGGCGGCGTCGACCGGCTTGCCGAGGATGCGACGGCCCGCGGCCACGACGGTATCGCCCGCGAGCACGATCTCGTCAGGCGCACGGGCGACATCGCGCGCCTTCGCCTCCGCGAGGCGGAGCGCATAGGCGCGGGGAAATTCGCCCTTGAGCGGCGTCTCGTCGATGTCGGGCGCGGCGACACGATCGGGCGTGACGCCCAGCCGCGCGAGCAGGTCGAGGCGGCGGGGGGAAGTGGAGGCGAGGACGAGGGGCATGGGGCACCCGCTACGCCGGGACGACCCGGACGCGTATCACTTGAACCGGTAGGTGATCCGGCCCTTGGTCAGGTCGTACGGCGTCAGCTCCACCAACACCTCGTCGCCGGTCAGCACGCGGATGCGGTTCTTGCGCATCTTGCCCGCGGTGTGGCCGAGGATTTCGTGGTGGTTTTCCAGCTGGACGCGGAACATCGCGTTGGGGAGCAACTCCACCACGCGGCCGCGCATTTCGAGCAGTTCTTCTTTGGGCAAACAGGACCTCTGGGAATGAGACGCGCGCGCCTTTACCGAAACCGGTCGGAAAAGGAAAGCAGCGGCGCGAGCCTGTCGGATATGGGGCAACGCTGCGGGAGCCGCAAGCGGGCGGGACGCGCGGGGACGGACACTCACACATGCCACGCCCCGGCAGGACAGCCTAGGCTGCGCGGCGCAGGCGGAAACGGCCGCGCTCGTCGGCGAGGTGGCCGAGCCGGGCGAGCGCGGCGAGCGTCAAGGCGATGCGCGGCTCGACCCGGCGACCCTGCGCGAAGCGGCCCGCGATCTCCGCCGCCGACAGCGCGCCCGCAGTCCTCAGCACGTCGAGCACCGCCGCGGTCTGGCCGATCGCGTCGCGCGGAAAAGCGGGCTTGCGCGCGGGAGCCTGGGGCAGCGTCGCCTCGATCTGCTCGGGCCCGGCGGTCGCGACCAGTCCGCCCCCGGCACGACCGATCTGGTAGTCGGGGCGTAGCCAACGGATGCGGCCGGCGCGTTCTTCGGCCCGGCGCTCCGCGCTGAGCGCGACCAGCCGGGCGACGATCGCCTCGGCACCGAGGTCGACGGACCAGCCATAGGCCTCCGCCACCGCCGCGTCGATGCGGTCGTGCAGCTCGGCGATGAGGTCGACGCGGCCCCGGGCGCGCGCGTCCTGTTCGGCGGCGGTGAACGGCTCGCCCCGCCGCAGCTTGGCACGCAAATTGTACAGGCCGGTGAGCGTCAGGTCGGGGTGGAGCGCGAGCACGTCCTTGCGCGCTGCGTCGAGCTCATCGGCCAGCTCGCCGATAGCGGTGCGTTGCCCGGGCGTCGCTTCGGGGAAGGGGAAAGGGTCGAAGCACAGCGTCTTGGTGTAGCGCGGACGGTCTTCCAGCGTGCCGCCCTGCGCCGCGGTCCAGACGAGGTTGGTTTGACTGCTCAATACGCCGAGATGGAACGGGTCGTCGCTGGCGACGCACACGAGCATGTTGTCGGGCAGCACCGCCGCGTCGAGGAACTGGAACACACGATGCTTCGCGGTTTCCACCGTCGCGATGTAGCGCGACAAGCCCGCGAGCGCGAGGCGCAACTCGCGGCGCGGTTCGCCGAACAACCACCAATTCTCGCGATAGGTCGCGCGATTGTTGGCCTCGCGCTCCGGCTTCACCGTCTGGAGCAGGTGCTGGTACAGCTCGGGGAAGTCGCGTCGCACCTCGACATCGCTCAACCCGAGCAGGTCGATCGCCATCGCTCGACGCGACCGGCCGGTCAGGTCGCGACCGTTCAGGTACGGGCGGATGTGCCGCTGGAGGCCATCGCGGTGGCCAAGGCCGAGATGCGCCGCCTCGCTCGGGCGGACGATGAACCCCGCGCCATGCAGCTTGACGCCTGGCGAGCAAATCCACGCGTTCGCAAGCAGCGGTGCGGCCCCGGTCAGGTCCGCGCCCACCGTCAGGTCCGCATTGACGCGCCCGTCGCGCAGCTCGAACCCGATGTCCGGCGTGTCCGTGTCCAGCCCCGCCTCACCCGCCACCCGCATCAGCACGCCGTCGGGCCTGCCCGCTTCCACCACCGTCATCGCGATGCGCACCGCGGCGGCGTCGCGGGTCGCCCTGGTCCACGGGTGGTCGGGGATCGCCAACACGAGGCCGACCGGCGCGCGCGCGTCCAGCCGGCGGGAAATGACGCGGCGGCTGAACTCCTGCGTGATCGAATTGGTGGTGACGAGGCCGAAGCGCTTGAGCCTGGTCCCGGTCTCCGTCAGCCGTTCGGCCGCGCGGTCCCACCAATACATCACGAAGTCGGCCGAGCGGCCCATCTTCGGGTGCGCGCGCCACAGTGCTTGCGCATAGGCCTCGCCCAGCCGCCCGCGCAGGTCCTTGCCGCCGATGAAGGGCGGGTTGCCGACGATGTAATCGACAGCGGGCCAATCGGGGCGGCGCGGGTTGGCGAAGCCGAGGCTGGTCCCGTCCGGGCCGAACCGCTCGCCGTCGTGGCGCAGCACCGCGTCGCGCGCGCGGATCGTGTCGCGCTCCTCTAGCACCGGGTCGCTGATTGCAAGGCCGTTGCGCAGCTGCCATTGCAGATAGCCGAGCCACAGCACCAGCTCGGCGATCGCGGCGGCGCGCGCATTGAGCTCCAGCCCGAAGAAATTGCGCGGGTGTACGGTCTCCGTCTCCAGCGCCAGCGCTTCCTGCCCGCCCAGTTCCGCGAGCACCTCCAGCACCTCGCCCTCCAGCCGCTTCATCAGCTCAAGGGAAACATAGAGAAAGTTGCCGGTGCCGCAGGCGGGATCGAGCACCGTCGTGCGCGCGAGCTTGGTGTGGAACGCGCGCACCGCCCGGATCGCCTCGGCGGGGTCGGTGGCGCGCTCGCGCTCCACCGTGCCTAGGACGGGGCCGGTCCACTCCCGCTGCAGCGGCTCGATGATCGTCGCGGTGACCAGCCGTTCGACATAGACGCGCGGGGTGTAGTGCGCGCCGAGGCGGCGGCGCTCCGTCCTGTCGAGCGCCTGTTCGAGCAGCGTGCCGAAGATCGCGGGCTCGACCTCGCTCCAGTCGTGGCGCGCGGCTTCGTAGAGCTCGCCGATCTCCTCGCGGTTGAGCGGGAGCGCGCGCGCGTGGCGGAACAGGCCGCCGTTGAAATGCCGCACCCGCTCGCGCAGCAAGGCGGACACGCCGCCCTCGTTCATGCGCAGCCACAGTTCTTCGAGCAGCGGGGCGAAGCTGTCCGCCTGGTCGCGCGCGTCGCGCAGGAACGCGGTGAAGCTGCCGGGCGGGAGCAGGCGGACCTTGTCCTCCTCCGCATACATGGTGAACAGGCAGCGCATGAGGAAATGCGCGACCTCGCCCGGCTCGCGCCCGCGCGCTTCCAGCAGGCGGCTGACCGCGGCGAGGCGGGCGGCGATGTCGCGGGTGACAGCAGCGGCGCGCCGCGTCGGGTCGAGCGACAGCGGGTTCAGCCAGACCTGCCGCAACCGCTCGCGGATGGCGGGGTCGGCGAGGTCGTCGAGGAAGATGCGATAGCCCGCGCGGTCGGGAAATTGGCGATAGTTCTTTCCTTGGCCGGAGAAGTCCGCGAACAGCTCGAAGGCGTGGCCGACGTCGCACACGAGGAGGAACGGCGGCCAGCCGTGATCGGCGGGCAGCGCCTGCGCATATTGCCGGGCCTGCTCCTGCGCGTTGCGCATCAGCACGTCCCAACCGCGTCGGGTGCTGCGACCCGCGCGCGTTGGAGTGGCGGCGAAGCCGGGCAGGGGTGCCTGGGCGGCGGGAAACGCCACCTCTTTCGCCCCGCCCGGCTCGCGGCTTTGCTTCGCCTCCAGCACGAAGCAGCCACGGCGGTAGAGGTCTATACGGCGGGTGGTGACCCGCCCGTCGGACTCCTCCACAGTGACCGCGCGCTCGAAGACGTAATCATTGCGCTCACGCATCGCGCCCGCCGGGTCGGGCTGCGGCAGGTCGAGCACGCGGCACAGCTCGGTCAGGAACAGGACGTAATTGGCGCGTTCGGCCCCGCCTTCGTTGGCGTGCCAGCGGTGGAGGAAATGGTGGAGGTCTTGCACCCACCAGCGGATGACGGCGGCGCGGATCGGAACCTAACCGTTTTGGCGGTATCAGATTCGGGGAGCTTGGTCCGTTTCGGAGGAGGTTATGTTGGCGGGTGGGCGCGCGTCACGGGAGTAAATCCCATGACGTCGGACGGATCGGGCGAGGATTAGCCCTCGCCCGTCCGCCGGCCGCGCGCTGCTCGGTTCTCCCGTTCAGCCCGCGCCGCTGTGCGCGGCGAGGGCTGCCAGGAGGAGCAGCGCGACGATATTCGTGATCTTAATCATCGGGTTCACCGCCGGGCCCGCCGTGTCCTTGTAGGGGTCCCCCACCGTGTCGCCCGTCACCGCCGCCTTGTGCGCCTCCGAGCCCTTGCCGCCATGGTTGCCGTCTTCGATATATTTCTTCGCGTTGTCCCACGCGCCGCCGCCGCTGGTCATCGACAGCGCCACGAACAGCCCGGAGACGATCACGCCCAACAGCATCGCGCCGAGCGCGGCGAACCCGTTCGCCTGGCCCGCCACGAGCCGCACGATGAAATACACCGCGATCGGCGACAGCACCGGAAGCAGCGAGGGGATGATCATCTCCTTGATCGCGGCGCGGGTGACGAGGTCGACCGTGCGGCCGTAGTTCGGGCGGCTGGTCCCCGCCATGATGCCCGGGTTGTCGCGGAACTGGCCGCGTACCTCCTCCACCACCGCGCCCGCCGCGCGGCCCACCGCCGTCATCCCGAACGCGCCGAAGAGGTAAGGCAACAGAGCGCCGAGCAGCAGTCCGACGATGACGTACGGGTTCGACAGGCTGAAATCGACCTGCAAGTCGGGGAAGTCGGTCGAGAGGTCGGTCGTGTACGCGCCGAACAGCACCAGCGCCGCGAGCCCCGCCGAGCCGATCGCATAGCCCTTGGTCACCGCCTTGGTGGTATTCCCCACGGCGTCGAGCGCGTCCGTCTTGTGGCGCACCTCGTCGGGCAGCCCCGCCATCTCGGCGATGCCGCCCGCATTGTCGGTGACGGGGCCATAGGCGTCGAGCGCGACCACCATCCCCGCCTGCGCCAGCATCGCGGTCGCGGCGAAGGCGATGCCGATCACGCCCGCGAGCTGGTAGGTCGCGATCACCGCCACGACGATGACCAATGTGGGGAGCGCGGTCGCCTCGAGGCTTATAGCAAGCCCTTGGATGACGTTGGTGCCGTGGCCCGTCTCCGACGCCTTGGCGATCGAGCGGACCGGGCGATAATTGGTGCCGGTGTAATATTCGGTGATCCACACGATCAGCCCGGTTACCGCGAGGCCGATCAACATGCACCAGAACAGGTCGAGGCCGTTGAAATGCGCCGCCGTCCCCGCGGCGGTGCGCGTCAGCGCGTCGAGGCTGGTGGTGAGGTCGTCGCCGCCCGCGTCGAGAAAGCCCTCGCCGCCGATGATACGGTGGAGGTCGCCGAGCGCGTACCGCGTGACGGCGTAGATGGCGGGCACCGAGAGCAGCGCGCTGGTCCAGAACCCCTTGTAGAGCGCGCCCATGATCGAGCCTCGCCCGAGCCGGACCATGTAGGTGCCGATAATCGAGGTGACGATGCACACGCCGCCGACCAGCAACGGCAACGTCATCAGCCGCATCAGCTCGTCCGTATCCGCCTGTACCAAGAGCGCGATCGAGACCATCGTGACGCCCAAGGTGACGACGTACGTCTCGAACAGGTCGGCGGCCATGCCTGCGCAGTCGCCGACATTGTCGCCGACATTGTCCGCGATCACGGCGGGGTTGCGGGGGTCGTCCTCCGGAATACCCGCCTCGACCTTGCCGACCAGGTCCGCGCCGACATCCGCCGCCTTGGTGAAGATCCCGCCGCCCAACCGCGCGAAGATGGAGATCAGCGACGCGCCGAACGCCAGCGCGGTGAGCGCCTCGACCACCACGCGGTCGTTGGGGGCGTGCCCCGCCGGGCCGACGAGATACCAGAACAACGCGCAGATCGCGAGCAGCCCGAACCCCGCGACCAGCATTCCCGTCACCGCGCCCGACCGGAAGGCGGTGGTGAGCCCGCCTTGCAGCGACGTGCGCGCCGCCTCCGCCGTGCGGACGTTGGCGCGCACCGAGATGTTCATGCCCGCGAACCCCGCCGCGCCCGACAGCACCGCGCCGAGCAGGAACCCGGCGGTGGACACCCCGCCGAGCGTGACGAACAGGATCACCGCCATGACTACGCCGACGATCGCAATGGTGGTGTATTGGCGGCCCAGATACGCCTTCGCGCCTTCCTGGATGGCGGCGGCGATGTCCTGCATCCTGGCGTCGCCCGCGGGCTGGCGGAGGACCTGCGCGGCGGTGAGAACCCCGTAGGCGACGGCGACGACGCCGCATAGCATTGCGATGAACACGCTGGTCATGCCCGGTTCCGCTCCTGTTGCGCTGACGCCGGATGTGCCTCCGGTCGACGCTTGGGCGGGAAGCTAGGCCGCGTCGGGGGGCGGCGCAAGCGGGTTCAGCTCCCGTGCAGATAGCCTAGTTTGCTGGGGAGCGGGACGGGTTCGCCGTGCAGCGTGAGCGACAGGCCTTCGCCGGGGTGGAATGCCCCGATCTTGGTCACGGGGACGGGGAGGGCGAGCGTGGACGGGGCGGCGAACAACAACTGGTAATCGTCGCCCGCCGTCGCCGCCGTGAGCGGGTCGGGATCGAAGGTCTGCAACGCCAGCGAGAGCGGCACCGCGGCAAGCTCAATCGCCACCGCCAGCCCGCTCGCCGCCGCCATCCGCGCCGCGTCGAGCAGCAGCCCGTCCGACACGTCGCACATCGCATGGACAAGGGGGCCGAGCGCGCGCCCCTCCACGAGGCGCGGCTCCGGATAACGGTACGCCTCGAGCAGCGCGTCCATCCCGCGTGCACCGCGCGCGATGGCGAGCCCTGCTCCCGCATCGCCGACAGTGCCCGTGACGTAGAGCACGTCACCTGCGCGCGCGCCGGAGCGGGGCGGGGCTGCGGCGTCCGCGCCGATGGCGGTTACGGTAAGGACGCGGGGTGCTCCGGCCGGGAGCGATACAGTATCTCCGCCGATAAGCGGCACACCGAAAGCGACAAGGATTTTATCGAGCCCGCCAAGGAACGAAGTGTCCCAGCGGGTATCCGAAAGCGGGTAATTGAGCAGCACCCCTTCAGGCCGCGCGCCCTTGGCCGCGAGGTCTGACAGGTTCTGCGCGACGAGCCTCCACGCTACGCTTTCCGGCGGGTCAGTGGGGAGGAAATGAACGCCTTCCACGAGCGTGTCGGTGGTGAGGACGTAGGGGCCCACCACCGCCGCATCATCGGTCAACCCCCGCGCGCCAAGGTGCAGCGGCAACGCGCGCAGGGCGAGGAGGAACTCGACCTCGGTCAGCGGCGGAGCAGCTCCTCGAGCGCTTTGTCATCCTCCTGGGCGCCCCGCAGTTCCTGCGACACGGTCCAGCTCAGCCAGCCGACGATGATCACGCTGAAGGCAAGCGCCACCAAGAATAAACCTGCTTCAACGCTCATCGCCTAACTCCTTCAGCGCTGCCGCAAGCCGCTCGCCTGTGAACGTCGCGTCGACCGCGCGACGATCGGCTATGCTAGACCACATAGTCGCAGCGACGAACACGAGCAATGTCAACACCGCGACACCGACGATCAGCGGTTCGAATTTGCCGCCAAGGACGAGCGCGATCGTTGTTGTCAGGAGCGAACCGCCCCCAAACTTGGCGACATTGTCGGCGACGCGAACACTCGCACGCAGGCGCTCGGCCCGCCAGCGGGCATCAAGCTCTGATTCGCGTAGCTCCGCGGTAATGTCCTGCAACGCGTCGGTCGGCAGACGGCGAAGCAGCCGGATCAGCTCCGGGAGCTGAGGTCCGGGCGGACGACGGACGCGCCGCCTCACCCCCGAACCGCCTTAGCCACCCCGTCGAGCAAGCCATTCACGAACCCCGCCTCGCGCCGCTCGTAAAAGGCGTGGGCGACGTCGATATATTCGCTGATCACCGTGCCCACCGGGACGTCGGCGCGGGCGAGCAGCTCATAGGTGCCCGCGCGAAGAATAGCCTTCATCGGCTTGTCGAGCCGTGCCAAGGTCCACCCGCTCGCCAGCCGGGCGGAGACGGCGGCGTCGATCTCCTCCGCCCGCGCGGTCGCTCCCCGGACCAGGTCGTCAAACAGATCGACGTCCGCGTCCGCATATTCGACATCCTCCACCGTCGCGCCGAGCCGGTGCTGGTGGAATTCGTGGAGCAGGGCAGGGACGGCGGTGCCTTCCATCTCGCGCTGGTACAGCGCCTGCACGGCGGCGAGGCGCGCGGCGGAACGGGCGCGCGAACGCGAACGGGCTTGCGGGGAAGTGGGCATGGGGCGCAATGTAGGCGCGTCGCCCCCGCGCGTCACCCCGATGCGCGCAGCCGCACTGCTACCGACAGCGCGTGCGCGGGGAGTCCTTCCGCCTCAGCCAGCGCGACCGTCGCGGGGCCGAGCGCGCCGAGCGACGTCGCGTCAAGCTGGAGAAAACTGCTCCGCTTCATGAAGTCGAGCACGCTTAGCCCCGAGGCGAAACGGGCGCGGCGGCCGGTGGGAAGGACGTGGTTGGGGCCGGCGACATAATCGCCGATCGCCTCGGGCGTGTGACGGCCGAGAAACACGCTGCCCGCATGACGAACCATGTCAAACAGGTCCTCCGGATCGTCCGTCGCGATCTCCAGATGCTCGGGGGCGAGCCGGTCGACGAGCGACATGGCCTCCGCGAGCGAGCGAACCACCACGATCGCCCCGTTCGCGTCCCACGCCGCGCGCGCGGTGGCGGCGGTGGCGAGCGTTGGGAGCAGCCGCTCGACCGCCACCGCCACCCGGTCGGCGAAAGCGGCGTCGTCGGTGAACAGCACCGATTGCGTCACCACGTCGTGCTCGGCCTGGCTGAGCAGGTCCGCCGCGATCCAGTCGGGGTCGTTGGCCCCGTCGGCGACCACCACGATCTCGCTCGGCCCCGCGACCATGTCGATGCCGACCACGCCGTAAAGCTGACGCTTGGCCTCCGCGACCCAGGCGTTGCCGGGGCCGGTGACGACGTCGACGGGGCGGATGCGCGCGGTGCCATAAGCGAGCGCGGCGATCGCCTGTGCGCCGCCCACGCGCCACAGCTCGTCGACGCCCGCGACGTGCGCGGCGGCGAGGACCAGCGGGGCGACCTCGCCCTTGGGCGTGGGCGTGACCATGACGAGGCGCTCGACGCCCGCGACCTTGGCGGGGATCGCGTTCATCAGCACCGACGAGGGATAGGCCGCCCGCCCGCCCGGCACATATACGCCAGCCGCGTCCACCGCCCGCCAGCGCGCGCCGAGCCGGACGCCGAGCGGGTCGACGCTGTCGCTGCCCTCGGGCCGCTGGCGCTCGTGATAGGCGCGGATGCGCGCGGCGGCGAGGTCGAGCGCGTCGCGCAAATTGGGGGCGAGCGCGTGATAGGCGGCTTCCCACTCGCCAGGCTCGACCCGCCAGCCGGTCGCGTCGAGGTCGTGCCGGTCAAAGGCGAGCGTCAGCGCGTGGAGCGCCTCGTCGCCCTCCGCCTTCACCCGCGCGAGGATCGCGGCCACATCGCGCGCGACATCCGCGTCGGGCTCGCGCCGCGCGGCGACGAGCGCGTCGAATGCGGCGGGAAAGTCGGGGGTGGCGGCGGAAAGGCGGATCATCTCAGTCCCTCACCCTTGCGCTCGCCTGCGGCGAGCTGTTCCCTCTCCCGCAGGTGGGAGAGGGCGGGCGCGGCAAAGCCGCGGAAGGGTGAGGGCAAGCGAGGTCGGCACATCACACCCCTTCCACCGCGCGGCGGAACGCGTCCACCAGCGGCACCACCTCGGGAATCGTCTTCATCGCAGCGCGATTGACGACAAGCCGCGACGTGACCTCCGCGATCACCTCCACCTCCACCAACCCGTTCTCCTTCAGCGTTCTGCCCGACGAGACGAGGTCGACGATCCGCGGCGCGAGGCCGAGCGTGGGGGCGAGCTCCATCGCGCCGTTGAGCTTGACGCATTCGGCCTGCACGCCCCGGCGCGCGAAATGCGCCGCCGTAGTGCGCGGGTATTTCGTCGCGACGCGCACATGGCTCCAGCCTCGGGGATCGTCGCGCGCCGCGAGGTCGGCCGGCTCGGCGACCGACAGCCGGCAATGGCCGATGCCGAGGTCCACGGGCGCGTAAAGCTCCGAAAAGCCGAACTCGCCGATCACGTCCGATCCGACGATGCCGAGCTGCGCCGCGCCATGCGCCACGAACGTGGCGACGTCGAAGGCGCGCACCCGGATCAGCTCGATGCCGGGCACGTCGGTGCCGAACCGCAAGGCGCGCGAGTTCTCGTCCGCGAACGCGGCCTCCGGTCGCACGCCCGCGCGGGCGAGCAGCGGCAAGGCTTCGGCGAGGATGCGCCCCTTGGGAACGGCGATGACGATCGGCACGGAGCGGGGCTTTACTTGCGGCCCGTGGCGGGAGCAACACGGGGCGAGATGGCGAGCGAGTCCGACAATCGCGAGGTATTCCGGTGGCAGGTGCATTGGTGCCACCGCCTCGGTGCGCCGATCTACGCGCGGCTGTGCGCGGCGGTCGCGGATGGGCTCACGCGCGAGACGCGGACGGGCGCGCGCATCCTCGACTGGCCGGGCGACCCTCACGCGGACGCGCTGCCGATACGCTTTCTCGGCGGGCTCAACGCGTTGGTGCGGGCCGGGCGGGACGAAGAACTGGCGGCGGTGTTCAAAGGCGACCTCGACGGCGCGGAAACGGCGCTTGCGGGCGCGTTGCAACGGCACGATGCAATGCTCCTCGCGTGGCTGGACGACGCGCCGCAGACCAACGAGGTGGGCCGCGCCGCCGCGATCGTCGCCGCGCTGCTGGTCGCCGCCGACCACGTCGCGATGCCGTTCGAGCTGCTGGAGCTCGGGTCGAGCGCGGGGCTGCTGCTCAACCTCGCGCGCTACCGCTGCCGGCTGGGCGAAGTGGAGGCGGGCGACCCGGCGTCCGCGCTGACAATCGCGCCCGAATGGCGTGGCGCGCCGCCGCCCGCCCGCGCGATCGAGGTCATCTCGGCGCGCGGGGTCGACCTCAATC
>CALMGC010000241.1 GCA_937863505.1 uncultured Sphingomonadales bacterium | reverse complement strand
GGCAGTAAGGGCAAGGCTTCGGCGTCGGGCGCGACCGGCTCCACATAGCGCTTGCCCCTGTTCCTCGGCTCCGCTTGCCAGCGCGCGCGGCGGTCGGTTAGGAGGCGGGTGAGGAGGTCGGCGCCCGTCTCGGTGGGTGGCCCGTCCTCTGCCAGCCGCTCGGCGCGCCAGTCGGCGGTGAGGTCGCCGGTGACGGCGGCCTTGAGCAGCGCCTTGCGCCACGTCGCCAGATCCCCCCGCGCACGGGCCAGCGCCGCTTCGCCGTCGTCGACCTCGGCGAACAGCTCGTCGATGCGGGCGACGATGGCTCGCTGAACGTCGAGCGGCGGAATTGGAAACACCAGGTCGCCAAGCGCGCTGCCGGACAATTCCTTGAAGGTCGTGCCGCTCGCATTGTCTTCGAGATACTGCCGCGAGAACAGCACATAGTAGCGGATGAAGAATGGATCGACGTCGTAGCCAAGAACAAGGCTACGGAAACCTTGGTTCGTCACCATCGGATTGCTCGCGACGGCGCAGTAGCCGACCGGAGCGCGCGATGAGATAAGGACCGCACCCGCCGGTAGCACGGCGGACCTGTTCACGACATGGGTAGCAAGGTTCCGCCGACCGCTGCCGATCGTAGACCGGGTGTAGCCCGACAAGTCGGCAGGCGTTAGCCAAGGCACGCCATCTTCGCTGTAGTTCGTCGGGTCAGTTGCGTTCTTGGGGGTGCTCCCGCCGACGATGCGACCCAGGTCCCGTGCGCGATGCCAAAACCAACCCTCCGGCAGCGGCCAACGCCCTTCCACCGGCCCCGCCGCCGCCCGCTTCGCCTTCACGCTTTGCCCTTCGACCGCACATACGTCACCCCGGACTTGTTCCGGGGTCCAGTGTTGTTCACGCTCTCCCGTCGCAGCGTTCGCACGACGCTGGACCCCGGCACAAGGCCGGGGTGACGGGGGGAGACGGCGGGGGGCTTGCCTCCCGCCACTGGGGAGAGACGACAGGGAGCCTGCCTCACGCCACCAGCGCGTCCTGCAACTCGTCGAGCAGCGCGTCGAGCCGCGGCCCGAAGGCGCGCCGCGCGCCGAGGATGCCGCCCTTTGCGCCGAACTGGTCCTGGATGTCCGCGGTCGACACCTCGACATTCGCGGCGAGGTAGTCGCGGATCGCCTCCAGCCAGCCGAGCTGCTCGGGCGTATAGGTCCGCCCCGCCCGCCCCTCCCGGCCCAGCCACAGGTTGAACCGCCCCGCCATCTCGGACGACAAGGGCGCCAGCGTCTCGCTCGCCCCCGTCGCGAACCGCACCAGCGCGACGATGTCGGTCAGCGTCCGCGCCGGGTTGGCGCGCACCCGGTCGCCGCTGAGCCGCCGATACGCGCTCCACAACGCCACCGGATCGAGCAGCCAGGGCGGGCGCATCATCGCCGCGCGCAACTCCTCCAGCCCGGCATAGGTCAGCCGTCTCGTCGCGGCGGGCAGCGCGTAGAGGATGCGCAGCGCGGTCAGCGTGTCGCGATGCTCGGCGAGAAAGCGCGTGAAGTCCGCCGTCATCTGCGTCGCCGCCCCCGCATCCCATGCCGACGAGACCACGACGTCGCGGCTGATGTCGTCGATCACCACCTCCGACGCCTGCTTCACCTCGATCAGCACGCGGCGGAGCGCGGGGTCGTTATACGCCGCCAGCACCGCCTCGCGCCGCTCCGCCGCGACCACCTCGACCTCCGCCTCGGTCGCGCCCGCGCCCGCCGCCGCGACGATCCTGTCCGCGTCGATCGCGTCGATCAGCTCGCCCGCCAGCGCCGACAGCGGTCGCCCCGCGACCGCCTCGACCCGCGCCTTGGCCTCATCGCCCAGCTTGCGGTCGAGCCGGGCCAGGCGTCCCGCGAGGGTGGACACCGCATCCTCGTCGCTGCGCCCGCTGGCGATCTGTTCGAGCAGCTTGTCGAACGCGACGCCGTGCTCGCGCTCAAAGGGGATCGCCTGTGTCCTCAGGCTGTCGGTGACGCCGACCGCATCGACCAGCACGAACCGGTCCTTCACCCCCGCGCCCGGCGTGATGGTGGCCAGCGTCGCGGCGTCGATCGTCCGCACCCCGCGCCCGCGCATCTGCTCGAAATACACCGCCGAGCGCACGTCGCGCAGAAAGATCAGCGCCTCGATCGCCTTTACGTCGGTGCCGGTGGCGATCATGTCGACGGTGACGGCGATGCGGGGGTTGTAGGCGTTGCGGAACGCGGCGATCACCTCTTCGGCGTATTTCGCGCCGACCTTGTAGGTGATCTTCTTGGCGAAGTCGTTGCCCGCGCCGAACACGTCGCGGACGATAGCGACGATCTCCTCGGCATGGTTGTCGTCCTTCGCGAAGATCAGCGTCTTGGGGACTTCGCTCCGGCCCGGGAACAGCTCGGTGAACAGCGTGTCGCGATAGGTCTCCAGCACCGTGCGGATCTGGTTGCGCGCGATCACGCTGCGGTCGAGGTCTTGAGGGGCGTAGGTCAGGTCGTCGTCGAGCAGCCGGTAGGTCTGCGCGCGGGTGTGGCGATCGCGCACGGGGACGGTGTAGCCCTTCTCCACGCGCCCGCCATGCTCGCCGATCTGGGTGCGGATGCGGAAGATCTCGAACGGGACGTTAACGCCGTCCGCCACCGACTTCTCGTACGGGTAATCGGCGACGAGATTCTCCTCGAAGAACGCCGCCGTCTGCACCGTCGGCGTGGCGGTGAGGCCGATGATCTGCGCATCGAAATAGTCGAGCAGCTGCCGCCACTGGCCGTAGTTCGAGCGGTGGCATTCGTCGACGACGACGATGTCGAACGTCTCGGGCGGCATCGTCGCGCTATAGGCGACCGCCTTGGGCGGGGCGGTCCAGCCGCGTTCGAAGTCGCTCGCTTCCTCGTCCTCCTCCGACAGGTCGGTGCCGGTGAGCTGCGCGAAGACGCGCTGGATGGTCGAGATCACGACCTTGGCGGGCGGGTCGAGCCCGGCGGGCCCCAGCCGCTGGACGTTGTGGAGCTCGGTGAACAGCCGCCCGGTGCCCGGCGGGCGATAGGTCTGGAACTCCTTCAGCGTCTGCCGCCCCAGATTGTTGCGGTCGACCAGGAACAGGATGCGCCGCGCGTCGGCATGGGCGAGCAGGCGATAGGCGAGCGTCGCGGCGGTGAAGGTCTTGCCCGCGCCCGTCGCCATGCGGACGAACGCGCGCGCACGGTCGCTGCCGAGCGACGCCTCCAGCCCCTCGATCGCATCGATCTGACACGCGCGCAGGCCGTCGGTGACGAGCGGCGGCATGTCGGCGAGGCGCGCGCGGAGCGACGTGCCCGCCTTCAGCCATTCGTGCAGCGTCTCGGGCCGGTGAAAGGCGAACACCCGGCGCGAACGGTGCAGCGGGTCGGCGCGGTCGGAGAACTGGACCTCCGTGCCCGTCGCGACGTGATCGAAGCGCAGCGGGTCGCTCCACCGCGCGAGCGGCGCTTGCGGCCCCGGCTGATAGCCGCGCGCCTGCTCGGCGACGCCGCCGGGCGTGGTGCCCGCGCGCTTCGCCTCGATCACCCCGCACGCCTTGCCCGCGACGAACAGGAGGTAGTCGCACGGCCCGCTCGCCAGCGAGAACTCGCGCACCGCCACGCCCAGCGACGCGGCGCGGTTCATGGCGGCGCGGTCCTGCACGGCCCAGCCCGCCGCGGCGAGCTGCGCGTCGATGACCTCGCGGGCCCGCGCTTCCGGCGTCGTGTTCACCCGCGCCTTATGCTGCGCGCGCAGCGGCTTGTGCAACCTCGGCGGGCTCGTTGCATTGCGGTCGCGCTAGCGAGCGAGCAGCGCGCTCAGCACGGCGCGTTCATTGGCGGACAGGTCGGGGTGCCAGGCGTCGCCGATCAGCACGACACGGACCTCGCCGCTGTCGTTGCGCGCCTCGTGCTCGATCGTGTTATCAAACACCAGCGCCTCGCCCGGCACCCACGCGCGCGCCTCGTCGCCGACGATCATCGCGCAATCGGTGGGCACGATCAGGGGGATGTGGACCACCAGGCGCGCGTTGATCACGCCCACATGGCGCGGAATGCGCGTGCGCGGGGCGAGGATGGAGAACATCAGGTTGGGCGCGCGACCCGGCATGTCGGGCACGGGCAGCGCGCGGAACGCCGCGACCGTGTCCGGGCAACGTCGCGCGGCATCCTCGACCACCCCGCCCCCGCGCCACAGGTGCGCGGCGCTCCACTGGCTAGACCGGTTGAGCGCGGCCCATTGGTCGAGCGGCGCGCCCACGGGGTGGTCGACATAGGGCGCGGCGACGCGGTCGTCCTGCATCAGCGCGAGATATTCGCGCGTGTAGCGGGCGTGATCGCGGGCGGCCTCGACCAGCCCGGCGAACAGCTCGGGCGCGAAATAGGCGGGGCGCGACAGGCCGGGCAGGACCGTGCTCGTCTCCCCCCGCGCCAGCGCCGCGACGAATGCCTCCACGCGCGCGCGTTCGCCCGGTGTCAGCGACAGCGACGCGGCGGCGTTCTCCGCGATGGTGGCGAGACGCTCGGCGCGGCGGCGCGCGGCGGCGGCGCAATAGCGCGCGGCATGGTCGGCCTG
>CALMGC010000240.1 GCA_937863505.1 uncultured Sphingomonadales bacterium | reverse complement strand
GCTCCAACCTGTTGGTCGCGCCAGACCAGTGAGCGAACCAGGCATCCCACAATCAAGACTGCCACGGACGGGATAATCCAACTTCCCTCCTCGCGAGTCAGCCAGAACGCCGCCCACACCAGCCCGCAGAGCACGGCTTTCATCAGCGTTCGCGAACGCCGCTCGGCAAAGGAGAAAACGCCTAGCCAGAGTGTTGAAACGATGACCGCGAGCGAGAGACTGACGTACAAGCCCTCACGGACGACTCGCGCCATCGACCCCGTCCACAAAACGGGATTGAGCGCCAGCGCGGCGAAGAGGATGGCGCTTACCACCAGTGATCCCGAGATCCGACGCACACACGCCGTGGTCAAATACGCCGTAGCAAGGTAAACCGACGTTTCCGCGATCTTCAACGGTACGCCGGCCCAAAAGGACAAAGCTATAAAAATCGGGTAAGCCGGTCCCTTGACCAATGTCATGTTGTAGAAGGGACCGAGCCAGTGTCCAGCCGCAAAGCTACGGGCAATCTGAATGAACAGCGCATCGTCCGCGATGGAGGTGCCGATAGCAGTGATGGGAATGCCGGACCTGATCCACAACGAAACGATCGCAATGACACCAATCAGAATCCGGTAAGTCGATGTGGTTAGCTTCGGACGCCACTTGGCTGGTAAATGTTCGCCGCCGGTTTGTCGGTAGAATGCGAATGCCCCCATTGCTCCATTTCCCCTGTTCTGCCACCTTAGCGTTGCCAGCCCCGACGCGATTAGCCTTCACGACTCATCTGTAAGGCGAAAGGAGGGTAGCACAAGTCGCCGTGGCTACCCGGGGCAGTCCCGACCGCTTTTTACTTGATCCGGTTTGCCGTACGTCGACGCGACACCGCCTACGGTCGCCCGTTTTGACCCGGGCGTCCGGAAGCGCGACTTCTCCCCGGTGCAAAGGGGGCGGCGATCGGCTTCGCCTGAAGCCGTGAAACGGGACAGGCGCGAGGCAGCCGGGCAGAAATCCGCTTTCGGGCTTTGGCAATAGCAAGTAGAGGAGTCGCACAGAGGGGACGATGGCGACCGTCAGTAGCGTGATCAGCGAGGGCGCAACCGTCCGACCGGCCGGAGCCGCCTATCCCAGGATCGATTGGGCCGGGTTCGCGCGCCGTTACTGGTTCCTGCTGGTCGCGGCGGCGGTGCTCGCGATCCCAGCGCTGGTGCAGCTCGGCCAGATCGTCTGGTCGACCGAGCAGGGCGCGCACGGGCCGATCATCCTCACCACCGGCCTGTGGCTCTTGCTGCGCGAGGTGCCGGGCGCGCTATCCGCACGCCGGCCGGGAGCCGCCCGCTGGGCGGGGCCGCTGATCGGCGTGGCGCTGATCGGTTATGTGCTCGCGGCGATGATCGGCATCGTCTGGCTCCGCTGGGCGGCGGTCTATGTCGTGTTGGTCACCGCCTTCTACCTGTACGTTGGAGCGGCGGTGCTGCGGCGGCTGTGGTTTCCGCTATTCTATCTCCTGTTTCTGGTCCCGCCGCCCTACGAGATCATCCTCGCGCTGACCCGCACACTGAAGCTGTGGATATCGACCGCCGCGGTGGACGTGCTCTCGGTGGCGGGGTTCCAGGTCGCGTCGAGCGGCACGACGCTGTACATCGACCAATATGAACTGCTGGTCGCCGCCGCCTGTTCGGGGATGAACTCGCTCGTCAGCCTGATGGCGATCGGGCTGTTCTACATCTATCTTCGGCATCAGGCGGACTGGCGTTATGCCGCGCTGCTCTCGCTGCTGGTGATCCCCATCGCCATCGGGGCCAATCTGCTGCGCGTCATCATCCTGCTGCTGGTGACCAAATATCTGGGCAACGAGGTCGCGCAGGGCATCCTGCACGAAGCGGCGGGCTTCACCATGTTCGCGTGCGCGCTGCTGCTGCTGATCGCGTGCGACGCCGCGCTGGCCCCGCTGCGCCGTCGACTCGGCCGGAGAGCCGCCGCGTGACCGACATGAGCGACGCGGGCCGGCTGACTTCGCCCGGCGCGGCGACGATGCCGGCGACCCTGGCGCGGCCGGACCGGCGCCAACTGATGATCGGGGGCGCGATGCTCGCCGCCACCGCCGCGACGGTGGCGCTGAAACCGCGCCGACAGGTCGAGAGGATCGCCCCCGGTACGCTCGACCGCGCGATCCCGACGACGATCGGGCGCTGGCAATTCGTCACCGCCAGCGGCCTGGTGGTTCCGCCGCAGGACGAGTTGACCGACCAGATCTATGATCAGGTCCTCACCCGTGTCTATGGCGGCGATGGCCTTCCGGGGATCATGCTGCTGATCGCCTATGGCAGCGCGCAGGACTATACCTTGCAGGCGCATCTGCCCGAGGTTTGCTATCCATCGTCGGGGTACACGATCCGGGGTATCGATCGCATACCCGTCGCGCTCCATCGTGGCCAGCGCGAGGTCGCCACGTTCCTCACGGCGGAGCGGAGCGATCGGATTGAGCAGGTATTCTATTGGGTGCGCATCGGCGATCGCTTTCCGGCGACGCTCGGGCAGGAGCGGATAGCGGTGACGCTTGCCAATCTGCGCGGGGTTTTGCCCGACGGCGTGCTGGTCCGCGTTTCGACGCTGGGCGATGACAGGACGGCGGCGCTGGTCCAGATTGAGCAGTTCAACCGCAGCCTGATCGCGTCGCTGGGCCCGCCCGGCCGCAAGCTGCTCGGCACCGACATTTAACAGGACGGTCGCGCGCTCACGCGGATCGGTCCGCAAAGGGGGAAGTCATGAAGTTCACCGCATCCATCCGTTCCGCGACGCTCACGCTCGGCGTCGCCGTCGCGCTCGCGGGATGTCACCGGACACCCACCGGTCAGGTTGTCGCGACCGTGGATGGCAGCGAGATCACGCGCCGCGACCTGATCACCGAGCTGAAAGCGCTGGGCGGCCGCTCCGACGCCGATCTCAAGGCGGTGCAGTCTGGCCTGGTCACGACCCTGGTCGATCGTCAGGTGTTGATCGACGAAGCCAAGCGGCAAAAGCTCGACAAGAACCCCGACTTCCTCGCCGCCGACAAGCGGCAGCGCGACGTCCTGCTCGCGGCGATGTTCGCGCAGTCAATGGCCGCGCACGCCAAAGCGCCCGACTCCGCCGCGGTGCAGGCGTTCATCGCGTCCAACCCGCAGATGTTCGGCGGTCGCAAAATCCTGCTCACCAGCCAGGCGAGCGCGCCGGCCGCGGGCATCTCGCCGCAGGCGATCGCGCCGCTCCACGGGCAACAGGCGGTGCTCGACTATCTCAAGGCGCACCATATCCAGTTCAACCAGCGTACCGCGACCATCGACACGCTGAGCCTGCCCAAAGATCTCGCGAACAAGCTGCTCTCGCTCCCGGCGGGCGAGCCGCTCGCGATCGGCAATGCCGGCGTGATCGTGTTCACGACGGTGCTGAACACGCGCGACGCGCCCGTGCCGGCCAACCAGCAGGCCAAGGTCGCCGAGTCGGTTATGCAGCGCGAGTCGATCGGCAAGGCAATGCAAGATGAAGTGAAGCAGCTGCGCGGTTCCGCAGACATCAAATACCTGCCCGGGTTCGAGCCGGCGAAAATGCCGACGGGCTGAGCTCGATCGGTTTCGCCCTTAGAACGGACGCTCGCCCACCCAGTTTCCGGCTTCGCTATAGCGGCAGACGAGCAGGTCCTCCGTCGCGCTGCGCGCCATCGCGCAGCCGACCTGTCCCGAGGCGCGCCAGACGATCTGGGTATAATGGCCGACGTCCTCCATCCTCCCCGTCCTGCTATTGGCGGGGAAGACACCGGGGCGGAAATTTCGTTTCTCGTCGAGCCACCCGTCGACCATCGACTCGGGCGAGTAATAGCCCTTGGTGCCCGCCCAGAGATTCTCACCCTCCGGTGTCGGCTTTTCCGGCGCGTGCTCGAAGCGGCCGGTGCGGGCGAGATGGTCGGCCCAGTCCTGCGCCGAAGCGGCAAGCTCGACGTTCCACCGGAATGGCTGAAGTCCAAGCGACTCGCGCTCCCGGTTCTGTTCGACCAGGACCCGTTGCTGCCAGCTGGAGGTGAGCGACGCCGCCCCGGTGATCAGCGGCGTGGACGGCAGCAGCGCCGCCACCAGCAGCGATCTCGCCCATCGTCTCGCGTTCATCACAGGCCTCCTCATCCGGGAGGCACAGTGATCTCACACACGACTGACGATTCACTTGCGACGGGTAGTTATCGGCCCGGCAAGCATGTTCCGGTTCCGGCAGGGTCTTGCCGCTTCGCCAGAGAGAGGCCGTGGCGTCAGCCGATCACCACCGGATCGCCGACGCGCACCACCGCGAACAGGTGCGCCGCGAACGCGGTCGGCACGCCGACGCAGCCATGGGTCGCCGCGCCCCGGCGCACATTGCTGCCGTGAATGGCGACGCCGTCTCCCGTCAGCCGGAGCGTGTAAGGCATCACCGCGTCGTACAGGCTCGACCGGTGGTCCTTGAGCCTGGCCAGCACGGGGAAGCGACCGCGCGGGGTCGGCTTCTCATCCGCGCCGTACAGGATCACCGCGGTTCCGACCTCGTCGCCGCCGCGAAACACCGACATCAACTGCCTGCCAAGGTCTATGCGGACCCAGATGCGTCCGGGGGGGACATGCGCCTCGTTCCATACAAACTCGCCATAGCGCAGCCGTTGGCGAACATTGAGGAGACTGTGGATCGGTCCGTCCTCGCCCGCGTCCGGCACGAAGTGCTGATCAGGAGGGAATACGACGCGATCTCCCGCCACAGCGGCGGGCTTTACGGGTGTCGGCCCGGTAGGAGCGGGGCCGCAAGTGGCGGTACATAGCGAAAGCGGCACTAACCAGCGGCTTGCGCGCATGTCAGGAGTTGGTGCTGGCCGTTCCCGACCCGGTGTCCCGCTTTGTACGACGCCGGGCCGCCCGACGCCGGCGTGAACCGAAACCGATCGCTCCGACCCCGAGCAAGAGTAATCCCCAGGTGTCGGGCTCGGGAACCGCGGCGGCAGGGCTCGTCGCCGGGACCGGTGCCGTGGAGGTCGCCGGCGTTGCGCCGCCACCGACGAAGGGCGGAGCCGTGTCGCCGATCAAAGAGGGATTTCCCCCGCTTCCGAAATTGGGCAGCGAACCGCCCAGCGGGCCTAATGTCGACACGGGTATGCCCAGCGGCGTGTCTCCGAACCCCGGCGCGCCTCCGCCGCCCAGCGGCGGTCGCACACGCTCGGTCGGCAGCACCCGTTGATGCGGCTTGGTGCCGGCTGGACGCGTATGCGAGTAGGCGAGCTTGGTCTGGAACAGAGCGCCGGGGTCACGGCCGCCCGGCGACCGGCCGTTGAGCATTGCGTACGGGTCGCGGAGAGCGTCGCGGATTGCGCTCCTCGCCTTGTTGCTGCTTTCCACGGTCACGAGCAGCATCAGCAGGGCAGGTGCCGCACCGAAACGGAACCACGGGCGAGCCCACAACCAGCGCACAGCGCTCATACGCACTTCCCCCAAAACTTATCCGCGCCCGCCGACAAGTCGGCCGGGTTCGCCCATGGTGCGGTTGTCAGGAACTGGTCACGGCGAGGCCGGTTCGGACCCCTATAGGCTGATTTCAATCACCTAAGCTAATCGGCGAAAGGCTGCAAGGAACGACATCCGGCGGGCTGACCCGATTTGACGCACGAGATCGTCGCAAGCAAGGCCTGCGCCCGAGCCGCCGACAAGCACCTCATCAGGACCTTGGTGACGCCGCGCTCCACGAAAAGCTTGACCCGTTCGCGCGATCTTGGTTCAAGGGTGACGAAAATAAGACAAGCGGTACGGTCGATCGCGACCATATGCTACTAGGCCGGAATTGCGTCCGTCAGGGCACAAAGTCGACGACCGAGCGTTTAGAATAATAGGAGAGGCAATGATGGAAGCAGACCTGCCCCGCAGCCGTAGGACGAGCATCCCGGCGTCATATCATGTCGGCCATAAGCGCAACGCCGCTCGCCGTCGTGGACGGTCCACTTCGATCGCGAACCGATCAAGGTTCTCGTCACCGGCGCGTGGGATTATCTGGATCCTGCCGGTAGCAATTTCGCTTTGGGCTTTCATTTTCCTCGCCGGCGCGCAGCTTCTCGAATTTTTCTCGAAGCTACGGTGAGCTGTCTTCCTTCAAAACAAGAAGATCGCAGAAGTTTATAATTATCGAAGCCTTGAGACTTCCTGGATAATTATTTACCTCGGCGCAGACCAAACGAATGTATCGACGCACAGACCGGCGCGCTGGCATTTAAAACGAAGAAGGGCTCCCGGGTACCGGAAGCCCTTCCATGTTCGTCCGGTGGTATGGATCAGGCGAAGTTGAGGCCCGTCAGACCGGTGATGGAGCGACGACGGCGAAGCGCCGCGCCGATCAAACCGAGACCGAGCGACATGATGCCATAGGTCGCCGGCTCCGGCACCGCGTTGCCGACGATCACGTCGTCAAGCTCGAACGCGTTGGTGCTGCTGCTGAGCGTGATGCCCGTCAGCGCCGCTGCCTCGGCACCGGTAAGGTTAAAGACCACCTCACGCCCGTTGCGGAACGTGTCACCGTCCGCGCCGTCGAAGGCCAGGCCGTTGAACGACTGGCCGAGGCCGTTGAACGTGATGGTGTTGAACGAGTCGATCGAGCCCCAGTAGAACGCGATCTGGCTCACGCCCGACAGAGCCAGCGTCGCCGGGCTGCTGATGCTCGGTCCCGGACCAACCGCGAGGAAGTTCCTCGACGTGTCGCCCTGCGGCACCGCATACTGACCGGGGCTCGCGCCGCTGACGACCGTGCCGCCCGTGAAGGGCGACGTGCCGTCCTCAAACGTGAACACCCGCGCGCCGGGCGCGAAACGGGTGAGCGTCGTCGTGGTGGTCGGGCCGGTGTTCGCGTCACCGACGGTGAACGTCACGGCACCCGCCGGAACCGCCAGGATCGAGGCGGCCGAGAATGCCAGGGCGGCTAACAGCTTCTTCATAGTCAATCCCCTTACACAGGTTAAAAAACGCGCCATACGTCACTTGCGCTCTTCAAGTCCTTAATTGTCTATTACCAAAAATTACTCGGACTACAAACCAGTTTCTCGGTTTTTTTCGCACTTGCGAGACGTCCCGATCTGGGACGGAACGGCGGGCGACAGGCATGCCCGCTCGACGGCCGCTCCTTTCAGAGGGTCGGCGCAAGCGCCGGCAAGCGATTGTCCATGCGGGCGAAACGCGTCAACCCTCGCCGGACCGGCCGGTCGAAAAACCGGTCCGCAAGGGGCGCAAGCGCCAGCACCGTCGCGGCGGCCAATCCATAAGCGGCCAGCGGGGAGGTCACGCCCCGGACGACAAGCAATGCCGCGAACAGGTAGCAACCGTCCTGAACGACATAAACCGGGTAGGACAGCGTGCCTCCGAGTCGCGCCGCCGAGCGCATCACGCCGCGCGCCTCGCACTGCACCGCGACCACCACCAGCAACGGCGTCGCCAGCCACACCGCGAGGCACGACGCGGCTGGCGCCAGCGGTCCTTCACCGGGCGTGACCAGCAGCAGCAGAACAAAGGCCAGTGCCGGCAGGAGCGGATGCACGCGGATGCGAGGCAGCGCGCCCGCTCGCCACCACCGATAGATCAGGACGCCCACGGGAAACGAATATAGCGCCCGGCCCAACCCGACACCGATATGCACGACCAGACCGCCAAGATTGAGCGCGGAGTCCCAGTTCGCGAAGTGGAACGCGCCCCAGCCGACCACCAGCGCTCCCATCAGCGCGACTCCCGCGAGCGCGCGGTTGCCCAACCGGTACCCGCCGAAGCCGTATCCGATGTTGACCACCAGCTCCGCGAACAGCGACCAGGCGTTGCGGTTGAGTGGAAAGATCGGCGCGGTGGGCGGATGGAGCAGGGGCCAGAGAAAGGCGGCGCGCAGCGTATCGGCCGCGAGCGGCCTGAACTGCCACGGATGCGTACCGCCGTTCAGGAGGATTTCGGCCGCGACCGACCCGGCGCCGATCGCGGAGCCGAGCAGGTACAGCGGCCATAACCGGATCACGCGGGTCAAGAAGAAGCGCCACGGTCGCCAGCCGCTGCGCAGGCGCTCTTCGTACGCGTGCGCGATGACCACGCCGCTCAGCACGAAGAACAGGTCGACCGAGAGATAGGCCGACCACCAGCTTTTCCCTCCGATCGGCACGAAATGCCACAACAGCACGCAGAAGGCGGCCACACCCCGGAGCAGGTCCAGCGTGTCGAAGCTGTGGCGCACGGCGGGAGCGGCCGTCAAAGCGCGGGTGCCCGCTCGACCTCGGCGCGGCGCAGCGCCGCCCAATGCGTCAGCCGCGCTCGCACCGGCTCGTCATAGAGCCGGATCGACAGCCAGGCGACGATGAACGCGACCGGCACGCCCGTCAGCGTCGCCGCTTGCAGGCCGACGCCGAGCATCGGCAGCACACCCCGGCACAGGTTCAGGATCGGCAGGTGGAGCGCGTAAAGCGGGTAGGACAGCAGCCCAAGCGCCTCGAAGATGCCGACCGTCGGTCCTGCGGGGCTGCTCCGGATCGCAAGCGACACGATGATCGTCAACCCGCCGACCACCAGCAGCGGCCCGATCGCGGCGGCGACGCGCCCCTCGCCGGGCAAAAGCAGCAGCAATGCGAACAGGACACAGGGGAGCAGGACCGGAACCGGCGCGGGCGGCAGTCGTCCCTCCATCCACAGGCGGTGCAGCAGCACCCCGATGGCGAACGGGCAGGTGACGCGCGACAGGCCCCAGATCATCTGCACCCCGCCGGTGCCGAAATCGCCGGTCCCGAAACGCCGGTCCGCCACCGCGAGCATCACCGCCGCCGTCGCCGCGACCGCCGCGACGACGCGGGTGCGCAGCCACGGCAACGCGAGCGCGTAGGCGACGTTGACGACCATCTCGAGAAACAGGCTCCACGCCGGCGGGTTGAGCGGAAAGGATTTGCTCGGGACCCAGGACGGAATGGGCAGCATTAGCATCGCCCAAGGCGTCCACCGCGCGGGATCATGCAATGGCCCGAGGCCACGGGCTGACAAGGCCTGCACGGCATACAGGCCCAGTCCGATGCCGACGCCTAGAATATATAGCGGGTAGAGCCGGATCGCCCTGATCTCGACGAAACGCCAAAAGCCGAGTCCGCCCCGCAGCTTCCCTTCATAGGCATAGGGCACCACGAAGCCGCTCAGCATGAAGAACAGGTCAACCGCCAGATAGGCGGCGGACGGTCGCCATACCGACAGCATATTGCAGACGTGCAACACGACCACGAGGACCGCCGCGAAACCGCGTAGCCCGTCGAGCCCGATGAACTTGGCGCGCGGCGCGCGCGAACCACCGGTGACGGCGGGCGTCACCGGCGACGTTCCGTGTCGAAGCTGAAGCAACCGCCCATGGCGCGCCTCCCTTACATCCCGGCTCGCGGGCGTAAAGGGAGCGGACAGGCGGCGGCGGAACCGCCCGTGCCGAAACCGGTCAGGTGATGGCGGCGTTGATCGCGTCGGCGTAGATCGGGGCAAGCAGGGCATAGCCGAGCGTCGTCGGGTGCAGACCCGCGCCGCCCACGGTCGCGCTATACAAGGCCGCGTCCGCGCAACTCGCGGGATAGCGCCCCATCACCGGGCTCGCGGCTCGGTCGACCAGAAAGTCGGCACCGGCCGAATCACCCCGAGCGGCGGCGTTGTAGGCCAGCCGCTCCTGCTCGATCGTGGCGTCGCCCGTCGGGTAACGGCCGCTGGTCTGCGGGAGCAGCGTGGCGAGCCCGACGCGGAACCCCATCGCCCTCAGCGCCGCAAGGTAAGGTCGGGTGGTGTTGGCGCACAGGTCCGCGCCGCGCGCGCCCGCGCCGAGGTCGTTGATCCCCGCGTCGATCAGCGCGAGGTTGACCTTGCCCGGCTCGAACAGTGCGCCCTCGCGCGCCGTCCGGGTCGCGAAACATTGCGCCTGCGTCCGCCCGGCGATGCCCAGGTTCCAGTAGCGTGTCGATCGCGCGAGCAACGGCAGCAACTGCGCGCCGAGCGCGAGCGTGTCGCTCGCCGCCACGCCCTCGACGATGCTGTCGCCGATGTGGACTAGGTTGACGTCGTGCGCCGGGCGGATCGCGAAGCGGGACTGGAGCGCCGCGGTGATCGCCGCCGCGTCGGCCGCGTTCATCGCGCCCTCGATCGCGAGATAGGCGGCGAGGCGGAAATTGGCGTTGAACTGCGCGCCGAGCGCGGAGGCGCCCAGCGTCAGGCGGGCGAGCGCCGACGAGTCGCCGGCCCGCAACGCGACCGGGACGCCGTCGCGGAACAGCGTCGTGCCGTTCGGCCCTTCGGTGAGCAGCAGCACCTGCGGCACCGACGGGATGTGTACGGACGTGGTCTGCTGCGCGACGCCAAGCGCGCCGTCGGCGGCCAGCGACACGAACAGGTCGCGCCACACCGCTCCGGCTGCGTCCGCGTGCTCGCTCCACACCGCGTTCTGGAGCGAGGTGGTCGGATGGATCACCAGCGCCTCGCAGCGCGCTCCGGCGATGAGGGACTGCGGGCCGGAAAGGCTGGCGTAGGCCGGGTCGTTCGCCAGGCCCGCGAAGGCGGTGGCCAGGCGACCGCCCACCGTCACATCGGCGCGCAGTCTGGGCCGATGCGCAAGCACGTCCTGAACGAGGTGCCGCCCGCCGCCGCTCTGGTCGTACCAGCCGTACAGCGGCGTCACCGGCGCGGGCAGGTCCGCCGCCGTGATCCGCTCGCGCCCCGCGCCAAGGTCGACGCCGCCCGCCGCGCTCTCGCCCAGCGCGGCATAGGCGAGCGGGCCGCTATATCCGCCCAGCAGCCGCTCGTTTGAATAGACGGCATGGTAGCGCGCGCCCGGGCTGGTCAGCGCGGGCAACATCGCCGCGGGCCGGACGGGCGCGGGCGCGCCACCGCCCAGCGCCGTGCCCGCGCGGCCGATCGACAGGTCGAGCGTCGGCATCAGTACAGCGCCAGCAGGTCGGCGGCGGTCGTGCCGGCGGCGCGGACATAGGCGGCGCGGAACGGGACCAGCGCGCCGTTGGGCAGGTTGCGCCAGACCTGGTCCGCCGTATCGGCCTTGCCGCGCATGACGATGTCGCCGCCGGTGCCGACATAGATCGCCTTGGGCAGCGTGCCGAGCGGGGCCGAGTCGCTCGGCGTGATCGGCACCGCGGCGGTCGCCGGGGCGGAAACGCTGTCCGTGCGGTTGCTGAAACTGTCCAGGATCATGCTCGTCCTCCTCATCGCCCGACTCGGGCGTCGCAGGCTATGATCCGAACGGGTGCTTGTAGGACAGCGGAAAATATCCAGAAAGGTTCGTTTCCAAGGTGGCTGGGGTGAAACCGGCGCTTGGCCTAAGGAGCGTCGCACAGGCGATTCGCAGGCGATTGGGGCGGGCATGACCAAGGAACGGTTCGCGACCCTTGACGCCATGCGCGGCATGGCCGCGCTGACCGTGCTCCTGTTCCACATCCAGGGGCTGTACGGTCCGGCCTGCATGGCGATCAGCGAATGCAACGTCCGGTTCGGATATCTCGCGGTCGACATGTTCTTCGCCCTCAGCGGCTTCGTGCTGAGCTACCGCTATGACGGGGCGTTCGCCGGCGGGCTACGCTTCACCGCGTTCATGCGGCTCCGGTTCGTCCGGCTGATGCCGATCTACTGGCTTGGCCTGCTGATCGGCGCGGTCGGGCTCCTGCTCGACCTGCGGCTCGGCGCCTCGCTGGGCTCGACGGCCAAGGTGATCGCATTCAACGCGGTGCTCCTGCCGTCGCCGACCTTCCACACGCATATCGACCTCTTCCCCGTGGACTCGCCCGCCTGGTCGCTGTTCCTGGAAGTGTATGTGGCGAATGTGCTGTTCGCACTGTTCGGGTCCCGATTGCGTACCGTTGGGCTGAGCCTGTTGGTCGCGGCGTCCTTCATCGGCCTGATCGTGGTCGAGGCGAAGGTCGGCAACATCAATGTGGGTTGGCTGTGGGCCGACATCGCGGGTGGCTTCCCGCGTGTCACCTTCTCGTTCTTTGCCGGGGTAGGCGTGCGACGTCTACACAGGCGCTGGCGACCGCCGGCCGTCCCGGCGGTCGCGGTTCTCGGCGTCCTGATACTCAGCTTCGTTCTCCGGGTGCCGGCGCGCCTCACCTCGGGTTACGAACTCTTCTGTGTCGGCTTGCTCTTCCCGGCGCTGATCTATCTCGGCGCGTCCGCGCGGGAGCGGCGACCACGGCTGGGCAAGATGTTGGGCGACGCCAGCTACGCGCTCTACGTCATCCACAATCCGCTGCTGCTGCTGACCAATCGCGCCATGGCGAGCCTGGCGATCGCGCCCGGTTGGGCGTTGGCCGGCGGCTTCACGGCGGCCGTCCTCATGCTGGCGGTCGCGATCGACTCGTTCTACGACCGTCGCGCCAGAAAGATCATGGCGCTGGCGCTCGATCGGGTAATAGGCGCCGGCTCGAACAGGAAGGGAGTGCGCCATGCGGCGACGGACGCTGGATGAGGTCGCCCGATCGCTCGACCGGTCGCCAGGGCGTCGGCTCCGCCGCGCGGGTGCGGCGCTGTCCGGACGCATCGTCGGGAGTGGGCGACTGCGTCTGCCCGGGCGCGTGGACCGGCTGCTTCGGCGAATCGAGAAAGCCAGGCCCTTCACCCATGTCCATGGCGGGGCAGATGGCGGCGACGGCAAGCGGGCGCTGCTGGTCACCAACGACCTGAGCGCGAGCGGAGCGCCGCGGCTGGTGTACGAAATCGCGTTGTTGCTGCTCGCCGCCGGACACCAAGTCACCGTGCTGTCGCCCAAGGATGGCCCGTTCCGCCAACGGCTGTTCGAAGCCGGAGCGACGGTGATCCTCGATTCGGATGTGGAAAAGGCCTCCTCCCGGCTGCTTGCCGCGGCCGCGCCGCTGATCGACTTCGCGCTGTGCAACACCATCGTGACCGAGGCCGCCGTCGCGCGATTGGCCCCGCGCGTGCCCCTGATATGGTTCATCCACGAGATCTCGCTGCTCAGCGCCATGCTCGACCGCGATCCCAAGCTGAAGGCGCTGCTGGCGCGACCGACGATGGTTTGGGCGGGCAGCGAGTTGCCTGCGGCCATTCTTCGCCCGTTGCGGCCCGATGTCGAGGTGATGCCTTACGGGCTCGACCCGATCGGGATGGGCGGCACCCCCGGCGTTCCGGCCGACCGACCGGTGCGGATCGGGATTTTCGGATCATATGAGCCGCGCAAGGGGCAGGACCTCGCCGCGGAGGCGCTGGCGCTGCTGCCGGCCGGGTCGCGGGCGCGGGTGCGGCTGGTGATGCACGGGCGTATCCTGTTCGAGGATTTCCACGACGCGCTCGTCCGCCGCGCGGCGACGATGCCGGAAATCGCGCTGGGTCCCGCGCTTGATGCGGGGCCGGTGCGCGAGGCGATGCTGGCGTGCGACGCGGTGCTGATGCCATCGCGCGACGACACGCTGCCGATGGTCACCGTGGACGCGCTGGGCTGTGGGCGAGTGCTGTTGTGTACGCGGACCACGGGCACCGCCGCCTATCTCCGGCATGGAGCGGACGGTTTTATAGCCGAGGAGCCGACCGCCGCGTCGATCGCGCAAGCGTTGGAGGAGGCGCTCGCGCGGCGGGGGGATTGGCCGTCGATCGGAGAGGCCGGTCGTGCGCTGTTCGAGCGTACCTTCTCCAAGGCGGCTTTCGCCGACCGGATCGAGCGCGCAACCGCGACGTTGTTGGGGATAACCACGCGGTGAACGCCTAGAGCCGGTTTCATCCGGATTGGGTGAGCGTCGAGCCAGCGAACAAGCCGGGCATCCACCCCCTAGCCATGAACGGCGACGGCTTCCTCCAGCCGCGCGACATAGCGATCGAGCGAGTATAGCTCCCGCATGCGCGCGGCGGCGGCGGCGCCCATCGCGGCGGCGTGGTCCGGGTCGTCGATCAGCGACAGGATCGCCGCCCGCAGCGCGTCGGCGTTGCCGGGCGGCACCAACAGCCCGGTCACGCCCGGCACGATGAAGTCCGACGTCACACGCCCCCGCGTGGCGATAACCGGGGTGCCAGTGGCCATTGCCTCCGCAATCACCGCGAACCCGGCGGCGAACGGAACGTCGTGCGTCGGCACCACGACGACGCGCGCGCGCCGGTACAGTTCGCGGAGGTTAGCGTAGCTGCCATAGGAGCGGACCTCGACATGCTCGGGAAGGGGCACCCGTATCGCGTCACCGGGGCCGACCCAGACGCTGTGGGCGGCGATGCGGGTGTCAAGACCGGTGCCGGTGACCGCGCGGATCAGTGTGTCATAATCGCGATGCGACGTGCCGGCGCTGGCGATCATCGCATCGGTCGGCCCGGGCTCGGTGTGGTAATAGTCGGTGTCGACACCATACCCGCTTGCCGGGCAGCGCCGTGGATCGATGCCGCGATGCGTGACGATCCAGTCCGCGAGTGAGCGCGACAGGCATGCGTAGGTCACGGTCGGCATGGATTTGACCATTGACAGCATCAGCCTGAACTTGGACGACTCGAACTGCGGACCGTGGGTCACGATCACGAGCGGGGTGCGCCGCCGCGTCGCCCTCAAGGCAGCGGCGACGAAGACGCCGATGTCTTCTCCCGATGCGACGATCGCGTCATACCGCGCGGCGCGACGCGCCACCAAAAGGCCGAGCCGCATTCGAAGGACGAGCGATCTCGACGTCAACCGGGTCTGGATCCCCTCGCCTCGCACGCCCAGAGTGGACAGGCTCACGATGTCGGCACCGGTGGTCCGGGCGAAATGGCGGTACTCGAACACCGGATCGTTCGGCGCGGGCTTGAGCGGGTCGTCCCCAGCGAACCCACCGAGAACGTAAAGGTAGCGTCTTGTCATGGAGGCATCCTTTCGATCCCGCGTTGCCGGCCAAGTCAGCAGCCCGACCGTAAGCTGCACTCCGGGCCGACGCTTACTTCAACGCGGCGACAATCGCTCGATTCCCGCCCCGAGCCGCGGCATGACCGGTGTCACTAGGCGAAGCAGTTCATCGCGCAGCGGATGGCGCAGGCGGATCGCGGTCAGCAACCACAGCGCGACACCCCCGCCCACGCTCGCCATCACCAGCAATGGCGGGGTGGTCGGCGACCAACGATAGACGACCATCAGCACCAGCGCGGGGAGCACCGCCGCCGCCGTGAGCAGCGCGCTGCTGCGGTAGATGAGCGGGATCTCGTGCGGCTCCGTCCTCGCCAGCCTGCGGACGTGCGGGTAATAGAACAGAAAGCCGATGAAAGAATCGACGACGCGCCCGACCGCGGCCGCTTCGATGCTGATCAGACATCCGATCGAGAACACGGCGAGGCCGAGCAGCGAGCGGATCACCTCGTATTTCGTCTGCCGCGCGGTCTCCTCGCGCAGCACGAACAATTCCCAGTTCATCCCGAAGCAGAGCGTGAAGAACTGCGCCACCATCAGCAGCGACAGCGGCACGGCGGCGGGGACCCATTTCCCGCCGTACAGGATGTGGATCGCGGGGCGCGACAGCACCGCCAGCCCGATCAGGAAGGGCCACAGGCACGCGGTGATCATGCTGAACGAGCGCAGGAACATCGCGCGCAGCTCACCCGTCTCACGGAAACTCTTCGATAGCTGAACAAAGGCGACCCGGGTGGCGGTGCCATAGACCTGGGTGTAGATCAGCCCCGACAGGTTCGAGGCGCGCGAGTAGAAGCCCAGCGCGGTCACGCCCAGCATCCGGCCCAGCACCACGTCGGAAAGCCTTGCGGCGGCATCGGAAACGCCGCCCACCGACACCATCTGCATTCCGAACACGCTTAGCCGCCGCCACTCGGCGAAGGAAATGCGCGTGCTGAAATGCTCGCGGATCAGCACCACCACCGCCAGCGTGCTGACGACGTTGCCGACCAGCGCGCCATAGGCCGGGCTCATATAGCTCGCGCCCAGCAGCGCGAAGCTGATCGTCGACAGCGACCCGATGATGCCGGTCGCGGTGCCGATCATCGAGCCTTCCTTGAAGCGCATCTCGCGCTGCATCATCACGCTGGCGCGGAAGGCGAAGATGGGGATCAGCACGCTCACCGCGCTGACCCTGAGCACGTTGGCGGCGGCGGGGTCGCCGAACAACAGCTTGCCGCCGAAGCTCGCCCCCAGCAGCAGCCCGGCGAGAATGAAGGACAGGATGGCGTTGATCGTGAACGCGGTGTCGAGCGTCTCGCGCTTCAGGTCGACCTCGCGCACGATATACGCGCCGATGCCGAAATTGGTGAAGATCCAGATGATGCCCTGGACCGCCATCGCGATGGCGTAAATGCCCATCTCGTGCGGGGACAGGATGCGCGCGATGATGACCGATGTCGCGAACTGGATGGCGAACGAGGTGATCTGCCCGGAGTAGGCCCAGGCGAGCGATCGGCGGACGGACATGGACTGAAGGCCTTGCTGAACAGGCGACGCGGGCGCGCGCTATATCACAGCGTCACGGCCACGCCGAGCGAAGCGTTGTTGACGTCGAAGCTGCCGAACACGCCGCGGCGGGAATAATGGTCGAGCGACGCGTTAAAGCGGAAGCGGCGGCTGAGATAGTAAGTCGCGCCAAGGCGGCCCTCATATTCCTGCGCGGTGCCAAGGTTCACCGTCGTCTGCGGGTCGATCGACGAATAGCGGGCATAGCCGGTGACGACGAGGTTGCGCAGCAGCTCGTGCTCGACCGTCAGCGCGCCCGTCGACCGGACATTGCCCGAGGTGACGATGGAGCCGCTCGGCTCGACCGATCGCTCGGCATAGACCCGGATCGTCGTGGTGGGCGTGATGTTGTACACGACGTTCGCCGAGAAGCCGATGCCCGATGAGTCGAGGAAGCGCGGGTCGCGATTGTTCTGGGTGAAATAGCCGACGCGGATGTCGCCCTTGACCAGCTGCGAGATTTGCAGCCCGACGCCCAGCTGCGCGGTGTATGAGACCGAGTTGCGGTTAAACCCGACCACCGCGTTATTGTCATAGTCGATCTGCGACCGGTCGACATGCGCGATGATCGACGTGGCCCCGCCCAGCAAATACCGGCCCTCGAGATAGGTGTCGAACACCGTGTTGTTGCGGAATGTCTGGTCGAGTGTCTGTCCGCTAAGGAGCGTGGCGTTGTCGAACGTCTGCCGGTTGACGCCCGCGTCGCCAATCACGGTCAGCCGGTTGAACCGCTTCGACAAGTTCGCGGACAGGTCCAGGTTGGTGTAGCGGACCGGAGAGATTGTCGGGTCATAGCCGTTGATCGTGCCGTTGGGGCTGTTAATATCCGTGCGCGACTCGATCAGCCGGTCCGCGCTGGCGTTGATCTGCAACCGCGTGTCGCGCGCGAAGTCGAGCCGCGTCAGCGCGGCGGCCCCGAATTGCGAATAGTTTTCCGAACTCGTGTGAGCATGGAAGCTATGGTCGTAATAGGCGCGCAGGTCGAGCAGGTTGCGCGACCAGCCCGAAACCAGGTCGACCGAGGGGCGCACATCCAGGATCTCATCCGAGATCTGGTCGGTCGGCGTGCCGCGAAGATTGTCGGTATATTGCACCGACGCGTCGACGCGCGGGTACAGGAAGAAGCTGCCGAGCCGCCCGCCGATCGGCGAATAATCCGGGCGCGGGCGATCGGCGACGCCGAGCAGCGGATCTCCCGAAGCCGGCCCCACGACGACCTGAGTCTGAGCCTGAGCGGCGGTCGCGGTCGCCAACGGCAGCGTCAGTCCGGCGATCCATACGCGCCTACGCATCACATTTCCCCCTGAACGCCGGTTCGCATACCGGCCGCTACGCACTTTGTAAAACCGCCCCCGCTCAATGCTCGTGCATCCCGCGCCATGCCGCCTGGTCGATTGGCTCGAACAGATATTGCAGCAGCGTCCGGCGTTTGAGCGACACCAGCACCTCCACCGGTAGGCCGGGTTTGAGCGTATCCGCGCGGCCCTCGCGCGCGTCGAGCGCGGCGAGCTTGGCGGCGGGCACGGTGACGGTGACGGTGTAGTAGGCCCGCCCGGTCTTGTCATCGTGGAACGCATCCGCCGACATGCGGGTGATGGTGCCGTCGAGCGGCGGCGCGGCGCGGTCGTGGATCGCGGTCACGCGCACCTCTGCGGGCAAGCCGACATGGACGTCGTCGGCATCGTCGGGCGACAGCTGCGCCTCCACCACCAGCGGCGCCTTGTCGGGGACGATGTCCATCAGCTTTTGCCCCGGCTCGATCACGCCGCCGACGGTGAAGATGCTGAGGCCCACCACCTGCCCGGTCGCGGGCGCGCGGATGCGCGTCGCCTCCAGCTGCTGATGCGCGGCGCGGTATTTGGGCAGCACCTCGTTCAACGCGGCCTCCGCCTCGCGCAGCTCGCCCGACACCTTCTCGCGGTGTTGCGAATCGAGGGTCAGCGCCTGCATCCGCTTCTCGCCGATCTCCTCGCGCGCGGACGCGGCGGTGGAGGCGAGGCCGGCGATCTGGCCGCCCACCTCCGCCCGTTGCCGCTGGAGTTCGCGCACCCGGTTGCGGCTGACATAGCCCTGGTCGGCGAGCGCGGACATGCCCGAGAGCTCGTCGCGGTACAGCCGGTCCTGCTCGCCGTTGAAGCCCATCCGCCCCGACGTGCCGTCGATCTGGCGACCGAGCTCGGCGGCCTGGCTCGCGAGCACGCGCTTCTGGTCAGTGACGGCCGCCCGGCGCGCGGCGATCTCGCTACGCTGAAGCGCCATCGCGCGGTTCGCCTCGTCGCGGTCCGCCCCGGTCAGCCCGGCGAAGGCGGCGGGCGTGACGACCGCGCCGCCGCCCTGCTCGGCGAGCAACCGCGCGCGTTCCGCCTCCAGCCGGATCCATTGCGCCGCGAGCGCGCGCTCGTTGGCGAGCACCTCGCCCGCCGCAAGCTCGATCAGCACCTCGCCCGCGCGGACGCGCCCGCCCTCGCGGACGTGGATCGCGGCGACGATGCCGCCGTCCTTGTGCTGCACCGTCTGGCGGTTGCCCGACACGGTGATCGAGCCCGTGGCGTGCGCGGCGGCGTCGAGCCGGAACAGCGCCGCCCAGCCGAGGAACAAGCCGAAGAACAGGGCGGCGGCGATCCAGCCGACACGCGCCGCGCCGCCCGCGTCATCGGAGCTGGCGGGGGCGGGCAGGGCGGCGGCGGAAAGATATTGGCTGGCCATGAGCTTGGTTCCGTCAGGTCAGGCGGCAAGCGCGCGGGGCGCGGCGGCGGGGGCAATTGGGGCGGCGGGCGCGACAGGCGCGGGGGGCTCGGCGAGCTTGCGCATCACCTCGTCGCGCTCGCCGTGAAGCGCGATGCGACCGTCGCGCAGCACCAGCAACTCGTCCACCACCCGGAGCACGCCCGTGCGGTGCGCAATCACGACCACGGTGGCACCGTTCGCCTTGACCGCCTGCAGGGTGGCGAACAGCTGCGCCTCGCCGTCCGCGTCGAGATGCGCATTGGGCTCGTCGAGCACGAGCAGCGCGGGGCCGCCATAGAGCGCGCGGGCGAGAGCGATCCGCTGCGCCTGCCCCGCCGACAGCCCCGCGCCGCGCTGGCCGAGAACGGTGTCATACGCCTTGGGGAGCGACAGGATCAGCTCGTGCGCCCCGCACGCCTGCGCGGCGCGCACCACCTCCGCGTCGATCGCGGCGCGGTCGCCGGTCCGGAAGCGGCAGATATTCTCGCGCACGGTGCCGCGCAGCAGCGTCGGGTCTTGCGGCAGATAGCCGATCGCTGCGCCGAGCTGGTCCTCCGGCCAGTCGGCGAGGCTGGCGCCGTCGAGCCGGACGACGCCCGCCTCCGCCGCCACCGCGCCGACCAGCGCGCGCGCCAGCGTCGACTTGCCCGCGCCGCTCGGGCCGACGACGCCGAGCACGCGGCCTTCAGCGAGTTTGAACGACACGCCCGCGAGCGCGCGGCGATCGGTGTCGGCGATCGCGACCGTCAAGCCTTCCGCCTGCAGCCGCCCCGTGGGCGCGGGCAGCCGAACCGGCTCCGGCGTGTCGCCCGCCTCGACGAGCAGCGCGTGGATCGTGCGGTAGGCGGGCAGCGCCAGCACCAGCGCCTTGGACGCGCCGGTGATCTGTTCGATCGGGGCGAGCGCGCGCGAGAGCAGCAAGGAGGCGGCGAAAATCGCACCGCCCGAGATGCGCCCGTCCATCGCCAGCCATGCGCCGAGCCCGAGCGCGAGCGACTGGAGCGCGATCCGCATCGCCTTGGTCGCGGACACGAAGGTGGCGTTGGACGCGCTGGCGGTGGCCTGAAAGCCGAGGCTTTCCGCCCGCTCCGCCCGGTGGCGCGCGAGCAGCGCGGGGCCCATGCCGAGCGCCTTCACCACGCCCGCCGCGCCGAGCGTGCCCTCGAGCGAGGTGTAGCCATGCGTCGCGGCGGCGTTGGCGAGCTTGAGCGAGCGGCTGCTCGCGCGCTCGTTCGCCCAGGCGAGCCCGGCGGTCGCGCCCATCGCCGCGATCGCCATCGCGCCCAGCAGCGGGTGGATGACGAAGCAGACCAGGAGGTAGATCGGTGCCCAGGGCAGGTCGAACAGCGCCAGCACCCCCGCGCCGGTCAGCGTCTGGCGAAGTTGGTCGAACTCGCGCAGCGCGGCGCTGCTGCGCGGCTGCGCGACGGAGGTGCGGATTAGTGCGGCGACGATCGGCGGGGCGAGCAGCCGGTCGAGCCGGGCGCTGGCGCGTATCAGCACCCGCGCGCGGACCAGGTCGAACGCGCCCATCGTCGCGATCGCGAACAGGTAGATGAGCGTCAGCGCGAGCAATGTCGTCGCGCCCCGCGTCGGCACTGCGCGGTCATAGACCTGCAGCATGTAGATCGACGGGGCGAGGTAGAGAAGATTGATCAGTCCGCTGAACAGCGCGGCGTTGATGAAATGCGAGCGGCACGCCGCCAGCCCGGCGCGCAGCGACGCGCCTCCGATGGGGTGATCCAAGATCCTGTCTCCGCCGTGACCCGGACGGGTCGCCGATGCGGACGGTTTACGGCGAGAAGGTAAACGCCGGGTTTGTTTTCCTAGCTTAGATTAGCTCCGCTGGCCGTGGCGCATCGTGCGGTGACATTGGCGGACCGGGCAGACCCATGCACGCTTACCTCCCGCAACACCGGATCTACCGCATTGGTATCGACGCGATGGCGGTCAGTTCTGATAATAACCCTTGAACTTCTTGTGATAGCTATAGACGTCCTGATAGCCGGTGCTGGCGTAGCGGCGGATGTCGACCATGGTCAGCGCCAGCCCGCGCAGGTGCGCGTTCGCGCCGAGCAGCATTTCGACGGCTGCGTCCGCCGCCTTCATCGACGTCCTGCGCCAGCGCGCGAGCACCAGCGTCGAGTCGGCGGCGGCGGCGATCGCGCGGGTCTCGGCGATGCCCAGCACCGGCGCGGTGTCGAGCACCGACACCTCGAAATGCTCGCGCAACTCGTCCAACACCTTCTCCACCCCGCGGTCCGCGAACAGGTCGCGCGCATAGTCGGGCGCCACCGTCGAGCCGAGGATGCGCAGATCAGATTTGGGATCCTTGAACACCGCCTGTTCAAGCGTCTTGGTCCCCGCCAGATAGTCGAGCAGTCCCGACCAGTCGCGGGGCAGCAACGCTTCGCTGACCGAGCGGCGGCGGATGTCGCAATCGACCAACACCGTCCTCGATCCCGAAGACACCATCGTGCGCGCCAGACAGATGGAGGTGGTCGACTTACCTTCGCGAGGCAGCGCCGAAGTGACCGCGATTACCGAGGGCATCTGTCGCCCGCGCTGCATCAACGCGGCTCTGAGACCACGGAACGCCTCGGCGAAGGCGGACATGGGATGGTCGACCAGGTAATCCTGCGGGCTCTGGTTATTGCGAAGCCTGCCGAGCGTCGACTTGAGCTCGGGCACGCCGCCGACGTAACGGACGCGCAGCTTGTGCTCGACATCCTGCTTGGTGCGCACCTTGCCGTCGAGATATTCCGCGAGCGCGATCCCGAACATTCCCGCCACCGGGCCACCCACCAGCGCGAACAGGATGGCGAGCGGGATATTGGGCGAGGACGGCAGCACCGGCACGCGCGACAGCGAATCGACCTTGGCGTCGGGCTGGGCGATACCTTCCTGCGACACCGTCTCCTTGGAGCGGTTGAGGAACGCGAGATAAACACTGCGCGCGGCTTCCGCCTTGCGCTCCAGTTCCTGCAACCCGACCATGGCGCTATTGTTGCTGGTCAGCGAACCCTTGGCCCCCGCCTGGCTGCCCTGCAGCGAGGCGAGCCGCGAGGCCGACGCGTTACGCTCGGCCGACAGGTTGGAGATGATCCGGTCGATCTCATGCTGGATCTGTGAGCGGATGTCCGCCAGCTCCTTGCGCGTCTTCTGCACGTCCGGGTGGAGCTCGCCATAGCGGGTGGTGAGGTCGGCCAGCCGCTGGGTGGTGTCCGCCTCCCGCGTGCGCAGCGCGGACACGGTGCCTGATGCAAGCGTCGCGCCCACGTCCTGACCGCCGCCGCCATGGGCGAGCTGTTGGCGCGCCGTCGCGAGCCGGGCGGTCTTGTCGGCGAGGTCGGCCTGCGCGGACGCGATCTGGCCGGACAGGGTCGACACCTGCTGCTCGGCCATGGTCGAGCCTTCGGTGCTCATCAAATTGTGCTGGATTTTGTAGGCCTGCACCGCCGAATCGGCGGCGACGACCTTTTTCTCCATGTCGTCCAGCTTGCCCTGCAGCTCGCCGCTGATCGCATGGGTTGCGGCGTTCTTGCTGCTCGACTGCTGGTCGATATATTCCTTCACATACTCGTTGGCGATGGCAGCCGATAGGTGCCGGTCGGGCGTGGTCGCCGAGATCGCGATGACGAACGACAATCCCACGCGCTGGATCGTCATGTGCGACGCGAGCGCGCGCGCGAGCGGGTGCGTGCCGGGCTCCGTACTTGCTCCCTCATCCTGCAGCATGGCACCAGCCTGCCCGCCGAACATCGGGTAGCGCTCGAGATGAAGCGCATCGGCGACCCGTCCGGCCAGCGCCGGGGAACTCAGGATCTGCACCTCGGTTTCGATCGCGGCGCTGTCGGGCTGGATCGGAGCGGTCACGCCGCGGACGCCATCCACCACGTCGCTGCGCGCGGGCGTGATCACCAAAGTGGAGGTCGCGGAATATTGTGGCACCTGGTGAAAGGTGCGCGCGGCGATGCCGACGGCGACCAGCGCCCATATCAGCGCGAACAGCCACAAGCGGCGGCGAAACATCGCCCACAGCATCGCTGGATCGGGCAGCAGCGGCGGAAAGCCCCGCCTGACCGGCGCGTCTTCCGCCTCGACCGAAGTTGTGATCGCATCCATACAAGCAGTCCCGCCGACGGTGTTTCGGGGTTAGTAGCCGTTCGCGGCTTTATGCGCCATTACCATTCGAGGTGGGGCGCATTTCATGCTGGGGCGAGCGCGGCCAAGCAGCGCGGAAGAGGGAACAAGGTTGGCCAACATCGCTTATCTGGTGCACGATCTCGCCGACGCGGCCGTGGCGCGGCGGGTCCGGATGCTGCGCACCGGAGGGGCGACGGTCAGCCTGGCCGGGTTTCACCGGCGGGAAGCACCGCCATCGGTCGAGGAAGTTCTCGCCGTTAATCTGGGACAGACTGCCGATGCGCGGCTGAAACAGCGCGTGGCGGCGGTGGCGCGTCATCTGCTCCGCCCCGCATCGGCGAAACGAGCCGTTCGCGACGCGGACACCGTGATCGCGCGCAATCTCGAAGCGCTGGGAATCGCGGTGCGGGTGGCCGCGCCGGGGCAGCGGATCGTCTATGAATGTCTCGACATTCATCGTCTCCTCACGGCGGACGGCGCCGCGGGAGCGCTGATGCGGGCGCTGGAGCGGCGTCTTCTAAACCGCGCCGCGCTGGTGCTGACCAGTTCGCCCGCGTTCGAGCGCGAGTATTTCGTCGGTCGCCAGCACTACCGTATCCCGATTCGGATCGAGGAGAACAAGGTGTTCGCGCTCGACAACTCTCTGGAGCGGCGCGTCGCTTCAAGGCTCTCGAAAGGCCCTCCGTGGCGCATCGGCTGGTTCGGGATGCTGCGATGCCGCCGCAGTCTGGCGGTCCTGCGCCGGCTGGTGCGCGAAGCGAACGGGCGCGTGGAGGCGGTGGTGGCGGGCGTGCCCTCGCTTGTGGAGTTCGACGACTTCCATCGCGACGTCGCCGACACACCCGGCCTCAGCTATCTCGGACCCTACACCGCCGCTGATCTCGCGCGCCTGTACGGCGATGTGCATTTCGCCTGGGCGATCGATTATTTCGAGGAAGGGCAGAACTCGGCCTGGCTGCTTCCGAACCGGCTGTATGAGAGCTTGGCGCACGGCACCGTGCCGATCGCGCTCGCGGGCGTTGAAACGGGGCGCTGGCTGGCGGCGCAGGGTGCCGGGCTGCTGCTCGACGATCCCGCCGCCGACCTTGGCGCGGTGTTCGCGTCGCTCGACCGCGATCGCTTCGCCGCGCTGGCGGCGGCGGTGGCACGCGTTCCCGAATCGGCGGTGACCACCACGCGCGCCGACTGCGTCGCGCTCACCCGCGCGGTGCTGGGCGAGGCCGCATGAGCGATGGCGACGCAGGGACGGGCGAGGGGGTGCTGATCGTCATCCCATGCCTGAACGAGGAGACGCATCTACCCGGGCTTCTCGATTCGCTAATCGAGGACGCGCCGCTTGCGCAGATCGTCGTCGCCGATGGCGGCAGCCGCGATGCGAGCCGTGACATCGTGGCTGCCCGGGCGTCGGTCCATCCGCGCCTGGCGCTGCTCGACAACCCGCGCAAGCTGCAGAGCGCGGGCGTCAACGCGGCCGTGCGCGCGTTCGGCGACGGCCGCCGGTGGTTGGTCCGCGTCGACGCGCATTGCGATTATCCGCGCGGATATGTCACCGGTCTGGTCGAGGCGGCGGGCCGAACGGGCGCGGACGCGGTGGTGGTGCCGATGCGGACGGTCGGGTGCGGCGGGTTCCAACGCGCGGTCGCGGCGGCGCAGAACTCGCGGCTGGGCACCGGAGGATCGCCGCACCGTCATGTCGGCGAGGGGCGGTTTGTCGACCATGGCCACCACGCGCTGTGCCGGCTCGACCTGTTCCGGCAGGTCGGGGGCTATGACGAGAGCTTTTCGCACAATGAGGACGCGGAACTCGACTATCGCCTCGGCCTGGCGGGCGCGCGCATCTGGCTCGAGCCGTCGCTCGCGATCGATTATTTCCCCCGGTCGCGTCCGGTCCCGCTGTTCCGGCAGTATCTCGCCTACGGCAAGGGCCGCGCGATGACGGTGCGCAAGCACCGGATGCGGATGAAACGGCGCCAGCTCGCGCCGCTGGCGATCGCTCCGGCAGTGCTCGCGGGGGTTGCGGCTCCCGTCGCGCCGTGGCTGGCGCTGCCCGCGCTCGGCTGGGCGCTCGCCTGCATCGGCGGCGGCGCGGCGCTTGCGGTCCGGCGGCGCGATCCCGCGGCGGTCGCCTCGGGACCGGCTGCCATGCTGATGCATCTTGGCTGGTCGCTGGGGTTCTGGAAGCAATGGATGCGGAGCGCGGTTTCAAGACTGGACGGCGATAGCAAACCCGCTGAGGCACCGAAAACCTGATCACGGAAGCCGGAGCGGCCGGACACGGTTTCAGCAGGCGCGATCGCCAGCCGAAATTAGACGACCTTGGTATGACACGGATTTTAGGTGTTCGATCCTTTAACTATTCTCTCGCGGGACCTGGTAAGTACCTGCTCGTCATAGATGGCCTGTCAAGGGAGGCCATTGATGTCGGACGTGCTAGTGAATTCCACCGATTCGGTTGTAAATGGAACGAGCGGTGACGATCATTTCGTGAATGCGAACGGAAGCTACATCATCACCGGCAACCACACATTGGTGGGCGGCGCGGGCAACGACTATTACGCCGTCGAGGGGATGGGCGTGAAGGTCGTCGAGCAGCCGGGCAGCGGCGTCGACTGGATCACGTCAGAAAACTCCTATGTGCTGCCGGCGAACGTCGAGAACCTGACGGTCTGGGGAAGCAGCGCCGCATTCGGGAACGACGACGGCAACACCATTTTCGCACAGGGGAACGGTACGCTCATCGACGGCGGTAAGGGCGATGACGTTCTCTGGGGCGGCACCGGGACCCGCTTCCAGTTCGAGGCGCAGTCGGGCAACGATACGATCGCCCAATGGTCGCCAACCTCCATCCTGCGCGTCGGCGGCTATGCGCAGTATAAGAGCTTCGGCGACATCCAGACGGTGATGAAGCAGGTCGGCGCGGATGTGGTGGTGCAACTCGACGCGAGCGACAGCATCCGGCTCCAGAACACGAAGCTGGGCGACCTCACCGCCTCGAACTTTCAGTTCCACCTCGATGCAAGCAAGCTCGGCGGCATGACGTTCGACGACGAGTTCAACAGCCTCAGCACGCGCGTGCGCGGGGGTGCGACCGGCACTTGGGACACGGAATACGGCTACGGCGCCACGTCGAACAGCGTCGACGGGCGCACGCTCGCCGGAAACGGCGAGAAGGAACTGTACGTCGATCCAACCTTCAAGGGAACGAGCAGCTCCTCGCTGGGGCTGAACCCGTTCAGCATCAACAACGGCGTCCTCACGATCACGGAAGCGCCGATGCCCGCGGCCGACAAGGCGGCGGCCTATAATTTCAACTACACTTCCGGCGTGCTCACCACGCGTGAGAGCTTCGCGCAGACCTACGGGTATTTCGAAGCGAAAATGGAGGTCCCCGCGGGGCAGGGGACGTGGCCCGCGTTCTGGCTGGTGCGCCAGGACGGCACCTGGCCGCCAGAACTCGACGTGCTCGAGGAATATGGGGACAACACCGCAACCGAGACGATCCACACGCAGCAGACGGGAACCCACACCTCCGACGGCAGCGGGAATTATGTTCCCAACGCGGACACCAGCTTCCACACCTATGGCGTGCTTTGGACGCCGACCACGGTGACGTGGTACATCGACGGCGCGGCGGTGAAGCAGGTCGCAACGCCAGCGGACATGAACAGCCCGATGTACATGATCGTCAACAACGCGGTCACGTCGGGGACGACCGACCCCAACCTCACCAGCCAGCTGAAGGTCGATTATGTTCGCGCCTACAGCCTCGCGAACGTACCCACCACCGTGCTCGGCAGCGCGGCGATCCATGGCGGCGCGTATACGGACGGATTGGACCCGACCGTCACCGCGACCGCCTCGGCCACGGCGGCGGCGAGCACTCCCGTCGCCACCACCGCCACTACCATCACCACCGCCCCGGCGAGCACCACGACGGTTCCCGCCACAAAGGGAGACCACGGCTATTGGGGCAAAAATCCGGCCCTCGCCGATGGCTTCAACTTCGAATATTACGCGGCGCACAATCCGGACGTGGTCGCGGCCGGTGTCGACCTCCACACGCATTACCTCAAATTCGGTAAGGCGGAGGGTCGGCTGGCCTACGATCCCGACGCCATGGACGCGGCGACGGTCGCGTTGACCAGCCACGGTTATTGGGGTGCCGTCACGGGCGTCCAAGACGGGTTCAACGCCGCCTATTACGCCGCGCACAACCCCGACGTGGTCAAGGCGGGATTGGACCTGCTCACTCATTACGAGACGTACGGCAAGGCCGAGGGGCGGCTCGGCTATGACCCGACCGCGACCGCGACCGCCAGCACGTCTTCGACCGTGACCGGCTCGACCGCGATCACCAGCGACGTCGGGATCAGCACTCCGGCCCCGGTCAGCAAGGCGGATCACGGCTATTGGGGCAAGAACCCGGCGCTGGCCGATGGTTTCAACGCGGACTATTACGCGGCGCACAATCCGGACGTGGTCGCGGCCGGCGTCGACCTCCACACGCACTATCTCAAATACGGCAAGGCGGAGGGGCGACTGGCCTATGATCCCGATGCGAGCGACGCGGCTTCCGTCTCCGCCGCCAGCCACGGTTATTGGGGCGCGGTCACGGGCGTGCAGGACGGGTTCAACGCCGCTTACTACGCGGCGCACAATCCCGATGTGGTCAAGTCGGGTATGGACCTGCTCACGCACTACGAGACGTACGGAAAGGCGGAGGGGCGGCTCGGTTATGACGCGACCGTGACCAGCCACGCCTATTGGGGTGTGGTGACGGGAGTGAAGGACGGGTTCAACGCCGCCTTCTACGCCGCGCACAACCTGGATGTCGTCGCGTCGGGCATGGACCTGCTCACGCATTACGAGACCTATGGCAAGGCGGAGGGTAGGCTCGGCTATGACCCGGCGGCGGGCACCGCGGCCGACGGCACGACCGCCGCGTCGTACAAGACGATCGCCGCCTACAGCGGCAATGCGACGCTGGCGGCGACTTCGGCCTCGGATACGTTCGTCCTGACGCCGGGGTTCAAGGTCGACACCGTAACCAACTTCGATATCGCGCACGACAAGCTCGACGTGGCGACGCTGCTCGCGAAATACGGGACGCCGACGCTGACCGATATGGACAACCATGCGGGCACGACGGCGCATTGGTCCGGCGGCGAGACGGTGCAGCTGCTCGGCGTGTCGCACACCGACGCGCAGCACGCGCTGGGTTTCTAGCTCAGAACGCGGGGGCCTCGGTCGCCACCGACGCGCGACGCACATGGACCCGCGGGGCCAGTGCGTCGCGCAGCGGCTGGTCGACATAGGTCAATGCGAGCCAGGCCAGGCCGACGATGCCCAGCGCCAGCGCCAAGCCGATCAGGGTCGGATCGAGGCCGAGCGGTTTCAGCAGGCGCGCGCCGAGCAGCATGACCGGGTAATGGATGGCGTAGATCGGATAGGACAACTCGCCCAACCGATTGAAGACCGTGCGGAGGCGACCCGTTGGCTCGTTCTGCACGGCCGCGATCAGGATCACCGGAAAGGCGATCCCGATCGCCGTCATGACCAGAGCCGCCGAAACGACGCCCGATGGCGACTGCATCATGCACACCATCATGATCGGAATGAGCGCGAAGGCGGGAACGCGCACGAATGGAAGACGATCGTTACGCCAGAGTTGATACAGCGCGACGCCGAGCAGAAACGAGAACGCGGTTCGCGCCGTGCTCAGCAGCATCGTGACGTTCGCGAACGTAATAATCCTGTCGTGATACACCGCGGCCGGAATCAGCAGTACGCCGAGGACGAAGACGGTCTGCAATGTCCGTCGGACGCCAAGCCGAAACAGTCCGGCGGCGAACAGGATGTTGATCACCATTTCATAGAAGAGCGACCAGCCGGGCGGGTTCAGCGGGAACGAACCGGCATGAAACACGTCCGGAAGCAGGAACAGTGCGGCGGGAATCGCCAGTGCCGCATCCTTGAGATGCCACAGCTCCCCGTCTTTGAGCACGTCGATCATCGGATAAGCAAGGCCCGCCGCGCAACCAAGGTAGTAGAGCGGAAACAGACGAACGACCCGTAGCCGCAGAAACTTGAATACCGTCATGCCTCCATCCAGCTTGCGGGTATAACCGTTCGCTATAACGAAGCCGCTGATCAGGAAGAACAGGTCAACCGCGAGATAGGACGACGGCATGATCGGCAGGTTGGGGGCGATCACCTGCTGGATGTGCCACAGCATCACGAACAGCGCCGCGAAGCCGCGTAATCCATCCAATGTCTGAAACCGCTTCATCGCCCTTCCCCTGTTGATGCGAAATGCCCAACCCACACCAATCGCTGACTATCGCGCCGGCTTTCCCTTGAACTTCCACGCCCGGATGTAATCGACCTCCATCCGGGCCGGGAACTTCGTCGCCGCATCCGGATAGCCCGGCCAGTTCCCGCCCACCGCCAGATTGGCGACCAGGAACATCGGCCTGTGCATGTCGGCCGGCGTGGGCTGCGACGCGACCTTCGCGCCGTCGACGTACAGGTCGATCGTCGCGGGTGTCCACAGCGCGCCATAGCGGTGGAACCCGTCGGGCGTCGGCGTCATCGTGAACTTGTTGCCGGGCAGCGTCGGCGCGTTGGAATGCAGCGTCTGGTAGATGACCAGCGGCTCGTGGCCGAGCTCCTCCACCACGTCGATCTCGGGCGGCCAGCTCCCGTCCTCCGGCAACAGCCAGAAGGCGGGCCACAGGCCGCGCCCGTCGGGAAAGCGCGCGCGGATCTCGAAATAGCCATAGAGCTGCGAGAAGTGGAACCGCGAGTTGAGCGCGCCCGAGCCGTAGTCGATGTCCTTGAGCGCGCTGCTCGCCTGCGCCGGCGGCAGCGCCCGCACCGCCGCCCGCACCACCGACCGCTCGGCGGGGGTCAACGGCTTGGCGGTGATGGTCAGCTTGCCATCGGCGACGGTCAACGGCTGCTCGTTGATACCCAGATAGCCGGGATTGAGGTATATCTGGTGCTCACCGTTGTTCGACAGCGAGCGCACCGCGACCGAGTCGTTGTTGCGGCCGGTGTTCCACTTCTTCGCGTCCACCGCGCGACCGGAAAACTCGTCCGCGAAGCTCGGAACCAGGCCGAGCCGCCTGACCGGATCGTCGGGGGTCGGCGCGGCTGCGCAACCGGCGAACCACAGGCCGGTCAGCGCCAACGCCGCGATGCGAGTTCTCACCATCTGCTGCTCCGATGAGATGGTTACTTGCCGTAAACCAAGTCCTCGCGCAATCACCTGGCGATCAGCTTGCGCGTGCCTTTATGGCACGGGCCGCGAGTGCCTCGAGTTGGTCGAGCTGGCGCGCGGGGTCGATCTGTGCGCGCCGAGAGTAGGCAAGTGCCTCCGCCGCTAGCCGGTCGTAAAAGGGCTGGTCGCTCCAGAGCCGCCGCAGCGCTGGGATCCAGTCCGTTAACGGCGCATCGGGGGCGATCAGCACGCCGCCCGGCCCCACCGCCTCGGGCAGCCCGCCAATGCAGGTCGCGAGCACCGGCACGCCGCTGAACTGCGCTTCCGTCGCGACCCGGCCCCAGGTCTCCGCCCAGCGGCTCGGCGCAAGCAGCACGTGTGCGTGAGCGTAATGCCGCGCCATCGTGTCGGTCTGCGGGTGGAGCGTCACGTTCGGCAACGCCGCCGCGTCCGCGCGCAACCGCGCGTCGTCGGCGGGCGACAACGGCCAGCCCATCACGAACCGGAACGGAATATCGGGGCAGGCGCGCGCGAGGTGGAGCGCGGTGTCGACGCCCTTGTGCGGGTGCGGGTTGATGAACAGCACTTCGCGCCGGTCGCTCTCCACTTCGTAGCGCGAGCGGTCGAACAGTGGGGCGATCACGGCGCTGTTGACGCCATATTCGCGCTGGTACGCCGCGGCGGTGAACTCGGAATTGGCGATGAACAGCTCGTCCCGGAACGCGGCCATCTCCGCGCCATGGTCGTCGAACTCGATATTGTGGTTGTAGATCAGCAGCGGCGCGCCCGCGTTGCGCAGCGCACCCGCCACGCGCAGGATCGCGCCCGACTGCGCCACCGCCACGTCGGGCCGGAACGCCGCAACCGCCTCGCGCGCGCCCTCCCAGGCGTGCCAGCTTCGGTACACCGGATAGCCGAGCGCGCGATCGACGCTGGCCCGGCGGCGGCGCGCCTTCAGGAGGACGCGGTGGCGCAGGCCCAGCCACCCCGCGCCGGTCAGCCCGGCGAGCACTGCGACCTGATGTCCGCGCGCGATCAGCGCCCGCGCTATCTCGTGCGTGTTGGTCTGCGACCCGCCCGCGAGCTGGGGCAGGTAGGGGTGCGCGGAGGCGAACAGGAACCTCACACCGACGCGACCCGCCGGCGGATCGCGCGCAGCCGGGGCAGCGCCTTTGCCACCGCCGCCCACAAGGCCGGTCCGCCGCGCGCGACCTCTGCGAGCGCCCGCGCGCCGCGACGCGGCGACTTGGCCGCGCGCCGGACCAGCGCATAGGCGATCTCGTCCGCCGCTTCCCGCCGGAAGCGCGCATTGAGCCGGGCGAGCGGCGGCGTGAGGTCGAAACGCGACGCGACCAGGCCGCGGAAGTGGAAGGCATCGAGCAGGCGCGGTATATACCCCGGCGCGTCCCACCCAAGCGCTTCGCGATACACCGACACGCCCGCGCCGCGATGGCCCATGATCCGGGTCGAATAGGCGAGCGGGACACCGCGACTCGCGATCGTCAGCCAGAACAGATGGTCCTCGCCCGTCCGCCGCATCGTTTCGTCGAAGCGGATGTCGGGAAACCGGCTGAGCGAATACACGACCTGCGAGGTGTGGGGCACGCATTCGGCGAGCACTAGCGGGAACGCTTCGGCCGCGGGAATCACGCCGCCCACGCGCCCGCGCATTCCGGCGAAATAAGAGAAGGAGGGCACGTCATCATGCGTACTGTTGGCGAAGTAGAACGGTGCGTCCGCCAGCGCCGCCAGCGCGGTCGCGAGGTGCGGCGGTTCCCACCAATCGTCCGAGTCGAGAAACGCGACATGCGCGGCTCCGAGCTCCAGCGCGCGCTCGACGCCGGTATTGCGCGCCGCGCCGGGGCCGCCGTTCGCGCGCCGCAGCACCTCGACCGATACGCTCTCGGGCAGCGCCATCCCATCAAGATCGGCGGCGGGCGAGAAGGGAGACTCGTCATCGACGACGAGGACGTGGACCGGGCGGTCCAGCCCCTCCTGCCGCGCAACGCTATTCACCGCGCGGCGGAGCAGCCCGGCGCGGCGCTGGTAAAAGGGGATCACCACCGCGACGGCGCGCTTGTCCTCGATCACGACGACCGCGCGGCGTTCAGGCGGCGGATCGCGGGCGGGCAGTCGCCGAAGCGGCGCAGCAGGTAATCGCGCCACGCGATGACCAATGCCCGGCGTGTCGGCGCGCTCGCGCCCCCGGCACCGGCGCGGAACCAGCGCAGGTCCGCCCGCATCCCCCGCAGCAAGCGGCGGGCACCGACATGCTTCTCCCAGAACAACAGCCGGTTGCGCTGCAGGAAATAGGCCTGGAGCGGTGACGCCGCCGAACCGAGCGACGCGCTGCCGACATGCTCCACCACCGCGTCGCGCACGACGAAGCACCCGCTCCCCGCCGCGCGCGCGCGATAGCACCAGTCGGTTTCCTCATAGGTGAGGAAGAACCGCTCATCGAACAGCCCGACCCGCTCGAACAGGCGGGCGGGCGCGAACAGCGCCGCGCCGAACACGAAGTCGGTCGGGATCAGCGCCGCGTCGAGCTCACGCGCGTCGCGACCCTCCTCGAACCAAGCGGGCGCGCCCGTGCCCGGGTCGGTGCGGCTGCCGAAGAATTGCAGCTCGCCGCTTCCCTTGTACCGCACCACCGCGCCGAGCACCGCGTCGGGGTGCGCCCGCGACGCCGCCGCCAACGCCCCCAGCGTGTCCGGGCGGACCAGCGCGTCGTTGTTGAGCAGGAACACCGCATCCGCTCCGTCCGCGAGCGCGGCGGCGATGCCGGTGTTGCACCCGCCCGCAAAACCCTGATTGGCCGCGTTGCCGATCAGCCGGGCCTCGGGCGCGTGCGTCTCCAGCTCGCGCGCCGAACCGTCGGTCGAAGCATTATCAACAACGTACAGCGTCCAGTTCGGATAGTCGGACG
>CALMGC010000239.1 GCA_937863505.1 uncultured Sphingomonadales bacterium | reverse complement strand
GTGCTGGCGCGCTGGCCCGGCGCGACCGCCGATCTGTGCGGTGCCTTGTCGCCGCGCGGGTCGGCGGCGGCGCTGGGCGAGGCGCGGCTGCTGATCGGCCATGACAGCGGCCCCTTGCACCTCGCCGCCGCGGGCGGGACGGCCACCGTGGGCATTTTCGGCGACCTCAACCGGCCGCGCCGGTGGTTTCCCTACGGGCCGGAGGCGGTCGTGGTGTATGAGCCGCGCGGCTTGGGAGCGCTCACCGTCGAGCGGGTCGCGGTCGCGGTCGCCAACGCGTTGATGCGGGCGGGAGGAAGCTGATCAGGCGCGCGCGGTGCCGAGCCGCTCGCGCAGCCAGCGCCGCGCGGGTTCTTCCCACCAGCGGAACACCAGCACCGACGCCGCCACCGCGACCAGCGGGTTGAGCAGCTCCGCCGCCGTCGCCGAGGGGAGCAGGCGCAGATACTCGCGCACCGGCGCCTGGAGCAGGTACAGCGCATAGGAGGACGCGCCGAGCAGCAGGATGGCGCGCCCCGACAACAGCCGCGCGAGCAGGCTCCGCCCGATCGCGAGCTGGACCAAGAGCAGCCCGGTCAGCGCCATCGCCGCGCCCGTCACCGTCTTGTCGGGCGTCGCGGCCAGTAGCGCGACGATCGCGATCGCATTGGCCAGCACCGGCGCATCGCCGCCCACGCGCGCGATCCGCTCGCCGCCGCGCAGGAACAAGGTGCACAGCACCGCGCCATAGGCGAACTCGCACAGCCGCAACGCGGGCAGCGGCACGAAGGCGAGCCAGGCGAAGCGGGGCATTGTCCCCGGCGGCGTGCCCGGCACCTGCAGCACCGGCAGCGCCAGCGCCAGCACGACCGCCGCCGCCGCCAGCGCGCGCGGCCCCGCGCGGCGCAGCGCCCAGAGGAGCACCGGCGCGCAAAGGTAGAAGAACAGCTCCACCGATAGCGTCCACGCCTGCATCAGCCAGGTATAGCCGCCGCTCGACGCCGGCGCGGTCCACGACTGCGTCATCACCAGCACCCGCGTCGCGCCCGCGCCGCTCAGCTTGCCCGCCGCGAACGGCAGCATCAGCAGCAGCGCGAGGAGGTACACGGGATAGATGCGCGAGAAGCGCGCGACGGCATAGTCGGTCAGCGCCGCCCGGCCCGTCAGCTTGCCCTCGTAGGTATAGGCGATGATGAAGCCGGACAGCATGAAGAACAGGCCGACGCCGAGATAGCCGTTGGCAAGGAACGTCACCGCGGGGCGCGGCGCACCGGCGCGGGCGGCGAAGCCTGCGCCGAAGTGGAACAGGAGCACCATCGCCGCCGCGACGAAGCGGATGCCGGTCAGCGCGCGGAGCGGCGGGCGGCGGCTGGGCGCGGCGCTCGCCATCGCTCAGCGCGCCGTCGCGGGGGTGAGGCGCGCGCGCATCCGCCCGATCGCGCCCGCGACCGTCGCCCGCTCCTCGCCGCCCAGCGCCTGCCAGAACAGCGCATTCAGCCCCACCCACAGCGCGGCATAGACGAGCAGCATCGCCACGATCGTCCCCGGGCGGAGCGCCATGGCGAACACGGTCGCGGTGGTCACGGTGATCGCCAGCGCCGCGGCGGCGGTGGCGCGCGCGGGATAATCGAACCCCTCGCGCGCGAACCAGCGCAGGCTGAGCGTGAAGAACGCCCCCGCGCGCAGCAGCTCGGCGGCGAGCACCCCCAGCGCCGCGCCGCGCAGGCCCATGCTCCCGACGGTCGCGAAGGTGACGCCCAGCAGCACCGCCGCCGTCGCGGCGGAGATCGCGGTCTGCGCGCGGACCAGGTTGTTGCCGCGCACCACCGCGCGACTCGCCTGCGACAAGGCCGAGACGAGCAGGGAGCAGGACAGCAAGGTGAAGGTGATCGCGTCGAACGGCAGCTTGTCCAGCGTCCACGCGGCATAGACCGGGCGCACGATCGCCTGCAGCACCACCACGCCGGGGCACAGGGCGACCACGGTGACGTAAAGCATGACGCTCATCATCAGCGCGGTGCGGTGCCGGTCGCGCGCGCTGACATAACGCATCAGCTCGGGCACCATCGGGTTGACCATCGTCAACAGGCCCTGCTGGACGACGTTGGCGACCGTTCGCATCGTCGCGAAGGCGACCATCGCCGCGCCCAGCACGGGGAGCAGGACGAGGCGGAAGCCGGCCTGCTGAAAATATTCGATCACGTTCGCCGTGCCGAGCGTCAGCCCGCCGACCAGTCGCCGTCCGCCCGCGCCGAGATCGGGCCGCGTCCACGCCAGCCGCTCGCGCCGTGCGAGTCGGCGATAATGCAGCGCATTGACCGAGGTCATCACCAGCGTGGCGGCCAGGTAAGCGATCACCGCCCCCGCGAGCCCGCCGCCTGCCGCCACGACCAGCGCCGGGGCGGCGACCTGCGACGTACCGACGACCATGAACCACCACACGGTTGCGGGAAAATGGCCCATAGAGCTCAGCCCGCGTCCGAGCAGCCCGACCGGGACCTGGACGATCAGCCACATCGCGAACATCGCCAGCAGCGCGGCCCGCACCACCGCCATGTCGTGCGACCCCGGCGCGACCGCGAACGCCGTCGGTGCCCAAGGCGACCACAGAAAGGCGGCGAGAACCGCGAACTCCGCCACGCCGACCAGCACGAACACCGGCACGGCATCGCACAGGACCCGCGCTCGCCCCTCGCGATCGGCGGGGGGCAGGCGCATCGTCTCGAAGCCGAGATAATCGAGATGCGCGGTGTCGATCAGCACCGCCAACCCGGCGGCGGTGATCAGCGCCAGCCAGGTCGCGAAACGTGCGGGCCCCCAGGCATGGAGGAACAACGGTATCACCGCGATCTGAGCGGCAAGATTGGTGAGGATACCAGCCACCCCGGCGAGGTTGCCCGACACGAGCCGGCGGACGGTGGTCATCGGGAGGGCGCTAGTGCGTGGGGTGTGGGCGCTTGCGCGCGGGGTCGGAAGTGGCGCACGTTCGGCTCCGTTGCGCGCTGCCGGGGCGCTGAAACGCGGTTTTGCTGGCGAGCGGGTCGGATACTGATTTTTCTTTGCCCGGGAACTTGTTATTTACCGGAATGGGTGTCTAAAAGCAGGTGAAAGGGTCGGCGTATCTCGTGACATGCCCGGCACTCTAACAGGAGAAACACCATGAAGATGCCCGCATATCTCACCCTGAGCCTGTCGGCTCTCGGTCTTGTCGCCGCCCCGATCGCACAGGCGGAAACGCTGCCCACCACCGCCAACATCTCGGTCGCGGCGGGCACCCGCGTCGGTCAGGTCGCGGTGTCGCGCGTCCACCGTGCGTCGACCGGCTCGCAGGATTCGTCCAACCTGCTCGGCATTCCGCTGATCGGCCTTGCGCTCGGCGCGGCGGCTGTCATTGTGGTCGCTGTCGTGGTGGTCGCCACCAACAACAACTCGACGACCCCGGGCAGCTGATCTCGGGTCGGTCGGCGTGCCGACCGGCTTCAAGTCGCTCGCAAGATCAGGCGCGCTCGCGGACAACCGTGAGCGCGCCTTTTTGCGTGGGCGGCGTGATGGTCTTGCTCACCAGTTGCGTGGTGGCGTGGTGGTCTTGTCGCACCAGCGCGCCATGGTGTTGTCGGGTTAGTTTCCCGCTGTCGATAGTTTCGTCGAGAGGCGGCCCGAACCTAGGAGTTCGGGGCTTGGCCGAGTTTTCGGCTGGTCGTGAGGCGCTTAGTTCCGTGCCGCGACTTGGAGCCCGTCCACAGCTAATTCGCCGTCGTCACTTCGCGGCTCAGCAATCCGCATCATATGAAACATGGGGGGAGGTCGGGAGGCTTGCGGAGGAGCAACGGCCTCCACCAATCCGTAGTCACCGAGCGAAGCCGTGCCGACCCAGTGTGCGCATTCCGAAGGTGCCGGGCGCTTTGGTTTCGGTTCACCGACGCCTTTCGCGACCGCCAGAGCACTTCCCAGTTCGCTGGACCCACCAACCACCGATCGTGCTGAGCCCTTCGACTTCGCTCAGGGCGAACGGATGAGGGAACCAACGCTGGCTATAGGTGCTCTGACTCAGCTGCGCTGTTCATGGCGAGGCGGAACACAGGCCAGCCCGGCCGACGAGGTCCAAGCGGAAGCACGGCGGACGCCCGGTCAGCGCGTCGCCGCCAGCGCCTTCCGCAACCGCCCATGCGCCGCCGCCTTGATCTGGCACACGCGCGCCGCGCCCACGCCCAGCACCTCGCCGATCTCCTCGAGGTTCAACTCCTCGACATGGTAAAGCTGGATCACCAACGCCTCGCGCTCGGGCAGCGCGGCGACGGCGGCGATCAGCGCCTCGCGCTGGTCCGCCTCGGCGAGCTGGTCGAACGCGCTTGGCTCGTCGCTCGCGAACCAGGGCTGGTCGTCGGCATAGAGTTCGTCGATCGATTCCATCCTGACCGCCTCCGCCGTTTGATAATCCGCGCGCAGCCGCTCGACCGTGACGCAGAGCCGCGCCGCTGTTTCCGCCTCGCTCGGGCTTCGGCCGAGTTCGCCGGTGAGCGCGCGCATCGCCTCCGCATAGGCCCGCCGCCGCCGCATCGCGCCGCGGGTGCTGGTCGCGTGGCGGCGCAGTTCGTCGATCATCGCGCCGCGGATGCGGGTGTGGAGATAGCTGGCGAAAGCGGGGTCGCCCGGCTCGCCCGCGCCCGCCGCCTCGACCAGCGCCACAAGCCCGACCTGGACGAGGTCCTCGACCTCCACCGCCGTGCTCATCGCGCCGTGGACGTGCCACGCCAGCCGCCGCACCATCGGCAGGTGGCGGCGCACCAGCGCCTCCGGCCCATGCGGGCGGGGCGCGTAGGTGAGCGGGACAGCGTCCGCGAACGCGGCATGGTCGGGCATCGCGCTCATGCCGCGAGCGCCTGGTTCGCGCCGATCACCGCGACGACCTCGACCGACTTGTCCTCGGGCACCTCGAAGAAACTCATCACGGGGGTATCCGGCAGGCAGGTGCGGACCAGCTTCCTGACCGCGACGCGAATCGCGGGTTGCACCACCAGCGCGAACGGCTTCGCGTCCGCGACCAGCGGTTGCGCCGCGCGTTGGAGCGCGTCGACGATGCGGCGGCCGAGATCGGGCTCGATCGCGTGGCGACGCGACGGGTCGGCGCGCACCGCCTGGCCGAGCAGGCCTTCGAGCCCGCCCTCCAGCGTCATCACCCTGAGCGGCTCGCGCACCCCGCACAGCCGGCCGATGATGAGAGCGCCGAGCTCGGGGCGAATCGCCTCGACGATCTCGTCGGGATCCTGCGTGCGGGTGGCGGCGACCGCGACGGCGGCGACGATGCGGCGGAACTCCTTCAACGGCACGTTCTCCGCCAGCAAGCCGCGCAGCACCTGCGTCATCGCGGTCAGCGGCAGCGTCAACGCGGCGACCAGCTGCGGCGAGCGTTCCTTTAGCGCGTCGAGCAGCGCCTGCACTTCGTCGGGGCCGAGCAGCTCCGCCGAATGCGCGCCCAGCGTGTGGTTGAGATGCGTCGCCATCACCGTTCCCGGATCGACGACGAGGAACCCGGCGCCGGTCGCCGCGTCCGTGTCGCCGGGCGCGATCCAGGTCGCGTCGAGCCCGAAGGTCGGATCCTTCGCCGTCTTGCCGCGCAGGGTGCCGACCGCCTGCCCGGTGTCGAGCGCGAGCACCTCGTCGGGGCTGACCTGATCCTCGCCGACGACGACGCCGCCGACCAGGATGCGG
>CALMGC010000238.1 GCA_937863505.1 uncultured Sphingomonadales bacterium | reverse complement strand
GCGCTCGCCCGCCGCTCGGACGAGGTCGCGGGCACCGCCGAGCGCGCGGCGGCACGGATCGAGGCCGCCGCCGTCCGGCTCGACGCGCCCGCCCCCGCCCGCAAACGCGCTGCCCGGGCAACCTGAAACAATCGGCGATTCACCTGGAATAAACCGCTGTCCCCTAATTCCGCAGCGACCCTCCACGTGAGACCACGACGTTGCTGAGCCAACATCCCGACCGATGGACCTTCGAGCCGACGTGCGCGCCGGTCGATGCGCCGCTGATCGGGGTCGCCGACGAGCGGCTGGAGGCGATCGCGCGCACCGTCGCGACCGCGCTCGCCTGCGACCATGCCGCCGTGTTCCGCCGCGTCGGGGACGCTTGCCTGCGCGTCGCGGGCGAGGGGCCCGACCGCATCGACGCGGTCCCGCTCGACACCGTGTTCGTCGCTGAGGCCTCCGACGTCGTTCAGGGCCGCGCGCTGTCGCTGTGGGTCGAGACGGAAGACGCCCATTTCGCCGCCGCCGCGCGGGTCGATGTTGGCGGCGCGCTGCTGGTCGCGTGGCACCGCAGCGAGCGTCGCCGGCTCAACCCCGCCGAAACCTATGTGCTGCGCGCCTATGCGGGCCAGGTCGCCGCCGTGTTCGAGCTGGAGGTCGCGCATCGGCTGGCGACCGGGCCCGAACGACGCGAGGAGACCGAGCGGCTGCGGCTGCTCGAATCGGTGGCGCTCCACGCGCGCGACTCGATCGTCATCACCGAGGCGGAACCGGTCGACGAGCCCGGCCCGCGCATCCTGTTCTGCAACCGCGCCTTTACCGAGACCACCGGCTATTCAGCGGGCGAGGCGCTCGGCCGCACCCCGCGCATCCTGCAGGGGCCGGGGACCGACCCCGCCGCGCGCGCCACGCTGCGCGCCGCCTTCGCCAAGTGGCAGCCGGTCACCGTCGAGCTGCTCAACTACCGCAAGGACGGCTCGCCTTTCTGGGTGGAGCTGTCGATCGTGCCGGTCGCGAATGAGGCGGGCTGGTACACGCACTGGGTTTCGGTCCAGCGCGACGTCACCGAACGCCGCGCCGCGGAGGAACTGTCGCGCCGCGTCCGCCTCGCCGAAGTGGAGAAAGAGGTCCTCGCCACCGAGATCCGCGAACGCAAGCGGGTCGAGGAAGAGCTGCGCTACACCGCGTTCCACGACAATCTCACCGGGCTCAAGAACCGCGCCTTCTTCATGGACCAGCTGCGCGGCGCCTTGGCGCGCGAGCCGGACGCGCCGTTCCGGGCCTGCGCGGTGCTGTTCGTCGATCTCGACCGGTTCAAGGTCGTCAACGACAGCCTCGGCCACGAAGCGGGCGACACGCTGCTCAAGGAGATCGCGCGGCGGTTGCGCGGCTGCGCGCGCGGGGACGACATCCTGGCGCGACTCGGCGGCGACGAGTTCGCGATCCTGGTGCGCGACGTCGATGACGGCGGCGTCGCGCTCGCCATCGCGCGGCGGATGCTGGAGGCGCTGCGCCCGCCGGTCAGGATCGGGCGGCAGGAGGTGTTCCCTTCGTGTAGCGTCGGCATTGCGCGCTCCACCGAGCGCACCGTCTCGCCCGAAACGCTGATCCGCGACGCGGACATCGCGATGTATGTCGCCAAGCGCTCGGGCTATGGCGAATACGCCGTCTACGACGAGTCGATGCACGAGGAGGCGACGGCCGCGCTCCGGCTCCAGACCGACCTCCAGAACGCGGTCGAGCGCGGTGAGTTTGAGCTTGCCTATCAGCCGATCGTCGACCCGCAGCACGGGCGCATCGCCGGGTTCGAGGCGCTGATCCGCTGGCGGCACCCGACGCGCGGCCTGGTGCCGCCGGTCGAGTTCATCCCCGCCGCCGAGGAGATCGGCCTCATCCGCCAGATCGACCGCTGGGTGATGCGCGAGGCGTGCGCGCAGATCGCCGCGTGGCGCGCGCGGTTCCCGGACGCGAACCTCGCGATCAACGTCAACACCAGTGCGCGCGAGTTCGACGACCCCGAGTTCATGCCGCAGCTGGAAGCGGTCCTCGCCGACAACGCGCTGCCGCCCGCCGCGCTCGAGCTGGAGATCACCGAATCGATCTTCCTTGATCCCAATCCGCGCATCGCGGGGGTGATCGCGGCGGTGCGCGCGCTGGGCGTGCGCGTCGGGCTCGACGATTTCGGCACCGGCTATTCGTCGCTGAGCTATCTCAACCGCTACCCGACCGACACGATCAAGATCGACAAATCGTTCGTCGAGTCGCTGTGCACCGACGATCGCACGGTGGCGATCGTGCTGCTCATCATCCAGCTCGCGGGCACGCTCGGCGTCGACGTGGTCGCCGAAGGGGTGGAAACGGAGGAGCAGGCGGAGCTGCTCGCGTCGATGAGTTGCAGCCACGCGCAGGGCTATTACTTCGCGCGCCCCCTGCCCGCGGACGAGGTGACAGCAATGTTGGGGCGGTCGATGTATCTGGGGGCGATGGCGGGGTGAACCGCTAAGCCGCCGGCTCCAGCTCCACCTTGATCCAGCCCGGCTGGCGCTGGTCGAACGCTTCATAGGCCGCGATCGCGCCCGTCAGCGGCTCCACCTCCGTCAGGATCTTCACCGGGTCGAGCCGCCCGCTGCGGACATGCTCCATCAGCACGTCGTAATAGCGGCGGTGATTGCAGTTCCCCATGCGGAGCGTCAGGTTCTTGTTCATCGCCTGGCCGATCGGGAACTCACGGTCGGTGGGCGGGTAGACGCCGATGATGGAGACGCCGCCCGATTTGCGGACGCTCTCGATCGCCCAGTCGAGCGCCTGCGCGGGCTTGTCGCCGGCGATGAAATGCCCGCCATGCGCGTGCGCCATCGGCTCGGTCACCCGCCCGATCACCGCTTCCTTGACCTTGCCCAGCAGCCCGGGCGCGGCAGGGCCACCCTGCGCATGTTGCGCGTCGATGCCGACCGCGTCGATCACCTTGTCCGCGCCGTCACCGTCGGTCAGTCCGACGATGCGCGCCGCCGGGTTGACCTGGTCGAAGTTCACCGTCTCCGCGCCGAGCTTCTCCGCCATTGCCAAGCGGTCGGGGAGTCGGTCGACCGCGATCACCCGCCCCGCGCCCATCACGAACGCGGAGGCGATCGCCATCAGCCCGACCGGGCCGCAGCCGAACACCGCCACCGTCTCGCCCGGCTTGATGTCGGCGAGGTCCGCGCCGAACCAGCCGGTCGGCAGGATGTCGCTCATCAGGATCGCCTGGTCGTCGCTGATCTCCGGCGGGACGGGGACGAGGTTGGTGTCCGCCCAAGGCACGCGCGCCTTCTCCGCCTGTAGCCCGCGCAAGCCCCCCGCCGCTTCCGGCCCGCCGAAGAACACGGTGCCCGCGCGTTTGCCCTGCGGGTTGGCGTTGTCGCACTGCGCGAAGCCGCCCTCGCGGCAATAACGGCAGGTGCCGCAGCCGACCGTCGAGGGGATGATCACCCGCTGGCCGACCTGGATGTCGCGCACCTCCGCGCCGACCGCCTCGACGATGCCGACGGCCTCATGGCCGAGCACCTGCCCGCTCTTCATCCCCGAGAAGGTGCCGCGGATGAAATGCAGATCGGTGCCGCAGATCGCCGACGCGGTCAGCCGCACGACCGCGTCGGTCGAGGCCTCGATCACCGGCTCGGGCACGTCGTCCATGCGGATGTCGCCGATACCGTGCCAGACTACCGCTTTCATGTCGTATTCTCCGCCAGATCCGTTGCCGTCCCGAACCGTCGGCCCTGCGCGCGCGTTCCTCCCGGGCGCTCGACAAAGTGTCTAACCGAGGTGAGGAAAGGACGATGACGACCGACGGCCCGCTCAAGATCACCGCGCGGCTGCGCTGCGGAGACGACTTCGCGATCGGCCCCGGCAAGGCGGCGGTGCTGGAAGCGGTTGCGGCGCACGGCTCGATCTCCGCCGCGGGCCGCGCGCTGGGGATGAGCTACCGGCGCGCCTGGATGCTGGTCGACAGCATGAACCGCTGCTGGGACGCGCGCCTGGTCGACGCCAGCGCGGGCGGGCGCAGCGGGTCGCGGCTGACGGAGCGGGGGCGCGAGGTGCTCGACCTGTACCGCGCGATGGAGGCGCGGATGCTCGCGGCGGCGATGGCGGGTGATGGCGCGGCGCTGCTCGCGCATCTGCGCCCCGAACCGCGGGCGGAGGCCGATCCCGACTAGCCCTAGCCATATTTCACCGTATACAGCAATCCGCGCGGTGGGAAGCGTAGGGGAATGGCATGGCCGGAAGCGTTCGCGGGGGAGCGGTGGCGCTCGTCGTATCGGGGCTGCTCGCATCGGCGGCGCACGCGCAGACCGCCGACCCGGCGCAGCCGCCCGGCGCGGCCCCCGCGCCCGCCGAGCAGGACGGCCTCCCCGACGTCACCGTGACCGCGCGCCGCCGTGCGGAAAACGCGCAGGCGGTCCCCGGCTCGCTGTCGGTGGTAGGCGGCGCGCTGCTCGACCGCAGCTACACGGTGAACACCAACCAGCTCCAGCAGCTCGTCCCGTCGCTCAATTACAGCTCGGCCAACCCGCGCAACACCGCCTTCACGATCCGCGGGCTCGGATCGAGCGTCATCTCGGTCAGCCAGGCGAATGACGGGCTGGAGCCGGGGGTCGGCTTCTATGTCGACCAGGTCTACCACGCGCGCCCCGCCACCGCCGCGTTCGACTTCACCGACATCGACCAGATCGAGGTGCTGCGCGGGCCGCAGGGGACGCTGTTCGGCAAGAACACCACCGCGGGCGCGATCAACATCACCACGCGCCAGCCGACCTTCACCCCCGAGGCAAGCGAGGAGCTGAGCGTCGGCAGTTACCGCTTCGTGCAGGCCAAGGCGTCCGCGTCCGGCCCGCTGATCGGCGACACGCTGGCATTCCGAGTATCGGGGCTGGTGACGCGGCGCGACGGCAACATCACCAACACGCGCACCGGCGAGAAGGAGAACGCGGTCGGCAATCAGGCGGTGCGCGGCCAGCTGCTCTACAAGCCCAACGACCGGTTCCAGACGCGGCTCATCGCCGACCTCACCAACTTCTCCAGCACCTGCTGCACGCAGATCCCCTACGGCGTCGGCCAGTCGCTTCGCGCGGCGGCCAGGCAATACCCCGCGCTCGCCGCGCACTATGGCTACACACCGCCGAGCCTGAACCCGTACGACCGCGTGACCGACGTCGACGCAGCCATCAACGTCGCCACGTCGGAAGGCGGGGTGAGCGACATCACCGATTGGAACCTCGGCCCCGTGACGCTGACCAACGTCGCCGCGTGGCGCTGGTGGAATTGGGACGCGGCCAACGACCGCGACTATACCGGCCTGCCGATCCAGACCGTCCAGCACATCCCCTCGCACCAGGACCAATATAGCGAGGAACTGCGCGTCGCCTCCAACGGCGACCACCGGGTCGGCTATGTCGCCGGGCTCTACTATTTCCGGCAAAAGATCATCGGCGAGCCGATCAGCATCTATGGCGCGGACGCGGCCTATTGGCTGATCGGCCCGACAACGGGCACCGCCGCCACGCCCGTTCCCGCGAACCTGCTCGACGGCTATGGCACCGACGGCCATACCGACTTCCGCTCGAACAGCTATGCCGCGTTCGGCGAGGCAAATCTCAAGCTCACCCCGCGCCTCATCGCCACCGCGGGCCTGCGCTACACGCGCGAGGTCAAGGACGGGAGCTATTCCACCTTCGTGTTCGGCGGGCTCGCGACGACCAGCACCGCGCTCGCCAACGCCAAGCTGTCGATCCTGCGCCCGCAAAGCTACACCGCGCACAACGCGGAAGGCAATGTCAGCGGTCGTGCGAACCTTTCCTACCGGTTCAACGACCAGGTGTTCGGCTACTTCAGCTACGCGCGCGGGTACAAGTCGGGTGGTATCAACATGTCGGGCCTGCCGCTCGACGCCAGCAACAATCCGGTGCTGTCGACCGCCGTCGTCCGGCCCGAGCTCAACACCAGTTACGAGGCGGGGCTGAAGACGACGCTGTTCGACCGCCGCGTCATATTCAACGTCGACGGCTTCCACACGCGGGTGAAGGACTTCCAGGCGTCGATCGTCGACTCGTCGCAAACGGTGGCGCTACGCGGCTATCTGTCCAACATCCCGCGCGTGACGGTGACGGGTGCGGAGGCGGAGGCGACCGCGCTGGTCGCGCGCGGGCTGACGCTGCGCGGGTCGCTCGCCTATGCCGACGGGCGGTACGCCGACTACCCCGCGGGCCCCTGCCCGCTCGAGCAGCAGACCGCCGCGACGACCGCGTGCAATCTCGCGGGCAAGCAGCTGGCGGCGCTGCCGCGCTGGTCGGAGGTGCTGGGCGTCGACTACACGCTGCCCGTCGGCGCCGCCGCAATCGTGTTCCACGCGGACAGCAACTGGCGCAGCAGCTACAACGCCGACTCCGCGCTGTCGGTGTACACCGCCGTGCCCGGCTACAACGTCACCAACGCCAGCCTCGCGCTCAGGCTTTCGGGCGGGGTCGAAGTGGCGGTGTTCGCGCGCAACCTGTTCTACGCGAACTACATCCAGAACGTGACGGTGCAGGCGGGCAATAGCGGGCTGATCCTCGCGCTTCCCAGCGACCCGCGCACGTTCGGCATCACGCTGCGCGCGCGGCAATAGACCTTCACGCTGCGCGCGCGGCAATAGACCTTCCCTCCCCCATGCGCGTTCCCATATCGGCGGCGAGGAGACACCCATGCCCAGCTACACCAAGGACCCCGACGCGATCGCGCGCCTCACGCCCGAGCAGTTCTACGTCACCCAGCAGGCGGGCACCGAACGCGCGGGCACCGGCGCGTTGCTGAAGAACAAGGCGGTGGGCATCTATGTCGACATCGTCTCGGGCGAGCCGCTGTTCGCCTCCGCCGACAAGTACGAGTCCGGCTGCGGCTGGCCGAGCTTCACCAAGCCGATCGAGCCCGCGCATGTGAAGGAGATCAGCGATCGCTCGCATTTCATGGTCCGCACCGAGGTCCGCTCGGCGCATGGCGACAGCCATCTCGGCCATGTCTTCCCCGACGGCCCGCGCGACCGTGGGGGGCTGCGCTATTGCATCAACTCCGCCTCGCTCCGTTTCGTGCCGCGCGAGGAGATGGAGGCGCAAGGCTATGGTGCTTATCTCGATCAGGTCGAGACGGTCTGACGCGGTCGTGAAGAAAGTGTCATGCGCCCACGGCCGATTGCGGCACTGACCGGCAGGCGATAGGCGCGCCGCCTATGCGGTCGGCTTCCTACCAGCAGTCCGCGTATCTCGGCGGCACGTCGCGGCGCGGGCGGGCGACCTCGCTCCTGCTCGCGCTGGCGCTCGTCGCGCTGATCCTCGCGTTGCTGATCCGGCTGGGCGTGATCCCTTCGCCCGTGCGCGAGACCTCGCCGACGCTCAGCACGTTCGACGTCACGCCCGGCAAGCAGGTCGCCGCCGCGAAGGCGACCGCGACCGCGAAGGCGCACCACGCGACGCAGACCAAACCGCCGCCGCCCACCCCGGTCCCGCCGCCGCCGCCAATACCCATGCCGGTCGCGACGCCCGCGCCCAAGCTGCTGAAGCTCAGCAAGGACGAGTTCGCCGCGACCGACATCGGCCATATCAAGGGCCATGCCGACGAGGGCGCGGCGGAGGGCGCCGACGACGGCAAGGACAGCGCCGCCGCCTATGGTCCCGGCGAGGGCCCGGGCGGCGCGCGGCTCTATAATGCGCAATGGTATCGCGAGCCGACCAATGCGGAGCTGGCGTTCTACATGCCGCCCGGCACCCCGACGGGCGTGGCGCTGATCGCGTGCAGGACGATCGCGGACTACCATGTCGAGAATTGTCGCGAGCTGGGCGAAACGCCGCCCGGCTCCGGGCTCGCGCGCGCGCTACGTCAGGCGGCGTGGCAGTTCCGCGTCCGCCCGCCGCGCATCGGCGGCAAGCCGCTGATCGGCGCATGGGTGCGGATCCGCTTCGACTTCACCCGGCAGGGGCCGGCGGAATAGCAGGTCGCTTGCCGCCGCCGGCGCGCGCCGGTACGCTTTGCTCATGACCGCGACCGCGCACCGCGTCCGCGCTGCACGCGCCTCCGACCTCCCCGCGCTGTACGAGATGGCCAAGCTCGCGGGCAGCGGCTTCACCAACCTGCCCCCCGATCGCGACGCGCTGCGCGCCAAGCTCGACCGCAGCGCGGCGGCGTTCGCGCGGGCGGAGGACAGCGTCGCCGACGACCTGTTCGTGCTGGTGCTGGAGAGCGCGGCGGGCGAGGTGCGCGGGACGTGCCAGATCTTCTCCGCAGTGGGGCTCGCCGTGCCCTTCTATTCCTACCGGCTCGGCACACTGACCCAGCATAGCCGCATTCTCGGCCGGACGTTCAGCGCCGACATGCTGTCACTCACCACCGATCTCGAAGGCTCGGCGGAGGTGGGCGGGTTGTTCCTCCACCCCGCCGAGCGCGCGGGCGGGCTCGGCCTGCTACTCGCCCGCGCGCGCTATCTGTTCATCCGCGCCCACCGCCCGCGCTTCGCCGACCGTATCCTCGCCGAGCTGCGCGGCGTGATCGACGAGGCGGGCGCGTCGCCTTTCTGGGATGGGCTGGCGGGGCGGTTCTTCGGGTTGAACTTCCAGGAGGCGGACCGGTTCAACGCGGTCAACGGGCACCAGTTCATCGCCGACCTGATGCCCAAACACCCGATCTATACCGCGATGCTATCGGAGGCGGCGCGCCACGCGATCGGCTTGCCGCATCCGTCGGGGCGCGCGGCGATGCGGATGCTGGAGAATGAGGGCTTCGCGTTCGAACGCTACGTCGACATCTTCGACGGCGGCCCGACCATGACCGCGCGGACGGACGCGGTGCGCTCGATCCGCGACGCGCAACAGGCGGAGGTGACGGGCGTGCGCGAGGGTGGCGAGCAGGCGTTGGTCGCAACGGGGCACCTCGCCGAGTTTCGCGCGACGCTGGCCTGCGTGGATCGGGATGCTGGCGGACTGGCGATCGACGCGGCGGGTACCGCGATGCTGGACGTCGCGCCCGGCGACCGTGTGTGGAGCGTGCCGCGGCTGTGACGCCCGTCGAGATCAACTTCGACGGGATTGTCGGGCCGACGCACAATTTCGCGGGGCTCAGCCTCGGCAATCTGGCCGCGACGAAGAACGCAGGGGCATCCGCCTTTCCGCGCGCGGCGGCGCTGGAGGGGGTGGTGAAGATGCGCGCCTGCGTGCGGCTAGGTTTGGTGCAGGGCATCCTCCTGCCCCACCCGCGTCCGAACCGGCGCTGGCTCGCCGACCTCGGCACCGACCCGCGCCGTGCCGGGCGGCTGTGGCCGCAGGCGGCGTCCGCCTCGGCGATGTGGGCGGCCAATGCAGCAACGGTGTCGCCCGCGCCCGACACGGCGGACGGGCGGTGTCACCTCTCGGTCGCCAATCTCGTGGCCATGCCGCACCGCAGCCATGAATGGCCCGAAACGCTGCGCCAGCTCCGCCTTGCCTTTGCCGACGAGAGCCACTTCGCCGTCCACGGCCCCGTTCCGCCGCCATTCGGCGACGAGGGCGCGGCCAACCACATTCGGCTCTGCGCGCGCCATGACGCGCCCGGGGTGGAGGTGTTCGTCTATGGCGAGCCCGGGGGCGCGTTTCCCGCTCGCCAGCACGTCGAAGCCTCCGCCGCGGTCGCGCGTCGCCACGGGGTGGACGCGCTGTTCGTCCAGCAGTCGCCCGAAGCGATCGCGGCGGGCGCGTTCCACAACGACGTGGTCGCGGTCGCGAACGAGACGGTGCTGCTCGCGCACGAACAGGCTTTCGCGGACAAGGAGCGGTTCTACGCCGAGCTACGCCAGCGGCTGCCGGAGGTGGAGATCATCGAAGTGCCCGCGGCCGAGGTCGGCCTAGCCGAGGCGGTGTCGACCTATCTGTTCAACGCGCAGCTCGTCACGCTGCCCGAAGGTGGGATGGCGCTGATCCTCCCCGCCGAGGCGATGGCGACGCCGGGCGTGCGTCGCTGGGCGGAGCGGCAGGTAGCGGGCAACGGACCGATCCGGCGGCTGGTGCCCGTCGACCTTCGCGGCTCGATGGCGAACGGCGGCGGCCCGGCCTGCCTGCGCTTGCGGGTGATATGCGACCCGGCGACGGTGGACGCGCGCTTTCTGGTCGACGAGGCGAAGCTCGACCGCATCGCGGAGGTTATCGCGGCGCACTGGCCCGAGCGGGTCGGGGCGGAGGAGTTTGCGACGCTCGGCGACTGGCCGGAGGCGGAGCGAGCGCGACGCGCGCTGCTGGAAGCATTGGATTTGAGCAGGCTGGCTTAACTACCGCGCGAGCGGCGCGTGATCCAGTCTCGGCAGCACATGCCGCGCGAACAGGTCCGCCTCCGCCGCGTGCGGATAGCCGGACAGGATGAACGCCTCGATACCCATCGCGCGGTACGCTTCCAGCTTGGCGAGCACCTGATCGGGGTCGCCGACGATCGCCGCGCCGCAGCCCGAGCGCGCCCGCCCGACCCCGGTCCACAGGTTTGCTTCCGCATAGCCGTCGTCCGCCGCCGTCTCGCGCAGCGCCGCTTGCGCCGCCACCCCCGCCGACGCCGCATCGAGCGACTTCGCGCGGATCGCCGCGCCTTGTTGCGCGTCGAGCTTGGACAGCAGCCGGTCGGCATAAGCGCGCGCCTCCGCTTCCGTGTCGCGCACGATCACATGCGCGCGATAGCCGAAGCGAAGCGTACGCCCGTGCTTGGCCGCGCGCTCGCGCATGTCGCCGATGATCGCGGCCACCGCCTCCTGCCGGTCAGGCCACATCAGATACACGTCGCACCCCTGCGCCGCCGCCTCGCGCGCATCCGGGGAGAGGCCACCGAAGTAGAGCAAGGGCGCGCGGCCCGAGACGGTGCCGACGCGCGGCGGGTCGACGTCCAGCTTCCAGAACTCGCCGTCGTGCGAGAGGTGCTCGCCGTTGAGCAGCGTCTTCAGGATGCTCATCGCCTCGACGGTGCGGCGATAGCGCGGCGCGCTGGCGAGCGTCTCGCCCGGCATGTCGGAGGAGATGATGTTCACGGTCAGTCGCCCGCCAAGGAGCCGGTCGATCGTCGCGATCTGGCGCGCGAGTTGCGGCGGCCAGGCTTCACCGACGCGCACCGCCATCAGCAGCGCCATCCGTCGCAGCATCGGCGCGATCGCCGCGGCAAAGGCGGTGGTGTCGATGCCGAGCTGATAGCCCGACGGGAGCAGGATGTTGTCGAACCCGCCCGTCTCCGCCTGCAGCACGATGTCGCGACAATGCTCCCAGCTCGACTTCAGCCTGGGGTCGGGGACGCCCAGGAACTCGTAATCATCGTCGCACAGCGCGGAGAACCAGCTGACCTCGCAGGGGTTCACGGCAGCTTCTCCCCCCGAGCGGCGGTCAGCACCGCGTACCAGTCGGCGCGGGTCCAGCGGACGCGGTACACCTCCGCCAGTTCGGAAAGCCGCGCGGCGTTCTGTGTGCCGACGATCGGGATCGGGCGCACCGGATGCGCGGCGATCCAGCTATATGCCGCCGCCGCGCGCCCGACGCCGAACGTCGCCGCCACCGCGTCGAGCGCCGCCGCGACCGCCCGCTCGCGCTCGGTCGTCGGCTGCGCGATGCGTCCGCCGCCGAGCGGCGACCAGGCGAGCACCGCGACGTCGTGCTTCATCGCCTGATCGAACAGGCCGTTCACCATCGGCTCGAGGTGGAGCGGCGAAAACTCCGGCTGCTGGGTCGCCAGCGGCACGGACAGGAACGACGCCAGCGCACGCGATTGCGCGACGGTGTAGTTCGACACGCCCACCGCGCGCACCTTGCCGCTCGCGACCATGTCGTCGAGCGCGCGCGCGACCTCTTGCGGGTGGGCGAGGATGTCGGGGCGGTGGATCTGGTAGAGGTCGACCTGCTCCACCCCGAGCCGCCGCAGCGACGCGTCGAGCGCGCCCGCGAGATACGCTGCGCTCGAATCGTACGGCACCGGCGGCGTGATCCCGCCCTTGGTCGCGAGCACCATCCGGTCGCGCAGCCCCGGCGCCTCGGCGAACACGCGCCCGAGCAGCGCCTCCGCATCGCCGAACCCGCCGCTGCCGTCGAAGCCGTAGATGTCGGCGGTGTCGAACAGCGTCACTCCCGCCGCCAGCGCCGCCTCCACCAGCGCGCGCCCTTCCGCCACCCCGCCGCCGAAGCGCCACATGCCCCAGGCGAGCGGGCCGACGGTGATTCCGCTCTTGCCGAGCGGGCGGGGTTCGGGCGATAGGGTGATTTCAGACATCGTTGTCATATAAAGAGCAGGTGCGTGGGAGAGCAAGTCCGATACGGTCTGGTGGGCACGGGGATGATGGGGGTGGAGCACCTCCAGAACCTCGCGCTCACGCCGGGCGCGGTCGTCACCGCAATCGCCGACCCGGTCGAGCGCTCGCTCGAATGGGCGCGGATGGCGCTGGGCGAAGCGCGCTCCGATGGCGTGACCGCGTTCGCGGACAGCGCGGCGCTGGCGCGAAGCGGGCTCGTCGACGCGGTGATCGTCGCCAGCCCCAACCATACCCACCGCGCGGTGCTGGAGCCGTTGTTCGACGCCGGACTCGCGATCCTGTGCGAGAAGCCGCTCGCGACCACGCTCGACGACGCGCGCTGGATCGTCGAACGGGCGGAGGCGCACCCCGCCCCGTTCTGGACCGCGATGGAGTATCGCTACATGCCCCCCGCCGCCGAGTTCATCCGCGAGGTGTACGAGGGCCGTATCGGCCGGTTGCGGATGCTGTCGATCCGCGAGCATCGTTTCCCGTTCCTGACCAAGGTTGGCGACTGGAACCGTTTCGCGCGCAACACCGGCGGGACGATGGTGGAGAAATGCTGCCACTTCTTCGACCTGATGCGCGTCATCACCGCGTCCGAAGCGGTGCGGGTCTATTGCTCGGGGAGCATGGACGTGAACCATCTCGACGAGGATTACGCGGGCGAGCGCCCCGACATGATCGACAACAGCTATACCACCGTCGACTTCGCCAACGGGGTGCGCGCGATGCTCGACCTGTCGATGTTCGCGGAAGGCGCGGAGAACCAGGAGGAGATCACCGCGGTCGGCGACGCCGCGCGGCTCGACGTGCTGATCCCGGAGGGAGCGCTGGTGTTCTCGCCGCGCGTGGGCTTTCGTAACCCCAAGCGGGTCGAGCGGCGGGTGGTCGAGACGGACGAGGTCGCGCTTAACGCCGGTTCGCACCACGGCTCCACCTTCTACCAGCACCAGCGCTTCATCGCGGCGGTGCGCGGCGAGGGGCCGGTCGAGGTGACGGCGCGCGACGGGCTGATGGCGGTGGCGATCGGCGCGGCGGCGGAGATCAGCGCGCGCGAGCACCGGGCGGTGGATATGGCGGAGCTTGGCTTTTGATGCAAAGCCGCGCTTTAGCGGTGGCAAGACGCGCGCCGGGCGACACCGCGCGACGGTAGGGATAGCCGCTGAAACGAGCGGGATGGAGAGGCAGACATGAAAGGCTGGACCACGGGCGGCGTCGCGATGGCCGCGCTGATGCTGGCGACGCAGGGCTACGCGCAAGCGGCCCCGCCGGTGCAGGCGCAGGACACGACGCGCGGCGTCTCCGCCCCTTCCGTCGACGCGGGCGCGGACGCGCAGACCTCGCAGCCGACGGACACCGACGCGGCCGCGCCCGGCGACATCATCGTCACCGCGCAGAAGCGGTCGGAGCGGCTCCAGGAAGTGCCGATCGCGGTGTCGGTGGTCGGCGGCGACGCGATCGCGCTGCAAGGGCGGCAAAGCATCGAGGGCGCGCAATATCTCGTCCCCTCGCTCAATTTCCTCAAATCGGGGACCACGCTCAACCAGTCGATCTTCCTGCGCGGCGTCGGCACCGCGACTTTCTCGATCGCGGGCGAGCCCTCGGTCTCCACCGTGGTCGACGGCGTCGTGTTCTCCCGCGCGGGCGAGGCGTTCAGCGACCTGGTCGACATCGACCGGCTGGAGGTGCTGCGCGGGCCGCAGGGCACCCTGTTCGGCAAGAACGCGTCGGCGGGCGTCCTCAACATCGTCAGCAAGCAACCGGACAAGCAGCTGGGCGGCTATGCGGAGGGGAGCTTCTTCACGCGCAACGATTACCGCGGGCGCGCGGTGCTCAACCTGCCGCTGAGCGACAATCTGCTGACCCGCTTCACCGGCTTTTATGAAAAATGGGACGGCAACATCCGCAACGACGCGCTCGGCGGCAGATACGTCAACGGCTTTGAACATTATGGCGGCCGCGCGCAGCTTGTGGCGACACCGTCGAGCAACGTCCGGCTGACGATCATCGCCGATTACCACCACAACAACGACGATTGCTGCGCGGAGGTGATCGGCACGGGCACGCCGGTGGTGGCCAACGGCGCCGTCACCGGCTTTTCGACCGCCAACCCGATCTTCTCCGTGCTCCCCACCCCGCGCGGCGACCGGACGCGCGAGGTGAACCAGAACCTCGTCACCTCGACGCTGGAGACGGGCTACGGCTTCTCCGGCCAGGCGGATATCACGCTTGGCACCCAGACCGTGACCTCGATCACCGCCTATCGCAAATACGACAATACCGAGATCCGCGACGGTGACTTCCTGCCGCAAGCCTATGCGGGGTTCAACCAACTCCACGATTTCGGCCCGCAGAAGAGCGACACGTTCAGCCAGGAACTGCGCCTCACCTCACCGGGGCATCAGTTCCTCGACTACGTCATCGGCGCCTATTATTCGCGCGCCTATTCGGAACGCGTGTTCACCCGCAACGACATCGCCTGCGGCCTCGCCCCGGGCGTCACGGCCACGGTGTTGGTGCCGTGCGGCAGCGGTCCCGCGCTCACCACCCCCACGACCACGCCGACGGGAACCGCCGATTTCGGCTCCGTGTTCAAGAACGTCGCGCTGTTCGGGCAGGGCACGCTCAACCTGACGGACCGCTTCCGGCTGATCAGCGGCCTGCGCTACACGATCGACCAGCTCGACGTGTTCCATTCGCGCGACACGACGCTGGCGGGGCCGGGCATCAACCCCAGCTTTCCCGTCACGCCGACCGGCACCGGCCAGCCCGCGACCGTGTTCCGCGGCAAGGCGACCAACGACAATCTGTCGGGCAAGGGCGCGGTGCAGTTCGACGTGACGCGCACCACCACCGCCTATGCCAGCTACACGCGCGGCTATAAGGGGCCCGCGTTCAACGTCTTTTACAACCTGACCGCGACCGGCACCAACGTCATCGCGCCCGAGACGTCGAACTCCTACGAAGCCGGGCTCAAGAACACGCTGTTCGGCGGCAAGCTGGTCGTCAACCTCGACGGCTTCTACGCCAAGTACCATAATTTTCAGGCGAACAACCCCGACCTCGTCGCGGGCGTGGTGGTGACGCGCTTCACCAACGCGGGCGAGGTGTCGACGCGCGGCGCGGAAGCGGACGTGATCTGGAACCCGGTGCGCGACCTCAACATCACCGGCGGCGCGGCCTATACCGACGCGCATGTCGACCGGTTCAACGTCGCCCCCGGCGCGGCGGTGACGGCGGTGATCCCGCCGGGCACCCCGCTCGGCTTCGCGCCCAAGTTCAAAGGCGACCTGTCGGCCAGCTATCGCCTGCGCACCGGCGGCAGGCTCGACTTTTTCGCGGGCGCGCAGGGGTCGTACCAGAGCTCCGAGCTTGCGCTGTTCGCGCCCGACCCGGTGCAGCGCGCGCTGGGGACCATCCACGCCTATGGGCTCGTCAACCTGTCGGCGGGCGTCGCCACCCCCGACGACCGCCTCCGCATCACCGGGCAGGTCCGCAACCTGCTCGACCAGAGCTTCGCGGCAGCGATCACCAATGGCGGCCCGGCGGGGTCGTACCGTTATCAGATCCCGCGCGACGCGGACCGCTATTATGGGGTGACGGCGCGGGTGGGGTTCTAGGCGAGCCGCAAGCGGGAGCACCGCTCCCGCGATGCTGGAGGCTCGCCCGGCCAAGGGGTCCCCGCAAAGTAGTACTTTGCGGGGTGCCCCGGCGCGGCGGAGAGCCGCGTCCGACGACGCGGGCTTTGCCCGCGTCCGGGCCGTCAATGCGCCATCACCGGCTCCGCCCCACCCCCGCCCTCCACCGGCACGATGCGCGGCAGGATCAGCTGCACGCACGCCAGCGCGACGAGGTAGCTGCCCGCGCAGATTGCCAGCATCGGCAGGTAGCCGTGCCCGTGCCCCAGCGACCAGGCGGATAGCTGGAACATCCCGGTCGAACCCAGATTGCCGCAGAAGGCCGCGACGCCGATCGTCGATCCGACCGCCGCGGCGGGAACGATGTCGGTCGCCAGCCCGAATACGTTGGTCGAGAAACCCTGATGCGCGAACAGCGCGAGGCCGAGCAGCAACGCCGCGCTCCACGCGCTTTGCAGCTGCAGGACCAGCGGCACCGGCAGGATGAGCAGCGCGAAGACCAGCATCGCGCCCTTGCGCGCCGCGTTCACCGACCAGCCGCGCTTCATCAAAGCGGCGGGCAGCCACCCGCCGGTCAGCGCGCCACACGCCGCCATCAGATACACCAGCGCCACCGGCAGCCCCAGCGTCCCCTGCTTCAGCCCGAATAGCCGGTGGAACAGGTCGGGCAGCCAGAACAGCATAAAGAACCACACCTGATCGGACAGTATCTTGGCGACCGCGATCGCCAGCGTCTCACGGCGGCGCAGCACTTCGCCCCAGCCGACGCGCGCCGCGCCGACGCCTGCGACCGCCACCGGGCGCACGCGCACCAGCAGCCACACCGGCACCCACAACAGTCCCAGCCCACCCGCGACAAGGAACGCCGCGCGCCACCCGAACGCGACCGCCAGCGGCGGGATCAGCAGCGGCGTCAGGATCGCGCCGATGTTGGGGGCGGTGTTGCCGACGCCCAAGGCCACCTGCCGGTCACGCTCGTCGAAGTACGTCGCCGCCGATTTCACCGCCGCAGGCGTCCCCACGGACTCCGCGGCGCTCAACACAACGCGCGCGGTGATGAACCCGCCCACCGTCGCGACAAGCGCGTGCGCCATCGCCGCGAGGCTCCACACCGCCACCCCCGACGCAAAGCCACGCCGAAGCCCCACGCGGTCGATGAACCAGCCCGTGCCGAGGAACGCGACCGCCGACGCCACCTGCGACGCGGTGCCCATGTTCGCGTAATCCTGGTCGGACCAGCGGAACTGCGCCTCCAGCGTGGGTTTCAGCAGCGCCAAAATCTGCCGGTCGACATAGTTGAGCATGATCGCGACGAAGATCAGCGCGACGATCACCCAGCGTCCCCGGCCCTCACCCCTCATCGCCCGTTCTCCTGTCTGTCCAGCGTTGTCAGATCGCCCGCCGCCGCGCTAGGGCCTGCCGTCATGACGGTCAGAACACGCCCGCTGCCGATGGTGGCCGATCTGTACGGCGATATCGAGCCCGCGCCGCCGGTCGCGACGTGGCGCAGATACCTGCCCGGGTTGGTGATCGTCGCGGCGGGGACGCTGGCGGCGGGGTTCCTGTCGGACCATTACGGCGTACCCGTCACGCTGATGGCGCTGCTGATCGGCTTGGCGCTCAATTTCCTGTCGGCGGACGCGCGGTTGACGCCGGGACTGGCGTTCGCGTCGCGCTCGCTCTTGCGCTGGGGCATCGTGCTGGTCGGCGTGCGCGTCACCTTCGGGCAGATCGTCGCGCTGGGGCCGGTGGCGCTCTTGGCGGTGCTCGGTATCGTCGCGGCGACGATCGCGAGCGGGGTGTGGATCGCGCGGCGCTTGGGCTTCGACGCCGCGTTCGGGACGCTGGCGGGCGGCGCGGTGGCGATCTGCGGCGCGAGCGCGGCGATGGCGCTCGCCACCACGCTGGGCGAGCGGCGCGTGGGGCAGGCGCAGCTGACCTTGGTGCTGGTCGGCATCTCGGCGATGAGCGCGACCGCGATGATGACCTATCCATTGCTCGCGCATGCGCTGCACTTTTCCGACTTGCAGGCTGGGTTTCTGACCGGCGGCGCGATCCATGACGTCGCGCAGGCGCTGGGGGCGGGGTACAGCTATTCCAAAGGCGCGGGCGAGATCGCCGCGATCGTCAAGCTGACCCGCGTCGCGCTGCTCGCGCCGGTGCTGGCGATCGTGTCCTTGTTCGTGCCGCGTGACGGCGAGAAGCGCGCGGGCGTCGGCGTGCCGTGGTTCGTGGTCGGCTTCTTCGTGCTGGCGGGGGTCAACTCGCTCGGGATCGTTCCCGCCGTGGCGGCGAGCGCGGCGGAGAAGGCGGCGGCGGCCTTGCTCGCGGCGGCGGTGACCGCGACCGCGATCCGCTCACCCTTGTCGCAGCTGCTCGAAGCGGGGCCGCGCCCGCTGCTGGTGATCGGCGGGGCGACGCTGGTGTCCTTGTCGCTCGCGCTCGGCGCGGCGGTGTGGCTGGTCAAGTGACGCGCGCGGTGGACTCGCGCACGATCAGCTCGAAGGCGAGCTCGCGACGTTCGTCCGCCTGCGCCAGCAGCAGGTCGGCGGCCTCGTAGCCCAAACGCCGCGTCGGCTGGCGGACGGTGGTGAGCGGGGGCCAGACATAGGCGGCGAGCGCGTCGTCGCCGAACCCCGCCACCGACAGCGCGCGCGGCACCGCCACCCCGCGCCGATGCGCCTCCGCCAGCACCCCCGCCGCGCTCGCGTCGTTGGCGGCGAAGATGGCGCTGGGCGGCTCGGCGAGCGCGAGCAACTCCGCCGCCGCGCTCGCACCCGACGCGAAGTCATACCGCCCCTCGCGCACCAGCGCCGGGTCGTATGGCAGCCCCGCCTCGGCGAGCCCGTCGCGACATCCCTGCCACCGCGCCGCGCTCGCGGCATAGCTCGGGTGCCCGGTCACGAACGCGATGCGCGCGTGCCCGAGCGCGGCGAGATGCGCGACGGTCGCCGCCGCGCCCGCACGATTGTCGATGAACACCGCCGCGCCCGCCCCTTCCCCACCCGGCGACACGCGCACGATCCGCACCCCACGCTCGGCCAGCAGCGCGAGCAGCGCCGCGTCGTCGCAGGCGGGCGGGGTCAGGATCAGCCCGTCGAGCGGCGTCGTGGCGATCAACCCCGCGACATCGGCGAGCAATCCGCCCGACTCGCGATCGTACGGCTGCGCGATCATCCGCACCCCGTCCGACTCGCACCGGTCGCGGACGCCAGACTGCATCTCGTAGACATAATAAGGGCTGGGATTGTCGCACACGAGCGCGATCTGGAAGCTGCGCCGCCCCGCCAGCGAGCGCGCCGCCGCGTTGGGGCGAAAGCCGAGCGCCGCCACCGCCGCCTCTACGCGCGAGCGCGCTTCTGCGCCGACGTAACGCTCGGCGTTTAGCACCCGGCTGACGGTCTTGATCGACACGCCCGCCTGTGCCGCCACATCGCGGATCGTCGCCCGCGCGGGCCGGGGGTGGTCGGCGGTCGGCATCGTGTCGACGTTACGCGGGCGAGCGCGGTGCGGTCCAGCGACTAGCGAGCGGTCAGCTCTTCCAGCGTCAGCGGGCGAAACGCGCGCGCGTCGACGCCCACATCGTACTGGCGCGGCATCGGCTTCAGCCGTCCGTGGCTGTGGCCGTGGAGGTTGAGCGCACCGCGCCCCTGCCCGTTCCAGCTGCGGAAGGGGTAGTGGCAGAGCACGAGGCGGGCGCCGTCGACCTCGATCTCCGCATAGTCGCGCGCGCTCGCCCACCCCTCCGCCGCCACCGTCGCGGGCGGGTCGTTGTTGCCGCGCAGGAGGTGCTTGGTTCCGTGCAGGCGCGCGAGCAGCGCGGGCACGTCAGCGGCGCGGCGTGCGACATCGCCTAGATGCCATACCTCGTCACCCTCCCCTACCGCCGCGTTCCAGTTCGCGACCAGCGTGTCATCCATCTCCGCCGTCGAGGCGAACGGCCGTCGGCCGATATTAAGCACGCGGTGGTCGCCGAAATGCGTGTCGGAGGTGAACAGGATCGTCATCGCCACTCGTTGTCCAGTCAAACCGCGATCGGCGCGCGATGGTTCAACCTCAGCCGGTCGTAACCGCTTGGAAACCATTTTCCGGTGCTTGCCGTCGGTACCCGGGTGATAAGTTCCTAATCCAGGCTAGGAATATAGCACACCGGCTGCCACAAGCGCGCGCCGGCGAACGTCGGTCGTGTCGCTGCCCGCCGAGCGAACGGTGGCAATCCAGAGGGTCGAGTGCGCCTGATCATCTCCGATTATTCGGGCCACCCGTTTCAGGTGCAGCTGTCGCGCGAGCTGGCGCGGCGCGGGCACCAGGTGCTGCACCTGTTCTCCGCCGGGTTTCAGACGCCGCGCGGCAAGCTGACGCGGCAGGTGGACGACCCGCCCGGCTTCCAGATCAAGGGCGTCACCACGCGCGCCCCGTTCGCCAAGGCCAGTTTCGTGCGTCGCCGTGCGCAGGAGATCGAGATCGGTCACGCGATGGCGCGCGAACTGGCCGCGTTCCGCCCCGACGTGGTGATCTCCAGCAACGCCCCGCTCGACACGCAGCGGCTGCTCCAGCGCGCGGCGCGGGCGGCGGGCACCCGGTTCGTGTTCTGGCTGCAGGACGTCTACAGTCGCGCGATCGCCGCGATCGTACCGCGCCGCTTCCCCGTGATCGGGCATGTCGTCGCGCGCTGGTACACCCGGCTCGAGTTCGGGATGCTGAAGCGGAGCGACGCGGTGGTGGCGATCACCGAGGATTTCCGCCCGCTGCTGGTCGAGGCGAGGGTCGCGCCGAACCGGATCGTGACGGTCGAGAACTGGGCCCCGCTCGAGGATCTCTCGCCCCGCCCGCGCGACAATGGCTGGGCGCGCGCCAACATGGCCGAGGGCGCGGTGCGGTTCGTCTATTCGGGCACGCTCGGCTACAAGCATAATCCCGAGCTGCTGCTCCGCATCGCGCAGGAACTGCCGCACGCGCACATGCACGTCTTTTCCGAAGGCGAGGTCGCGACGGAACTCGCGACGCGCGCGAAGGCGGAAGGGGTCGACAATTTGTCGGTGCGCCCCTGGGTGTCGTTCACCGACCTGCCCGACATGCTGAGCGGCGCGGACGTGTTCGTGTCGGTGATCGAGCCGGAGGCGGGTATCTTCTCCGTGCCGTCCAAGGTGCTGACCTATCTCGCGATGGGCCGCGCGATCCTCGCCTCGGTGCCGTCGGTCAATCTCGCCGCCAAGACGATCCTCGCCCACGGCGCGGGGC
>CALMGC010000237.1 GCA_937863505.1 uncultured Sphingomonadales bacterium | reverse complement strand
CGTCAATGCCCCGCTTGGCAGGCGCGCCGCGCTGACGCATGACGCGCGCGAGGAGTTTCCGCACATGGCCGACATCTACCCCGTCCCCGACTGGTGGCGCGAGCATTCGAGCGTCGATGCGGAGGCGCTGGACGCGATGCGCGAGGCGGCGGCGCGCGACCCCGACGCATTCTGGCTGGAGCAGGCGCGGCGGCTCGACTGGATCACCCCGCCGACCCGGGCGGGCGACTGGTCGTTCGACGCGGCGGACTTCTGCATCCGCTGGTTCGCCGACGGCCAGCTCAATGTCGCCGCCAACTGCCTCGACCGGCATCTGGCCGAGCGGGGCGACGCCCTCGCGCTGATCTGGGAACCGGACGAGCCGGGCGAGGAGCCGCGCCGCTTCACCTTTGCCGAGCTGCACGCGGAGGTATGCCGCTTCGCCAACGTCCTGAAGGCGCAGGGCGTGGCCAAGGGCGACCGGGTGACGATCTACCTGCCGATGATCCCCGAAGCCGCCTTCGCGGTGCTCGCCTGCGCGCGCGTCGGGGCGGTGCATTCGGTGGTGTTCGCGGGCTTCTCGCCCGAAGCGCTGGCCGGGCGGGTGGAGGATTGCGGTAGCCGCATCGTCGTCACCGCCGACGAAGGCCGGCGCGGGGGCAAGCGCGTGCCCCTCAAGGCGAACGTCGACGCCGCCGCCGCGAGCGCGCCCGGGCTGGAGCGCGTAGTCGTCGTCCGCGCGACCGGTGCCGAGGTGCCGATGCACCCGCGCGACCGCTGGTATCACGACCTCGCCGCCGACGTCTCCACCGACTGCGCGCCCGAGCCGATGGCGGCGGAGGACCCGCTGTTCATCCTCTACACCAGCGGCTCGACGGGCAAGCCCAAGGGCGTGCTCCACACGAGCGGCGGCTATCTGCTCTGGGCGGCCTACACCCACGCGCTGGCGTTCGACTACCGGCCGGGCGACGTGTTCTGGTGCGCGGCGGACATCGGCTGGGTGACCGGGCACAGCTACATCCTCTACGGCCCGCTCGCCAACGGCGCGACGACGCTGATGTTCGAAGGGCTGCCGACCTGGCCCGACGCTAGCCGCATCTGGCAGGTGATCGACCGGCACCGCGTCCACACGCTGTTCACCGCCCCCACGGCCTTGCGCGCGCTGATGCGCGAGGGCGACGCGTTCGTTCACGCCACCTCGCGCGAGAGCCTGCGGCTACTCGGCTCGGTCGGCGAACCGATCAACCCGGAGGCGTGGCGCTGGTATCACGACGTCGTCGGCGCCCGCCGCTGCCCGATCATCGACGCCTGGTGGCAGACCGAGACCGGCGGCATCATGGTCGCCCCCGTCCCCGGCGCGACCGCGTTGAAGCCGGGCAGCGCGACCAAGCCGCTTCCCGGCGTCTTCCCCGCGCTGGTCGACGAGAAGGGCGCGGTGCTCGACGGCGCGGCGGAGGGCAATCTCGTCCTCACCGCCAGCTGGCCCGGGCAGATGCGCGGGCTGTGGGGCGACCCGGAGCGGTTCTTCCAAGCGTATTTCACGACCTATCCCGGCAGTTACTTCACCGGCGACGGATGCCGCCGCGACGCGGACGGGGATTACTGGATCACGGGCCGGGTCGACGACGTCATCAACGTGTCCGGTCACCGGATGGGCACGGCGGAGGTGGAAAGCGCGCTGGTCCTCCATGCGCGCGTCGCCGAGGCGGCGGTGGTGGGGATGCCGCATCCGGTCAAGGGGCAGGGTATCTACGCCTATGTGACGCTGAAAGCGGGCGAGGCGCCCGCCGACGCGCTCGCCGCCGAGCTGAAGCAATGGGTACGCCGCGAGATCGGCCCCATCGCCACCCCCGACGCGCTCCACTTCACCCCCGCGCTGCCCAAGACGCGGAGCGGCAAAATCATGCGCCGCATCCTCCGCAAGATCGCGGAAGGCGACACGGACAGCCTCGGCGACACGAGTACGCTCGCCGACCCGGCGGTGGTGGACGAGCTGGTCGCGGGGCGGGTGGGCTGAGGCGTTGGCGTAAGCTCGCCGCCCGACCACTCTAGTTCCCCGGCGAAGGCCGGGGAACAGCCATGCCCTTCGCCCGTCACCCGACATTTGCAAGCGGTGGTCGACGCACAGCTGCGCGTGCGCGGGCTGGAGGGGTTGAGGGTGGTCGACGCGTCGGTGATGCCGCGCCTCGTTGGCGGCAACACCAACGCGCCGGTGATGATGATCGCGGAGAAAGCGGCGGACATGATCCGGGCGGGCATGGGAGCATGACGAAGTTCCCGTGCCTTTGACGGGGCGTTATTATATTCGACGTACCCAAGGGCGTGACGCTAGACGAACTGCATGAGCAGCGCCCTTTCCGCCCCGCACTTCCACAATGAGGAAGCCGCTTACACCTATGTCGAGGCGCACATCTGGCCGAACGGGCCAGTGTGTCCGCATTGCGGTGGCGTGGAGCGCATCGGCAAGATGGGCGGCAAGAGCACCCGTGTTGGTGCATATAAGTGCTACCAGTGCCGTAAGCCCTTCACCGTGAAGATCGGGACTATTTTTGAATCGTCGCACGTCGCGTTGCATATCTGATTGCAGGCAATGTACCTGATTGCCGGATCGAAAAAAGGAATCAGCTCTAATCAGCTCCACCGCATTTTGGGCGTCACCCTTAAAACCGCTTAATTCATGGCGCACCGCGTCCGCGAGGCGATGCGCTCGGGCGATGCCACTTTGATGGGTAGCGACGGCGGCATGGTTGAGGTTGATGAAACTTACTTCTGCCGCCGCCCCGAAGAGGAGCGCAAACCCGGCACCGGGCACCTCAATCAAATCCTTTCGCTGGTTGAGCGCAACACCGGGCGCGCGACCAGCTTTGTTATCGGTTCCGCCAGCATCAGCGAGATTGGTCGCATCTTCGAGGCCAACCTGT
>CALMGC010000236.1 GCA_937863505.1 uncultured Sphingomonadales bacterium | reverse complement strand
CGATCGCGAGATTGCCCTGCGCGGTCACCCGGTCATAGCTGAACGCCCCGCCCGCCAGCACCAGCGTCGACGCGCCCTCCGTCGCGAGCGCCTCGAAATTGCGGAACACGCCCGGCCTCAGCATCGTGTCGGACGCCAGCGCGAGCGTTAGCGTATTGTAACCCGTGCCGCCATCGACGACACCGCCCAGCGTCGCGCCCGAAGTGGTGCGAAAGCTGTCATTGCCCGCGCCGAGCAGCACCGGCCCGCCAATCGTGCCGCTGTTGGTCACGCTGTTGCCGCCGTCGCCGAGCGTGATGCCGCCCGCGATCGTCCCCGCATTGGTGATCGACACGCCCGCGCCGGTGCCCGTGATCGTGGTCGCGCCCGTCGTCGACAGCTGCGTGCCGGCCGCGACGATGAGGCCGCCGCTCGCAAGCTCGATCGTGCCGACCCCGAACGCGCCCGAATAGGTCACGTTGCCGGTGCCGATCTGCTGGACGCGCTCGAAGTTGGTGAACCCCGCGCCCGCCACCGCGCCGCCGCCGCTCGCATCGACCTGGAGCAGGTCCGCCCCGTCGCCGCCATCGACGACGCCGCTGACCGTCCCCCCGCGCTGGACGAACATGTCGTCCCCCGCGCCGAGCAGGACGTTGCCGGTGATGAAACCGGCATTCTCGACCCGGTCCGCGCCGCCGGCGAGGAGGATGTCGCCCGTGATCGTTCCTGAGTTGCGGACCACGTTGTTGAAATTGCCGAGCGACTGCACCGCGATCGCAGCCGTGTTCCCCGTGGCGGTTATCGCGCCCGCATTGGTGAGGTCGAGCGCCACGCCGCTCGCGAGCACCGCGCGCGCGTAGCCGCCGGTGGCGCTCACCGTACCGCCGCTTGCATTGACCACCTGCCCGGTCACGCCGCCGGTGCCGCCGACCTGCAGCGCGATGACGTTGGCACCCCTGCCGGTGCCGCCGCGCGCGGACAGCGTTCCGGTGTTGTTGATCGAAAAGCCGATCAGCTGCGCGGTGCCGTCCAGCTGCACCACCGTGCCGAACGCACTCGCGCCGCCGACGCCGGACAAGGAGCCGCTGTTGCTGATCGTCACCGTGCCGCCCCTGCCGGCTGCGTTCGCGACGGCGCTGGCGTATAGCGCGGGCAGTCCGGCGGTGCCGATCACCGACCCGCTGTTCAGGACCGTTGCGTTTCCGGTCGCGGCCCCTGCGAAGGTGGCGGACACCGCGACACCGCCGATGCCGAGGATCGCGCCGCTGTTGGTGACGGATACGCTGTCGACCCCGCCCAGCTCGACCGCGCTGTCGATCGCGCCGGGAGTGGTCGCGTTGGCGGTGATCTGGCCGCTATTGACGAAGGAAAGTACGCCCGTATTGGCGATCGACACCGCGGGCGCGAGCTGCCGCGCCGCGCCGATGCCGCCCGTGTTGGTGAAGCTCGCCACCGAGCCGAACACGCCGCCGCTCACATTGCCCGTGTTGGTGAGCGACAGCAGCGCATTCTGTGCCGCCGGGATGACGGCCTGCGCCGAATACGGCACCGACAGCAACAGCTGGCCGTTGATCGTCGCCGCGTTGACGATGCTGCCCGTGCCGGTCGCGTAGAGGTTGCCCGTGAACGCGCTGCCCGAGGTGGCGGTGGCGACCGTGTCCGCGCCCAGCGCCTCGATCAGGCGATCCGCGAAGTTGCGCACGGGCACCGCGTCGAGCGCGAACGACCCGGTGGCGGTGAACACGCGGCCATAGGTGTTGCGTCCACCCCCGCCGTCGATCACGCCCGACACCCCGGTCGTCGCGCCCGTTTGCAGGAACAGGTCGTCGCCATTGCCGAACAACAGGTTGCCCGCAACCGTGCCGCCCGCGGCGACATAGGCGGCATTGTTGTAGGAACGGCCAGAGCTCGCAAAGCCGAGGTCCACCGTCCCGGTCACCGTGCCCGCGTTGGTGAAGCTGCCGCCGTTCATCTGCACGGCCGTGCCTGCGCCGCCGCGGATGATGCCGCCCGCCAGGTTGTTGACCGCGCCGTTATACGCATACGGCCCCGTCACCACCGCGCCGCCGGTGCTCGCCACCAGCCCCGAATTGGTCAACACCGACTGCGCACCATAGCTGCTCAGCTGAACCGCCGCGCCGCCGACGCTGATCGTGCCGCTGTTGTTCACCGTCGTCACATTGACGACGCCCTGCGCGAGCGCGCCGCCCGTCACCTGCGTGATCGTGCCCGTGTTGGTCAGCGTCGTCGCCCCGCTCACCCCATAGCCGCCGTCGAGCCGGATCGCGCCGCTATTGGTGACGCTCGCGCCGCCGGTGACCGCATAGGTGTAGGAAAAGCTGTTGCGGTCGACGACGTTGATCGTGCCCGCGTTGGTGAAGCTGTCGTTCGCGCCGAGCGACACCGCGCCGCCGGTGGCGGGCGACGCGCCGTTAGCGCGGGTGATGGTGATCGTGCCGCGACTGATGACCGAGAGCGCCGTCGCGGGCGTGGTCAGGCCGGGCACCGCTACGACGGAGGTCGACAGGATCGCGGGCGCGGTCGTCGCGGAGAGATTGGCGGTGACGTCCACCGTGCCGACGCCCGCGAGCAGCAGTTGCTGGGCAATCGTCGAGGGCGCGGTGAGGGTGAGCCTGGCGTTGTTGCTCAGCTCGTAGCCCGCAATCGCGAACGGACCAGCCGGCCCCAGCGTCGCGGCCGCGTCGCTCGCCACCCGGTAGCGAAGCTGCGCGCCGCTGGCCGCGGTGACGCTGCCGTTGATGCCCGCGAACTGTCCCCTGCCGGTGTTGACGAGATCGGTGACGAGCAGGTCGCTCGAGCCGAGTGTCAGATTGCCGTTGAGCACGCCCCCGGTCTGGGCGATGTAGCGGTTGGCGTTGAAAGTGCCGTTGGACCCGCCGTTGAATACGACGTCGCCATTGATCGTGCCGGCGTTGACCAGTGTCGAGGAAAAGGACGACGCGGTTACCGCTCGGGTGCTCCCCGTGACCACGCCACCCGCCGCGTTGACGAGCGTGCCATAGCCTTCCAGCACTACGCCCGTCCCGGCCGAGCTGATCGTGCCGGTGTTGGTGAGACTGGCACCCAGATCGACGCCGATGCACGCGCCACGGATCACGCCGCTGTTGGTCATCTGGTAATTCGTGCCGGCACCAAGCTGCGCGCCGGTCGACCCGGTGGACATAATCGTACCGGTGTTGGCGAACGCGGTATTCTGGACGGTAGCGGCGATCCCGGAAGCGGTGATCGTACCGCTGTTGGTGAACCTGGCCCCGACCGACTGAAACACGGCGTTGCCGCGAACGGTGATCGTGCCGCTGTTGCTGAAGTTGCTCACATGTTGAGCTCGACGGCGAACTGCCCCGGGTAGGTCAAACCATTGGGGCTGTACCTGCCGTCGTTGCTGCCGCTGATCGACCCTTCGTTGCTGAAGCTCGCGAGCGATCCGTTGACCACGTCGATGGGTCCCAGCACGGCCTGCGCGTTGGTGGCGATGGCGCCGCGGTTGATCACGGACCCGTTCCCCGCGAGAACAACCGTTGCGCTCGTCGAGAACCCGCTCGTCAGTGTCGCGGTGACGCCCGCCGCCGGCTTCAGTCCCAACAGCTGGAAGTTGGTCGCGAGGTCGATCGGCGTCGTCACGCTGGTATTTGCGGTGAACAGGACCTGCTCGGTGTTGGTCCCGCCACCGCCGTCGACCGTTCCGCTGAACCCCGTCGCCAGCGTTCGGCCACCCGTATAGTGGGCAACCAGCGTGTCGTCGCCCGCGCCGAGGCGTAGCGAGCCGGTGACGGTGCCCGCGCTGGAATCGATCACCGTCTTGGTGGTGTACCCCGGTTGCGCGGTGGCCACCACATCGCCCGTGATCGTGCCGAGATTGACGAGATTGAGCCCGATGCTCGCATTGATCGCGGTCGTGCCGGCACTGCCGATCCGGCCGCCCGCCTGGTTCGATACCGTGAGCAGGCCGCCGGCGATGGCCGCGCCCGATCCGCCGTTCAGGATCGCGCCGCTGTTGTTCAGCGTGACGGCGGACGTGCTCGCCGCGACTTGGACGGTGGCGGCGTTCGACGCCGAACGGATCGTGCCCGTGTTGGTCCAGACGTTGCCGTACACGGCATAGCCCGGCGACGAGCCGATCGCGCTGGTCGATCCGCCGTTGATCGACCCGGCATTGTTGAGGGTGCCGATCGCGCCCGAGATGGTGCCGATGGTGCCGCTCGCGCGATTGGTGATCGTCCCGAAGCCGAGCCCGTTGCCGTTCGCAAGCAATGCAGCGCCGCCGCTGCCCGTCAGCGTGCCACTATTGTCGAGATTGATCAGCCCCGAGCCGTACGTGTTCGCCGACTGGGTGAGCAGCAGCGCGTTGTTGCCCGTGATGCTCCCCCCGGCCGCGACGTTGAGCGTCAGCGTCGCCGACCCGTTGTTGGTGTTGAGCGACACGCCGGCCTGGCCCGTGCCGGTCACCTTGCCCGACACGTTCACCGTGTCGACGGTGGAACCATAACTGGACGTGGGTACGTCGATGCCGATCGCGGCGCGCGTGCTCGCGTTGACCGCGGCGCCCGCGAGCACGTTCACCGTGGTGCCGCTAGTCGTGACCCTAACGCCGTCCGGGTCCGTGCCGGTGCAGGTGGTCGTCCCGTTCGCCTGGGTCGGATCGGGGGTGCATTGCGCGGCGGCCGAGGTCGCCAGCACCGCACCGATCGCCAGCGCGCTCGCGCCGAGCGCACGGCTGACCCGGCGCGCGCGCACCTTGTTGTCCAACCCGACCATATCAACCCCCTGAACGCAAACGCTTCCCCGCGAGCCGTTTAGCACGGCCGCGCCGCTCGTCCAGAGGCTTACCGAACGGCGTTCGCCGAAAGCTTCGCCTTCAAGCACGCCTGTTGACAGTCGGCTCGTAAGTCCTCCGGTGCAAAGATAACCGCGCCTAGACCTTAAGCCTACAATAAGGACAAGCTAACGGCCGTCCCAACATCCGCCATCTATTCATGCCGGCATGACCGTTATTTGGCGCTCGGGTAAGCCGATTGCATGGACGCAGCCGGCGTAGGGACGTCGGTTGTATGGCTACCGCTAGCCGGATTACCCGTGAGCGTCAGAGAAGCGAAGGGCCGCCCTTTTGCACTCCGGAAGGACGTGTGGCGGCCCATGACCTCAACGCGATAGCGCGAAGAGATTGCTTTTGCGAGAGCGTCGCCGATGTCCGGGTCACTTGCGCACCGGTAATTAACGATGGCGCGGTAATAACAGATGCCGGCCAGCTCAACGGACAAGAGCAATGGGGCATTCGCCGCTCGACCCTGCTTTTCAAGAACGGCGCCCCTGGAGCGAGGGTCGCCTGCTGGGAGCCAAGCGGGCACTGAAGCAGCAGCAGGTTTGGGCGATACGCTTCCGGCTCGACCAGCACCGGCGGTTGCGCGATCGGGCGCTGTTCGATCTCGCGATCGACAGCAAGCTGCGCGGGTGCGACGTGGTCAAATCCGGATTGGCCACATTGTATCGGGCGGGCGCGTCCGCGATCGCGCTGTCGTCGTGCAGCAGAAGACCAAGCGGCCGGTTCAGTTCGAGCTGATGGAGCCCGCCCGGAAAACCTTGCGAGCATGGCTGGAGCGCCGGGGCGGAACGCTGAACGACTACGTCTTCGCGAGCCGAAACGACTACATGGGCCATATGAGCACGCGGCAATATGCCCGTCTCGTGCACGAGTGGGTCGTCGGGATCGGCCTTCAGCCGCAGGAGTACGGAACGCACTCGCTCCGGCGCACCAAGGCGTCGATCATCTACAAAGCCACCGGGAACTTACGTGCGGTCCGGATCCTGCTGGGCCACGCCAAGATCGAGAGCACCGTCCGGTACCTTGGCGTTGACGTGGAAGACGCGTTGGAGTTGGCCGAGCGGACCGAGGTCTGAGCCGACTCAAGACCCACAATTGACCATTCAGTGCCTTCCGCGCGACACCAAACTTCGGAGATTCATTCAGCTGGCCAAAACCGAGTTCAGGCCACGCACTTAAAGATCCAGTGCGACAGACAGCCACCTTTTGAGTTGCGCCAGGTCGGGGTCGCCTAGTTCCGTGGACCTCAGTGTCCGCCACAGTGAAGTCGGAATATCGGATCGCCCCGTCCGGACCTCCAACGGCTGCTCGAGAACAATCCGTTCTCAAGGCTGAGCGCGTTGAGTTCGGAGGCGGGGCCGGGTAGCCGATCCCCCGAGGTGCCACGAACGGTTGAGCTTCCCGTTTTGTACAGCGGTGCGGCCGGCAACGCGGCCTCGATGGCCACGAGCAACGTCGGCGGAAGCTGCGGGGGAATGTATAACTTGGGGCCACGCAGGCACCAAATAAGACCCCCCTCAACACACCAACGATCGCTGGGCGGGGCGGCGCAGCAGCGTCTCGGCAGACGGGCCGACCTGCGTCAGCCCGAGATACATCACGCCGTGGTTCCTCGCCGGATCAGCGGTCGCTCGGTAAGAACAATGGAGCAGCGCCCAAGGCTGGTCGTCGGCGTGGCAGCGAGGACCAAGGCCATTCCGGGAGCCCGATCGTCGCCGTCGAATTGGAACGCAGGGAACAGCTTGCGGCCGTTATCGTTCACGGCGAGCAGGTAGCGCAGTCGACGACATTGTTACGGCCTACAGCGATGTATGGTCAAGCAGGTCGCGCACGCCCGGCGGTGAGTGCGCCGATCCGGCGGACGTGGATGCGGGTCACATCAACCTACATGTTCCCGCCCGGCTTCGGCCCGGACGCCGCCGAGCCCGCCGTTGCGGCGCGCCCAAGCGACAAACAGCTCCGGCCAGGCCGCCGCGGGCGCGGTGGTCGGAAGAGTGACGCCGAAGCCGTGCATTCCTTCCTGGAACAGGTGCATCTCGCAGGGGATCTGGGCCCGGCGCAAGGCGTCGAACGCGATCAGCGCGTTCTGTGGGTCCACGGTGTCGTCGTCCAGCGCCTGCGCCAGGAAGGTCGGCGCGATCCCTTGCCTGATGTGCGTTTCGACCGACAGTTCGGCGGCTTTCACCTCATCCTTGCCGACCAACGCCAATCGCGAACCCGTGTGCGTGAACGGCGGCTTCAACGTGACCACCGTGTAGAGCAGGCCGGTATAGGCGGGGCGGGCGGAATGGCGATCCCGGCTGTCCACCTCGGTGTAAGTAGGGCGCGCAAACTCCGTCATGAGCCGCCCGGCCAGATGACCGCCCGCGGAAAAGCCAAGCACGCCCGCGTCCGCCGGATCGCGGCCATGGCGGGCGGCGTCGTCCCGGATCAGCCGCATGGCGCGTTGGGCGTCGGCGAGCGGAGCGTCGGCTTCGTCCGCCCAACCGAGTTCATCACCGGGCAGGCGGTATGCCAGCACGAAGATGGTGGCACCAACAGGCAGCAGCCGTTGTGCGACGGCCGTGCCCTCGTTGTCCCAGGACACGATGCGATAACCGCCGCCCGGAAGTATCAGGAGCGATCCACCGACTGGCGTCCGCGGCCGCCACACCGCCAGCACCGGTCGCACGATCCCGTGAATGTCGCCTCTCAATACAGGTCGCGAAGGCGGCTTTCCGCTTGCCCACATCGCCACCCGGTCGCCGCCGGGAGGCCGGCCGGGCCACACGTCCCAGACCTCGTCCGGCTCACGACCGGGGGTGACCGGGGCGCGCTGGAGCGGGACGAGCGTACGTGCGCCTGCTACTGCGGGCAGCAAGGAAGCCGCTGCAAGAAACAGGCGACGAGCTAGAAGCATGTGGTGGTACGCCTGGTTTTTCGAGGGTAAACGAACATTGAACGGAGAGAAGTCGTCTGTCCACACGCGAACAGCGCGCCGATGAGCCTGATACGGCGCGGGTTTGAGCCGTCGGTACGGTCGGCGAGGCTGAGGATGCGTGTGGACCAGCAAGGCTGGCGGGCATTGAGGGAAGCACGATCGCATGGGCGACCGTATCATGATCACGGCCTCTTCGACCCGGTTGGGTCGGGACTCAAGCGCGCTGCTTGTCGTGGACGAGGTCACGGGCGACCCGGCGCAGATTGTCGCGATCGCCGCCGACCTCGCCCCCTTCCCGCCCGCACGCGGCAACTATTATCCCGGGCTGCGCCGCTTCATCGGGCCGCGCGATACGGCGGCCGCACAATATGCCAACCTTCTCCTCCGGCAGCTTGCGGCTGCGGTCAACGCTGCCTTCGATCTGGACGGGTTCGACCTGCTGCAGGCGAGCTTTTCGTTGGTCACCGCCCGGCCGGGCGATCTGTCGCTGCCGCAGCGCGCGCCGCATTTCGACTCCACCGATCCGCGTTACATCGCGATCATGCATTATCTGGGCGGGGTCGAAGATAGCGGCACGGCGTTTTTCCGGCAGCGCTCGACCGGCATCGAGCGGGTGACCGACGCCAACCAGGGTAGCTTTGTCGCCGCCGCGCAGGCGGAAGCGGCGCAATGGCAGGGCTATATCGACGGCTCGAACACCTCCTTCGAGCAGATCGGCGCGGTCGACGGCAAGCCCGACCGGGTGGTCGCCTATCAGGGTGGCCTGCTCCATTCGGGGCGCATACCGCAAAACATGGCGTTCAGCGAGGATCCACGGCACGGACGCCTGACCGCCAATTTGTTTGTCCGCGGTCGCCCGCGCCGCTGATCAGCGCGCGGCCGGCACCCGCGCGGCGGCGGCGCGGATCGCCTCGCGCACTGCGGCGAGCTGGCGGCTGTTGTCGGCATCGCTCATCACGTCCAGCAATGGGTTATAGTCGCCGGCTGCGACGCCCTGCCCGGTCAGCACGGCGAACCAGCTCGCGTCCCGGAACAGCTCGTCGGACGCGAGCATCAACCGGCCCGAGCGGCGGAACTGCTCGATCTTGTAGGCGAGTGGTTCGGGAACCGACATCGCCTGGCAGTGCCGCCATAGCGGCTCCGTGCGGCCACGGGTCAGGTGGTAATGTAGGATGACGAAGTCGCGGACGTCCTCGAACTCGCGCGCGGCGAGGCGGTTATACTGCTCGGCGAGCAGCGGATCGGCGTCGGCGCGCGGGAACAACGACAGGAGCCGGGCGATACCGCTCTGGATCAGGTGGATGCTGGTGGATTCGAGCGGCTCCAGAAACCCGGCGGAAAGCCCGATCGCGACGACGTTGCCGACCCAGGCGCGTCGCCGCCGGCCTGGGGTGAAGCGGATCAGCCGCGGTTCGGCGAGCGGCGGCTCGCCCAGCACCGCCAGCAGCCGCGCGCGCGCCGCGTCGGGCGGCTCGAAACGGGTGGAGAACACATAGCCGTTGCCGGTGCGGTGCTGGAGGGGGATGCGCCAGCGCCAGCCCGCAACGTCGGCGGTCGCCCGGGTATGGAGCGGCCGAGGCTCGACAGCGGCGGTCGGCGCGGCCCAAGCGGCGTCGCACGGCAGCCAGTGCGACCAATCCTCATACCCGGCCTGCATCGCCTGCTCGATCAGCAGCCCGCGCAGCCCCGAACAGTCGACGAACAGGTCGCCCGCGATCACCTCGCCGCGCGCGGTGGTCAGCGAGGTGACCTGGCCCGTGACACCGTCGCGCGCGACGTCAACCACCTTGCCCTCATGCCGGACGGTGCCGCAAGCCTCGGCGAGCCCGCGCAGATGCGCGGCATAACGCGCCGCGTCGAAGTGGAAGGCATAGCCGAGCGTCGACAGCAGCGAGCGCGGGTCACTCGCCGGCCTGACGAAACTCCCTGCGCGCGCGATCCGCGTGGTCAGCGAATAGTCCTCGATCGGGGCGGCCTCGCCCGAGCGCCACGCGCGGATCAGCCGGTGAGGGAACATCGCCGCGTCCCCCGGCCCGCCATAGGTGCCGAACGGGTGGAAGTAGGCGCTGCCCTCACTCTGCCAGCCGCGAAACTCGATGCCGAGCTTCCAAGTCGCGCCGGTGTCGGCCATGAACTTGGCCTCGTCCAGCCCGACGAGCCTGTTGAACCAGTGGATGGTCGGGATCGTCGCCTCGCCGACCCCGACGGTGCCGATCTCATCCGATTCGATCAACGTAACCGCGGTGCCGGTATGATCGAGCGCCGTGGACAGCGTCGCCGCGGTCATCCAGCCCGCGGTACCGCCGCCGACGATAACGACGCGGCGTACCGGCTCGGCCATCAGCGGGCGCGGCAGGCTGGTGCCGCCGCCGGACGCTGCACCGCGAGATACACCGTGCTCCACAGCTGCGCGGCGTTCGACTCATCGACATCGCGGTCGCCCGCGCCGAACGCGGCGATGCGGTATCCGCCGTCGGCATAGCGCCATGACCACAGTTCCGAGTTGCGCACGGCGCGACCCGCGTCGATCGCGCGCCACAGCGCCGCTTGCGCGTCGGCCAGGCGGGCGCAGGTCGCCGCCGGCAGGTCCGCACGGGCAAGTTGGCGCTGGAGCCCGGCCGCGACCAGCGCCTGCTGCCACGACCAGACCACCGTACCGTGATACGCCGCCGGGCCGAACCGGGCCTGGAGCGCGGGCGGGGCGAACACCGGGTCGGCGACGAGCATGCCCACACTAGTCATCAACCCCGCCGGGAACGGCGCGGCAATGGTCCTAGCCGCGATGTCGAGCGACGCAGGGGCGGGATGCTGGAACAGCAAGGCGAAGCCGTCGTCCGAATGGAGGAGCGGCACCGGTCGCCCCTGCGCATCGAGCGCGATGGCATTATATTCTAGCGGTCGCGTCGCCAAGGCGAGCGCGGGTGCGGCGGGGACGCCAGCGATCGCGGCATAGCGGGTGATCGCCGCCTGCGCGTCGGCGGGAGTTACCGTCTGCGCGAACAGCTCCGGCGCGTGGCCCGACCAGCTCGCCGCCATCGCGCGCACGCCCGCCAGCATCGTCCGGTCCTCGGGCCGCGCATAGGGCGCGAGCAATCCGGCCCGCGCCATCGCGTCGATCGCCTCCAGCGCGGCAGGCACCAGCACCGCGTTGATGTCATAGGGGTAACGCCCCCCGCCAAGGCCGTCGTTGCTGTCGCGCCACTCGCCCGCGTTCATCCCCGGCTTGAGCGACACCAGATTGCGCCACACGGGAGCGCGCGCGAACGGCGCCGCTTGGGCGACGACGAAGCGGACATTGCGCATCAGCGCGTCGCCCGCCCGCTCCTGCCCGAGCGGGCGGGCCAGGAACGTCTCCGCCCTCGGTCGCCCGCGTGCGTCGTCGACCAGCCAGGCGCGCGCCACGGGGGCGAGCAGGAACGGGCTGTCGACCATGTTGTAATCATAGGTCGGCGCGGCCGACAGGCTGCCGTCCGCGCGGCGGTGGTCGAGGATGGCGAACTCGCCGATGTCCTCTTCATGGGCGACCACGCCCGTAGGGGACAGCCGCTCGAGCACCGAGCGCAGGCCGGTCTCGACCGCGGCCGGCTTCAGCGCGGGCATCAATAGTCGGACCGACAACAGCGTGTCGCGGCCAAAATAGGTAAGGAACCGCCACGAGCCGGCGAGGAACTTCTCGCGATAGCTCAGGAACTGCAACGCCGCGCGCGCCTGCCGATTGTTGGCGGCACCGGACTCGAGCAGGTCGCCGGGCGCGAACGGGGTCAGCGGCGTCTCGCCGGTGAGCGCGGTGATGGTGACGCCGATCACGCCGTCGGCGCCGGCGACCAGCGTGGTTCCTTGCACGGCACCGCGATCAACCCGCACCGCCAGCCGGTAGCCGGGCGCGCCGTCGAGCCGGTCGCGTGTCCAGCTCAGCTCCCTTGCCTTGATGGCGACCGGTGCGTCGAGGCCGTCCGGCACCGTGCCGAGCGCCTGATAATCGCGCAGCACGCGGATGCTGGTCAGGACCGCACGCTTGACGCGCAGCTGTTTCACCTGAATCGATGCGGAGAAGCTGACGCCGTGCAGCATCCGGCCGCGCGCGTCCGGCGTCGACACTGGCCGTGCCGCCGAGGTCATGCGCCACTCGGCCGGACTATCGACATGATCGAACCAGAGCCCGACCCCGCTATTCCCCGCCGGGAAGGCGACGAGCACACGCGGGTCTCGCCCTTCCCGGAGCACGACATGCGCCGCCACCGGGCCGTCCTGGGTAAAGGTGTTGAGGTTCAATCCTTCGCGGCGGACGGGCTGGGGCGTCGCCGCCCCGACCAGCAGCGGGGCGGCGAGCAGACTCAACAAGGCGGGTCGAAACATGCCAAGGTCCCTACATCGGCGAAGGGCGGCTGGCGACCGCCTCCGCGCCGTCAGTCACCGAGCTTGATCGTCGCCGTGAACAGCGCGTTGCGACCATAGATCGCCCGGCCGTAGAAATAGCCGGCAACGATAGTCTGGGTCTGGCCCTGGCGCGGGTTGCCTTCGGTGAAGCCCTTTTCGTTGAAGATGTTGTCGATGCTCGCGGTCAGGTTCAGCTTCTTGCCGACGTTGACGCTCAGGCCCGCCGAGATGATGCTATAGCTGGGCAGCGCGATGCCGTTGCCCGCATCCGCAAAAATCTTGCCGGTATAGCGCCAGCGACCGTAAACTTCACCCAAGCCGTTCGGCAGGATAAATGACGGGGTGACCGTCAGCAGCTTCTTCGGTGTCCGCTCGGGCACGTTGCCATTGTAGCTGCCCGGAATCGGCGTGTCGAAGACGAGGTTGGTCAGCTTCGGGTCCTGATAGACGCCGTTCACGTTCACGCTGAAGAAGCTGATCGGACGAATGTCCGCATCGACCTGAACGCCATTGGTACGGCTGTCGGCGACCGCGCCGCTCTGGATCGCCGGATTGGCCGGGTTGATGAACTGATAGGATAGATCGTTGATCTCGGTCCGGAAACCGATCACCGACCCGCTGAAGCCCGGCCACTGGAACCGGACGCCGCCCTCGTACAGCGTCAGGCCGGTCGGCTTATGCGTGCCGCCGGTGTCGCCGCCATTGGTCTGAAAGCCATAC
>CALMGC010000235.1 GCA_937863505.1 uncultured Sphingomonadales bacterium | reverse complement strand
CGCCACCACGTCGGCGTCATTGGCGGCCTGTTTCAGAAACGCGAGCACGACGTCGAACGTCTCGTAGGGGTGTTGGACGACGATGTCCTTGGCGCGGATCGCGGCAAAGCAGTCGCCGCCGAACTCGCGGATGCGCTCGGGGAAACGGGGGCTGAAGGGCGTGAATTTGAGGTCGGGCCGGTCCTCCTCGACCAGCTGCGCCAGATCGGAAATGCCGAGAAACGCCGCCGACTCCGTAACCAAGGTCTCGGGGGCGCCGAGATCGTTGCGGAGCGTCGCCGCCAACGCGTCGCCCGCGCCGCCGCCGTTTGATCGCGTTGGCGAAATAGCGGACCAGGTACTCCGCTTCCTCCTCGATCTCGATATCGCTGTCGCGCAGCACCCGAAACATCGCGCTGCCGCGCACGGTGTAGCCGGGAAAGAGAACGGGCGCGAACCGCTTCAGCACCGTGTCGAGCGCGACATAGCGCGCGGGCTCACCCGGGAGCCGGACGAAGCGGCGAATCGTCGGCGGGAGCACCACCAGCTCGCGCACCAGCTCGCTGTCCGACAAGCGCACGAGGTCGAACAGCACCGCCGACCCCGCATTGGGGATGAACGGGAACGGGTGCGCGGGGTCGAGCGCCTGCGGGGTCAGGATCGGGAAGATCTGCTCGCGAAAATGCGTCTCGCGCCACGGGTCGTCGGCGAGCGTGTCGGCGTCGAGCACCTCCACCCCGGCGGCGGCGAGATCGGTCGCGAGCCCACGCCAGACCTTTTCCTGGCTCGCCATCACCGCATGAGTCTCGGCGGTGATCGCGGATAGCTGCTGCCCCGGTGTCAGGCCGTCGGCGGATCGGCGCTCGACATCCTGCGACTGCTGCCCCTTCAGCCCGGCGACGCGGACCATGAAGAACTCGTCGAGGTTGGACCCGGAGATCGACAGGAAGCGCAGGCGCTCGAGCAGCGGATGCGCGGGGTTGCACGCCTCCTCCAGCACGCGGCGGTTGAACGCCAGCCACGACAGCTCGCGATTGAAGTAACGATCCTCGCCGCCCTCGCCTTCGAAGGGGTCGTCATCCGCGTCAAGGCGGGCCAAGTGCGCGGGTCGGGTCATTGGTCCTCTCCGATCAACGCCGCGGCTTGCAAGGTGTTGCGGGCAAGCGGGATCGACAGACGCTTGTGCGCCTGCAACGCCGCTTCGTCGAGCGCGTCCACCGTGCGGAGCAAGGCGAGATGGCTCCGCTCGACGCGGGCGACGAGCCAGTCGATAAGGTCGGCGCGCGCGTCGACACCCCGGCGCAGGAACTGCCGCTCCAACAGCGCGCGCATCAGCGCGTCGTCGGGCGCGTCGATCGCCGCGACCGGGCTGGCGGCGAGGCGTGAGCGCAGGTCGGGAAGCTTGATGGACCAGGCAGGCGGCGCGGCATCGGCGATGAGCAACATCGGTCGCGCATCGGCCTGCGCGCGGTTCCAGGCGTGGAACAGCTCCGCCTCCGGCATCGCCTCCGCCCCGTCGATCAGCGCGCCGCCGCTTTTCGCCGCCCAAATGCGCGCGAGCAGGCTGCGCCCGGACTTGCGCGGGCCGGTGAGCAGTGCGGCGCTGACCGGCCAGTCGCGCCAGCGGTCGAGCAGCGCCGCCGCGCTCTCGTTCGACGCCGTGACGAGGAACTCATCGTCGCGCGGCGCGGCGGGCCAGGCGAGCGGCAGCGCGATCTGCACCGGCATAGCCAGCACCGGCGCAGGCGGCGGCGCGGGCACGCCCGCCAGCCCCAGCTCGAACAGACTGCCCTGCCGCAGGGCGGCGAGATCGCTCATCCCGCGATGGCGTTATCGGGCGCGAGGTCGGGCGGCAGCAGCTGCGGCGCGCGGCGGATGCGGAGCAGCGCGCCCGAGCCGAACACCTGCAACCCGCGCGCCTGCAATTGCGCCTTGAGCTGATCGGCATCGCCCGCATAGCTGACGCGCATCACCGACGTGCCGCCGAGCGCGAGGCTGTCCGTCACCGCGGAGCGGACGCCCGGGATGCCGCGCACCAGCGCCTCGGTGGCGGACACCGCGCCCGCATTGGCGCTCTCATACTGGATGTTGACGCTCGTCACCGCGCCCGGTTCGACGGTCTGATCGGTCGTGTCGTCGGGCGTGTCGTCGGTCGCGTCAGAAGCAGCCGCGGCGGTCGGCGGGGGCGACAGCGCCTTGTCCGGACGCAGCGCGCCGCTCCGCAGCGCTTCCTGGTACAGGTCGTCCATCCGCTTCACTCCCGCGTCGAGCAGGCGCGGCAGACCGTCCGCGCTCCCCACCCGAAGCGCGAAGCGTTGCAGCAGGTCGTTGTCCGGCCCGTGCCGCGCCTCGAACACGCCGATCACCGGTCCGCCCGGCCATTGCCGGTGGAGGTGAACGGTCGGGATCAGAATGTCGCGCGCGCCATATTGGTTGATCACCGCGCGCCACCATGCGCGCGGACGCCGTTCGGTCTGGCCGACGTTGAGGATCAGCGAGTCGGGTCCGGTTCCGGACGGGCGGATATAGTCGATCGCGCTGTTGCCGGTCCGATAGCGCGCCCACGCCTCCTGCCAGGGCGTGCGCTGCTCGAAGACCTGCCCCACCCCGCCCGACCACAGCACCGGGATGACGAGCATCGGCGGCGAGCGTTCGGCATAGGTGGAGATGCCGAGGATCGAGCCCGCGCGCGCGCGGTCGAACAACACGCCGAGCTTGGCGATGTAGCGCGTCGGGCCGATCTGCTCGTTCTCGACGACGATGCCCGACACGATCGAGTCGAGCGTGCCGTCCGACACGAGCGCGCCGCCGCCGCCCAGCCGCTGCGACAACTGCACCCACGCCTTGCGCTGCGCCAACCGCCAGCCCGCGTAACGTGCCGCATCGGCACTCTTGGCCGCGACATCGACGCCGACACCGCTCACCTCATAGCTGCCCGCGCTGTCGACGGGAGCGACGCCGCGCGCGCCGCCCTCGATCTGCGCCCATACGGCGCCCGCGGTCAGGGCGACCGCGGCCGACGCGGCCAGCAGCCGACGGGAAAAGAGATACGCCATCGCGGGGCCTTTTGGCGGTCCGGCGGTGGAAATCCAAGCGCGATGTGGCTAGGCCCGCGCGGATGACGGACAAGGCCGGGTACACCTATGCCGATGCAGGCGTGTCGATCGCGGCGGGCAATGCGCTGGTCCGCGCCATCGCACCGCTCGCGCGCGCCACGCGGCGGCCCGGCGCGGATGCGGAGCTGGGCGGATTCGGCGGGGTGTTCGATCTCAAAGCGGCGGGGTTCGTCGACCCGCTGCTGGTGGCGGCGAACGACGGCGTCGGCACCAAGCTGAAGCTCGCGATCGAACATGACCGGCATGAGGGCGTCGGCATCGACCTGGTCGCGATGTGCGCCAACGACCTTCTCGTGCAGGGCGCGGAGCCGCTGTTCTTTCTCGATTATTATGCCAGCGCCAAGCTGGAGCCGGGTGTAGCCTGGCGCGTGGTCGCGAGCATCGCCGAGGGGTGCAAGCAGGCGGGTTGCGCGCTGATCGGCGGCGAAACGGCGGAGATGCCGGGCATGTACGCCGAGGGCGATTACGACCTCGCGGGCTTCTGCGTCGGCGCGGTCGAACGCGAGCGGCTGCTGACGGGCGAGCGGATCGCGGCGGGTGATGTGCTGCTTGGGCTGGCGTCGTCGGGGGTACATTCCAACGGCTTCTCGCTCGTGCGGCGGCTGGCGGCGGATCGCGGGTGGCGGATGGACCGGCCTGCGCTGTTCGACCAGGACCGGCTACTGATCGATTGGCTGATGGAGCCGACCCGCATCTATGTGCGCTCGCTGCTGCCGCTGCTGCGAGCGGGGCGGATCAAGGGGCTGGCGCACATCACCGGCGGCGGGCTGCTGGAGAACGTGCCCCGCGTGCTGCCCGCCGGATGTCGGGCGGTGATCGACGCGGACGCTTGGGAGCAATCGCGGCTGATGGCGTTCCTCCAGGCGCAGGGCGCGATCGAGCCGGACGAGATGGCGCGGACGTTCAATTGCGGCATCGGCATGGTGGTCGTAGTTGGGGCGGACGACGTAGACGCGGTCGCGGTGGCGCTGACCGAGGCGGGTGAGACAGTATTCCGTATCGGTCGGGTCGAAGCGGGCGAGCGCGGCTGCGAGGTGCGCGGAAGTGCCGGGACGTGGAGCGCGCGGGAGGACTGGGTGGCGCGGTTCAATGCGTGACCGGAAGGTGCGGGTTGGTATCCTTCTTTCCGGACGCGGGTCGAACATGGTCGTGCTGGCGGAGGCAGCGCGTGAGGCGGACTGCCCGTACCGCATCGCGCTGGTCGCCTCCGACAAGCCCGACGCGCCCGGCCTTTCGCTCGCCCGCGACATGGGCGTACCCACCTTCGCACTATCGCCCAAGGGGATCGGCAAGGCGGCGTTCGAGGCCGCGCTCGACACGGCGCTGCGGGGGGCGAGCGTCGAGCTGATCGCGCTTGCCGGTTACATGCGGCTGCTCTCCCCCGCGTTCGTCGCGCAGTGGCGAGGGCGTATCCTCAATATCCACCCCTCATTGCTGCCAAAATACAAGGGGCTCGACACTCACGCGCGCGCTGGCCGCGGAAGATGCGGTGGCAGGCTGCTCGGTCCACATCGTCTCAGAGGAACTCGACGCGGGCGAGGTGCTTGGGCGGGCGGAGGTGCCGATCCTGCCCAGCGATACGCCTGACACGCTCGCCGCGCGAGTGCTGGTGGAGGAGCACCGCTTGTACCCGCGCGCCCTCGCCGACTATGCCCTTACCATGATCGACCCGCGCACCCGCGTCCGCCAGACCGCGCTCGCCATGCCCGAAACCGAGGAACGCGTTTCACACGGTCAACCGACGTTCTTCGTCGCCGGCAAGCAGTTTGCACAGGTCCGCGACGACCATCATGGCGACGGGCTGTATGTCGTCTGCGTTCGTACCGGCGGGGCGGACGAGCAGGCGATGCTGATTGACCTCGACCCTGCAACCTATTCGCGCCCGGCCTATCTGGGGCCAAGCGGCTGGGTGGGTGTCAACCTCGCGGGCGACGTCGATTGGGCGAATGTCGACGAGAAGATCGCGCGCAGCTGGGAACTCGCCGCCCCCCGCCGGTTGCTCGAGGCAGGCGGGCGATGAGCGAAACACCTGAGCAACGCCGAACACGGCGGCGTTGGCTGACGCTAGCCGAATTGGTCGGTGTTGCGGGACTGGTCATCGCCGCGCTGTCGCTGTGGAGCAACTGGTCCGAGCGGCGCAGCGATCAGCAGGAACGGGCGGCGGAAAAGGCGGAGATCGCGCGGGCGCAGGGGGCGGTGCTGCTCGACGGCACGGTCGCGGATGGCGGGCGAACGCTGAAGCTGTCGGACGCTGACCACAAGATCACGACGGTAGACGTCCGTTTCCCCGCCTCGCTCGGTGCCGCGGCTCATGCCCTGCTGGTCGAGCCCCGGATCGAGGCGGACTGGATCGCCGAACCGCTGCTCGCGCTGAGCAAGGGCGACGACGCGCATGGAGGCCGCGTGCCGGTGCTCCTCACCACCGAGTGGTGGGACGCGGACACGCATCGCCGCGACCAGGCGATATACGACGTGGCGTGGCGGACCAAGAGCCGCTTCGCGCGCGGCCGTGCGCTGCGGCTCGACGGGCTGGTGCTGCGCGAGCGGGGCGGGAGCGCTTCGCGGCTAGAAGCGATCTGGGCGGCGGAGAAGCCGAAGGGTTAGAGCGTCAGTGCATAGACGGGGTCGTCGAACACCCGCTCGCCCACCTGAAACCGCCGTCGCCCGACCAACTTAAAGCCCTCGCGCTCGTAGAAGCGTTGCGCGCGCGTGTTCTCCGGGTGAGTACCCAGCAGCATCCGCCGCTTGCCCCGCGCCCGCGCCTCGTCGCGTGCGGCGGCGAGGAGGGCGGGGCCGACCCCCTGCCCGTGCGCGGTCGCCAGCGTGTAGATGCGGCGCAGCTCGATGTCGTCGGGGCCTAGCTCGACCGCGAAGTCGGGCGCGGTCAGCACCGCAAAGCCGATCGGGCTGTCGGTTGCCTCAGCCGCCGCGTAGCTAACCCACGCTTCCGGATCGGCGATCCAACGCGCGAAGGTCTCGGCGGTGCATCGCTCGGCGACGTGTGCAAGAATATCGCCTACCCCGATCAGCGCGTGATAGGTCTCGAAGAACGTGGCCCCCGCGACCAGCGCGAGCGCGGGCGCGTCGCCCGGCTCCGCCCGCCGCAGCCGCCACGTCATCGTCAGCCGACGATCTCTTGGGGCGAGAAGAAGAACGCGATCTCCGTCGCGGCGTTCTCGTCGGAGTCGGAGCCGTGGACGCTGTTCGCCTCGATCGATTCGGCCAGCTCCTTGCGGATCGTGCCCGGCGCGGCGTTGGCGGGGTTGGTCGCGCCCATCACGTCCCGATTGCGCTGTACGGCATCCTCACCCTCGAGCACCTGCACCACCACCGGGCCGGAGATCATGAACTCGACCAGGTCGTTGAAGAACGCGCGCTCGCGATGGACGCCGTAGAAGCCCTCGGCCTGTTCGCGCGTCATCCGGATGCGTTTGGATGCGACCACGCGCAGGCCCGCTTCCTCCAGCATCTTCGTCACCGCGCCGGTCAGGTTGCGGCGTGTCGCGTCGGGCTTGATGATCGAAAAGGTACGGTTCGCGGCCATGGCTGGTCACGGGCTCCTGGGTGGTGATGAACGGATGGCGCGCGCTCTAGGCGGCGGGCGGCGACGTGGCAAGCGATCGGGGCGCGGTCGCGTCTCACGCGCGCGAAGGTGACAAAGGTGACGATACGGTGTCGCGGGAGTGCGCCCGATGGAGGCTGCTGCACGACGAATGCGGAGGAGGAGGGAGCGGGTAGGCACGGTGATGACCCTGACAGAACCCGGGCGTGTAGAACAGCGGCGAGCGTTCGCAGGTTGGCGGAACGTCGCGCCCGGCTTAGGCTGCGCATCAGCGTCGACTAAGGGGCAAACATGCGAGGGTGGGTACGCGGCATTGCGGCGGTGCTGGGTATAGCCGCGATCGCGCTCGCCGTTGCCGCGTACTGGTTGTTTTACGACAACCTCCTGCCCAAGGAGGGCAAGTTCCCGCTTGACCTCGCGGCGTTGCGCGCCGCGGCGGGGCCGGTCGGCGCTGGTCCCCTGCGGATCGAGATCGAGCAGCTGTCGCACAGCAACGCTCCTCGCATCGCGATGGTGGCGGGCACCGACTGGGAGACTGTCGATCTCGTGCGAGCGAGCTATCGGTTGGTCTGGCCGCGGCGGTCGGTGATCGTCGACACCGCCAACCCATTCGCGATTGCGCAGCAGAAGGGCGCGCGCTGCTACGACCCGGCCGGCTGGGCGCGGCTGCTCCGGGCGATGGACGAGGCCGACGCGATCGTCGTCACGCACGAGCATGCCGACCATATCGGCGGGCTGATGGCGGCACCCGACGCCGCGCGCCTGCTCGCCAAAGCGCGACTTACGCCCGAGCAGGTCGACGCGGACGGTCGCTCGGAACCGTATCGCTGGCCGACATCGGTGCGGGCGCGCTATCGTCCGCTCGTCTACCGCGGCCTGTACGCCGTCGCGCCGGGCGTTGTGCTGGTCCATGCGCCCGGGCATACGCCGGGATCACAGTTGGTCTATGTACGGCGCGCGGATGGGCACGAATTCCTGTTCGCGGGCGACGCCGCTTCGATGCTCGACAATGTGCGCCTGCAGCGCATCCGGTCCCGCTACGTGACCAGCTATCTGGGCAACCACGCCGACGACCGGCGCGCGGTGATGCTCCAGACGATGGCGATGCACCGGCTGGTGACCGAAACACCGGCGCTGACGATCGTGCCGGGACATGACGGCGCGACGTTCGAGGCGCTGATCCGGCGCGGGCTGCTGGTGCGCGGCTTCCGGCTCACCCCGCCTGCTCCCGATCAACCGCGTCGTTCTGCTTCCAGTAGCGCCGCTCCCCGCCTTCCCGCGCGCTGACTTCCGTCCAAGCGACGCGCGGCTACGAAGTCTTGACGAACAGGACCACGCAGCGCATCGCGGCGATGGACGTGTAAAAGTCACGGCCCGGTAGGTAGTCCGGGTGGCATTTACGCTCGTACGAGTCGCCGCTTGCAGCGCGGACATCCGGCACGTCCTTTTCCGAGCGGTGGAAGAGGTATGTCCGATGGAAATCGCAAGGTGGCTGATCGCGCTGGTCGCGGTCTTCAACTACGGTGGCGTGGTCGCGGACGCGGTCGTCCCGAGCACCGCCAAGCAGCATCTCTGGAACCCGCTCTGGCCGCCGCACGCCAAGTTCCACAACGGCCAGACGATGCTGATGGGCGTGATCAACGGGTCGCTGGCGCTGGCGATCCTGTTCACGTCGCGGCCGCTCACGCTGCGGTCGCTGTTGACCGCCGGAGCGGTTGCAGCGAGCTATTTCGTCGCCATGGCATTTGCGCCGTTGTTTCCGGGTACGGGGTGGACCGACCCCGAGTTCGTCGCCGGAACACCCCGCCCGCTAGGCCTCGCCCCCCAACAGTTCGTCACGTACGTGCTCTGCGCGGTTACTTTGGCAGCAATGCTTTTAGCCGTTTTCGCGGATCAAGCATTTAGGTGAACAGGCGGCGCGTTAGGCCGCCTGCTCCCACCGCCCCGCGTCGTTCTGCTTCCAGTAGCGCCGCTCGACGCTCTCCCTCCCCGCCAAGCCTTTCCACGCCTCCCGCGCGGCGCGGATGTGGTCGCTGTCGAAGAAGTGGAACGCGCGGTCGAACTTGAGCGCTTCGTCGCGCCACTGACCGTCGACCAGCGCGATATGACGGGCGTGGTTGGCGGCGTTGACGTCCGGGGCGATCAGCACGGGTTGCGCCGCGTCGTCGTCCGCGCCCGCTATCGCGTGGGGCAGGAAGCTGTCGGGGGCATAGTTCCACAACAGACGGTCGAGCGCCGCGCGTTGCGCGTCGCCCTCGGCAACGATCAGCAGGCGACCGCCGGTGGCGATCACCCGCTCCGCGATCGAGGGCAGCGCGCGGTCGAGGTGGGTGGCGGTGAGGTGGTAGAAGTCGACCTGCATACTCGCCTCCCGCTTGCGGGAGGGGCTGGGATTGTTCATAACGCCACGCTACCCTGCCCACCCCTAACCCCTCCCGCAAGCGGGAGGGGGACCTTTCACCCCTCCACATTCTCCGCCACGAACCGGTCGAGCACCCTCACCCCGTACCCGGTCGCGCCTTTGTCGTAGGTCGCGCCCGGCTTGTCCGCCCAGACCATCCCGGCGATGTCGAGATGCGCCCATTTCACGCCTTCCTCGACGAAGCGCCCGATGAACTGCGCCGCCGTGATCGAGCCCGCGCCCTTGCCGCCGATGTTCTTCATGTCCGCGATGGGGCTGTCGATCAGCTTGTTGTACGCGTCCCCCAGCGGGAAGCGCCACAGCAGATCGCCGCTCGCCCGCCCCGCCGCCAGCAGCTGCTCGGCGAGCGCGTCGTCGTTGGCAAACAGCCCGCCATGCTCATGCCCCAGCGCGACGATCATCGCGCCGGTCAGCGTCGCGAGGTCGATGATCGTGGCGGGCTTGTGATGCCGCTGCACCCAGGTGATCGCGTCGGCGAGCACCAGCCGCCCCTCGGCGTCGGTGTTGAGCACCTCGATCGTCTGGCCGGACATGGAGGTGACGATGTCGCCCGGGCGCTGCGCGTTGCCGTCGGGCATGTTCTCGACGAGGCCCATGACGCCGATGACGTTGGCGCGCGCCTTGCGGGTCGCGAGCGCCTTCATCGCCCCCGCGACCGCGCCCGCGCCGCCCATGTCCCACTTCATGTCCTCCATGCCCGCGGCGGGCTTGATCGAGATGCCGCCGGTGTCGAACGTCACGCCCTTCCCGACCAGCGCCAGCAGCGGGTCGCCCTCCCCCGCCCCGCGCCACTTGAGCGCGAGCAGGCGAGCTTCGCGCGCCGAACCTTGCGACACGCCGAGCAGCGCGCCCATGCCCTCCGCGCGCATCGCCGCCTCGTCGAGCACGATCACCTCGAGCCCGAGGCCATCGACGCTCTTGGTCACCTGCTCGACGAAGGTCTCGGGATAAAGGAGGTTGGGCGGCTCGGCCGCGAGCGTGCGGGCGAGCGCAAGCCCCTGCGTCACCGCGTCCTGCGCGGTCCAGGTCGCTTGCGTTCCCTCCGGCGCGCCCGCGACCACGATCTCGGTCAGCGTCGGTTTCGACTTGTCGGGGAGCTTGGTGCGATACACGTCGTGCCGCCACGCGCGCTGCGCCGCCGCGCCCGCGAAGCGCGCCGCCGCCTTCGCGCTCGGCGACGCGCCCGACAGGTCGGCGGTCGCACTCTCGACACCCGAGGTCAGCAGCCGCGCGGTGAGCGCCCCACCCGCCTTCTCCCACTCGGCCTCGCTGCCGCCGCCGACGCCGAGCAACAGCACGCGCCGCGCGCCCTCGCCCGCGGGCACGAACAGCTCGACCAGTCCGCCTGCCTCGCCCTCGAACCTGTTGCCCGCCGACGCCGCGCGCGCGAGCCGCAGCCCCGCCTCGCCGAGCGTATCGCCCGAGAGCCGGACCATGCCCCCCGTCTCGACCGGCAGCGCAAGCACGGGCGCGTCGGCGGCGGGGGTGACGGCGAAGCTGATCTTCATGGGGCAAGTCCTTGTCGTGCCCCGGTTCCTTAGGCCCGCCGGTCGCGGTGCGTCCAGCACGGTTGCTCCTCTTCCATTGCGGCTCCGGCCCGGCGATGCGATAGGCGCAGCGGGCGGACGCCGAACCGGTGGGCCGATGGGGTGACAAAGACGCGTGACGCGGTGGGCAGGCCTGGTCGGCGGCGTGGCGCCGCTCGCGATCGCAATCGCGCACCCCGCGAGCGCGCAGGACCTGCAAGCCCGCCCCACCGCGCCGCCCACCACCGACGCGATCGCCGCGCCCGCCGACCCGGACCAGATCGGCTTTTCCGCCAACACGCTTGACTACGACCAGAACGCGGACATCGTCACCGCCACCGGCGAGGTGCGGATGACGCGCAATGGCAGTCGCCTGCGCGCGGACCAGGTCGTCTGGAACCGCAAGACCGGCAAGGTGATCGCCAACGGCAACGTCGCCACCGTCAACCGGACCGGCGACATCGCCTATGGCGACACGGTCGAGCTGACCGACGCGCTGAAGGACGGCACGGTCGACAACATGCTGCTGGTGCTCCAGCGTGGCGGGCGGATCGCGGCGGAGCACGGCGCGCGCGACGCCGACGGGACGACGGTGCTGACCGACGCGTCTTATACACCCTGTTCGGTCACCACCTCCGACGGGTGTCCCAAGAACCCGAGCTGGCGGGTGACGGCGGTGCGCGTGACCTATCGCCCGGATAAGCACCGCATCTATTATCGCGGCGCGCGGCTGCATCTGTTCGGCCTGCCGTCCGTGCCGCTGCCCGATCTGTCCAACCCGGTCGGCGGCGATGCGAGCAGCGGGCTGCTCAGCCCCGACTTCCGCTACACCCGCGCGAACGGGTTGTGGGCCGCGGTGCCGTATTTCGTCCGGCTCGCGCCCAACCGCTCGCTGACGCTGACGCCCTATGTGTTCACCAATACCCTGCCGATGATCAAGGCGGAGTATGAGCAGCTGACCAGCCTCGGCGCGTATCGCGTGACGGCGTACGGGACGGTGAGCCGGCGCAGCGACGACCTCATCACCGGCGCGGTCGGGACCACGGAAGCGTTCCGCGGCTATTTCGACGCGGTAGGCCGGTTTCAGCTCAGCCCGGCGTGGAGCCTGTCCGGCTCGATCCGCGTCGCGACCGACAAGACGTTCGAGCGCCGCTATGAGCTCTCCTATGACGACCGGCTTCGCAGCACGCTGAAAGCCGAGCGGATCGAGGACAATTCCTATCTGTCGATCGACGGCTGGGCGGTGCAGACGCTGCGGATCAACGACCGGCAGGGGATGCAGCCTTTCGCGTTTCCCGAGCTCGATTACCGTCGCCGGTTCGACGACGGCCTGCTCGGCGGCAAGTTGGAATTGGAACTCAATACGCTCGCGCTGACCCGGACGGAGGGGCAGGATACGCAGCGCGCGTTCGCGGGGCTGCGCTGGGACCTGCGCAAGCTGACCACCATGGGGCAGGAGGTGACCTTCACCGCCTATGCGCGCGGCGACGTGTACGACGCGCAGAATACGCTCGATGACCCGGTGCCCAGCTATCGCGGTGTTGAGGGCATCCAGGGCCGCGCGATCGGCTCGCTGTCCGTCGACGTGCAATGGCCGTTGGTGGGCGCGTTCTGGGGCGGCACGCAGCGGATCACCCCGCGGTTCCAGATCGTCGCGAGTCCCCGGATCAAAAACCTCGAAATCCCCAACGAGGACTCGCGCGCGGTCGATCTCGACGACACCAACCTGTTCGCGCTCAACCGCTTCCCCGGGTACGACCGCTATGAGGACTCCAGCCGCGCGACCTATGGCGTCGACTGGGCGGTGGACCATGGCGCGGTGACGTTCGACAACCAGATCGGGCAGAGCTACCGTTTTTCCTCCCGCCCGGAGATCTTCTTTCCGGGCACCGGATTGTCGGACAAGTTCTCCGATTTCGTAGGGCGCAGCGACCTTAAATGGCGCGACCTCGTCGCGTTGACGATCCGCTACCGCATCGACCACAACAACTTCACCGTGCGCCGCAACGAGGTGGATGCGACGGTCGGGAGCAACAGCACCTACGTCCTGCTCGGCTATACCCGGCTCAACCGGGACATCATGCCGTTGTTCGAGGACCTGCCCAACAGCCAGGAGGCACGGGTCGCCGGGCGGGTGCAGATCAGCCGCTTCTGGTCGGCGTTCGGCTCGATCGTCATCGACCTGACCAGCCGCGCGGAGGACCCGTCCTCCTTGTCCGACGGTTTTCAGCCGATCCGCCACCGGCTCGGCGTGCAATATGAGGACGATTGCCTTCGCCTCGGCTTCACCTGGCGGCGCAACTACGCGAACACCGGCGACGCGCGGGCGGGCAACGGATATTTGCTGACGCTGTCGCTCAAGAACCTCGGGCGGTGATGCGGCGCGCAATGGTTCCCTCGCGCGCGCAACCGCGCTAAGCCGCGGTTCAGGCGGGGACCGGCAAGCGGATGCGGTGTCCGTCCGGCGTGGCACGGGATAGGCGAGTGATGACGAACAGATGGTTGGCGGCGCGAACGGCGCGCCTGGCGGTGACCGCGGCGGCGTTGGCGCTGACGGCGGGCGTGGGCGCGCAGACGGTGCCCGACACCGAAGTGCCCGACGCGACCGGCCTCAAATTCCCGACCAACCTGCAGATCTTCGGCAAGCTCGACCCCAACATCCGCAAGCCGACCGCGATCGTCAACGACACGGTGATCACCGGCACCGATGTCGATCAACGCGTCGCGCTGATCGTCGCGGCGAACAACATCGACCTTTCCGCCGACGATCGCGCCAAGCTCAAGCTGCAGGTGTTGCGGCAGCTGATCGACGAGACGCTCCAGATTCAGGAGGCGAGGGCGCGCGACATATCGGTGACCAGCGACGAGATCACCGAAAGCTACAACCGCGTCGCGCAGAACTTCAACCGCACCCCCGCCGAGTTCTCGCGCTACCTGCGCGAGAAAGGCTCGTCCGACCGGTCGCTCAAGCGCCAGATCGAGGGCGAACTGGTGTGGCAGCGCTACCTCCATCGCAAGGTCGACATCAACGTCGGCGAGGCCGAGGTGGCCGCAATCCTGAAACGGCTGGAGGACGCGAAGGGCACCGACGAGTATCACCTGCGCGAAATCTACATCAAGGGCGATGGCGACCGCGCGCCGCAGGCGCTGTCGAGCGCGCAGCAGGTGATGGAGCAGATCAAGACGGGCAAGGCCCCGTTCGAATATTATGCGCGCAACTTTTCCGACTCGACCACCAAGGTGCAAGGCGGCGATCTCGATTGGGTCCGCCCCGCCACGCTGCCCGACGAACTCGCCAAGACCGCGGAAGCGATGCAGATCGGCCAGGTCGCGGGCCCGATCGAGACGCCGGGCGGTTATTCGATCCTGTACCTCGTCGACAAGCGCCAAGTGCTGACCGCCGACCCGCGCGACGCCAAGCTTAGCCTGAAACAGCTGACCGTCCATTTTCCCGAAGGCACCACGCAGGCGCAGGCGAACGAGCGCGCCGCGCAGTTCGCCAAGCTGACGCAAAGCATCCAGGGTTGCGGCGCGGTGGAGAAGAGCGCCGCCACGATCGGCGCGGAGGTGGTCAACAACGACACGATCCGTATCCGCGACCTGCCCGGGCCGCTCCAGGCGATCATCCTGAAAATGCAGGTCGGGCAGGCCTCGCCCCCGTTCGGCTCGCCCGAGGAGGGCGTACGCTCGCTGGTGCTGTGCGGGCGCGACGACCCGACCTCGGGCACGCTCCCAAACCCGCAGGCGGTGCAGGGCCAGTTGGAGCAGCAGCGGGTGAACCTGCGCGCGCAGCAGTTGCTTCGCGATCTCCGGCGCGACGCGATCGTTGAATATCGCTGATCCCGGTCGCGTTGCGCCGCTCGCCGTGGCGATGGGCGATCCGGCGGGCGTCGGCCCGGAGGTGATCGCCAAGGCTTGGGCGCGGCGGGGCGCGGAAGCGCTGCCCCCCTTTGTCGCGATCGGCGACGTACGCGCGATCGAGCGGGTCTGGAGCGGCCCGGTCGCGCGCATCACCGACCTGGCCGAGGTCGCGGGGACCTTCACCCGCTGCCTGCCCGTGCTGACGATCGACGACGCGGGCGAGATCGTTCCGGGTGTGCCCGATGTCGAGGGCGCGCGCTGTGCGTTGCGATCGCTCGAGCTCGCCGCCGGGCTGACCCAATCGGGCGCGGCGCGCGCGCTGGTGACCGGGCCGGTGAGCAAGGCGCAGCTCTACGCGATCGGCTTCGCCTATGCCGGGCAGACCGAGTTCGTCGCCGAGCGGTGCGGCATCGCGGGCGAGAATGCGGTGATGCTGCTCGCCGGACCGGGCCTGCGCGTCGTACCGATGACCACGCATGTGCCGCTGGCGAGCGTCCCCGGCCTGCTCTCCGTCGAGCTGATCGTCGCCAAGGCGCGCGCGACCGCGCGGGGGCTCCACCGCAACTTCGGCGTCGCCGCGCCGCGGCTCGCTTTTGCCGGGTTCAATCCGCACGCGGGCGAGCAGGGCACGATCGGGCGCGAGGAGATCGAGATTCTTCAGCCCGCAATCGAGCAGCTCCGCGCCGAGAGCATCGACGCGCTCGGGCCTTTCTCCGCCGACACGATGTTCCACGACCGCGCGCGGGCGGGCTATGACGTGGCGCTGTGCTGTTACCATGACCAGGCGCTGGTGCCGATCAAGACGCTGTATTTCGACGAAGGCGTCAACATGACGCTGGGCCTGCCGATCGTCCGCACCTCGCCCGACCACGGCACCGCCTTTTCGATCGCAGGGCAGGACCGCGCGCACCCGGGCGCGACGATCGCGGCGATCCGCATGGCGGCAGAGGCGGTCGAGCACCGGGCGCGCGTTCCCCACTGTTGACGGGCTTTTCGATCAGCTCAGGAACGGCGCTGCCCCCGCTTCGCGAGGTGATCGCGCGCCACGGGCTGAGCGCGTCCAAGGCGCTGGGGCAGAACTTCCTGCTCGACGCGCAGCTGCTCGCGCGCATCGCGCGGGTGCCGGGCGACCTTGCCGATGCGGAGGTGTTCGAGGTCGGGCCCGGCCCCGGCGGGCTCACCCGCGCGCTGCTGGTGGCGGGCGCGCGGGTGACGGCGGTGGAACGCGATGCGCGCTGCCTGCCGGCGCTCGCCGAGCTGGCGGAGGCCTATCCCGGCCGGCTGCACGTGATCGAGGGCGATGCGCTTGCGGTAGATGCGCCTGCGCTGTTTAGCGGGCGACCGCACATCATCGCCAACCTGCCTTATAATGTCGGCACCGCGCTGCTCGTGCGCTGGCTGACTACGGAGTGGCCACCGTGGTGGCTGTCGCTGACGCTGATGTTCCAGCGCGAAGTGGCCGACCGGATCATCGCCGCGCCGGATACGGATGCGTATGGGCGGCTGTCGGTGCTCGCCCAATGGCGCACCTCGGCGCGGGTCGCGATGACGGTCCACCGCTCCGCCTTTACGCCGCCCCCCAAGGTGATGTCGGCGGTGGTGCACCTGCTCCCCGGCGAGCAGCCCGAGAGCGTCCGCGTCGAAACGCTGGAGCGTCTCACCGCCGCCGCCTTCGGGCAACGGCGCAAAATGCTGCGGCAATCGCTCAAGGGCCTGCCGGGAGCGCTCGACGCGCTGGAGGCGTTCGGCATCGACCCGACCCGGCGGGCGGAAACGGTGAGCGTCGGGGAGTATATTGCGCTCGCCCGCGCGCTCGGCTGAACTATTCTTTCGCGGGCGGCACCGTCGCCTGCGCGGTCGCGATCGGCGGGCCCTTGGCGATGGCGGCGGCGAGCTGCGTCGCCTCCGGGCAAGCGCCCCGGCACAGCGTCCGCAACCGGGTGAGGTTGTCGCGCGCGCGGTTGACCGCGCCCTTCTGCACCAGCGCCTCGCCCTGCCCCTTGATTGCCTCGACATCGTTGGGCTCGAGCAGCAGCGCCTCGCGATACAGCCGGATCGCCTTGCCCGGCAGCCCGGTCGCGTCCGCCACCTCGGCCAGCGCCTTGAACGCGGCCCGGTTGCGCGGGTCCACCGCCACCGAGCTTTCCATCAGATCGGTCGCAAGTTGAAGGTTGCCCGCGGCCCGCGCCGCCCGCCCGCGCACGAGCAGCGCGGTCGATCGCGGGTCGATCTGGTCGTCGGGCCGCTGGCTCTGGAGCGAGGCGGACAGGCAGGCGATCGTCAGCGCGGCGGCGACGGCGACGGACGAGACACGCATGATTGTCTCCAGGGTGGGCACAATGGCGGACCGGTTATCACGCACGTCGCAGGCGCGCGAGGAAAAAGCCGTCGGTGCCGTCGCGCGCGGGGGTGAGCCGCAGGCCGGGGCCGCGCGGCGTGCCGAGCGGGAGCGCGAGCGGTTCGGGGGTGAGGCCGGAGCGCTCCGCGAACGCCGCGACCTGATCGGGCGCTTCGGCGTCGAGCACCGAGCAGACGGCGTAGACCAGCGCACCGCCGGAACGGATGAGCGCCGCCGCGAGGTCGAGCACATGCGCCTGCGTCGCCAGCAGCCGCTCGATGCGAGCGGGCGTCAGCCGCCAGCGCGCCTCCGGGTTGCGCCGCCATGTGCCCGTGCCCGAGCAGGGCGCGTCTACGAGCACCATGTCCGCCGCTCCGCGCCAGTTCTCCAGAGCCTGCAACTCGCGGCCTGGGTCGAGCAGGCAGGTGGTGATGCAGGTCGCTCCCGCGCGCTCCGCCCTTGGCGCGAGGCGCGACAACCGCCCCCGGTCGGTGTCGCAGGCGAGCAACTCGCCCGCGTTCCGCATCGCGGCGGCGAGCGCGAGCGTCTTGCCCCCCGCTCCCGCGCACAGGTCGACGACGCGCATTCCGGGCTCGACCGAAGCGGCGAGCGCGACGAACTGGCTGCCCGCGTCCTGCACCTCCACTGCGCCGGAGCGGTACAGATCGTGCGTCTCGATCGACGTGCCCGTCGGCAGGCGGAGCGCGTCGGGGAGGCTGGGAACCGCCTGCGCGTCGGGCAGCGCGGCGCGGACCTCGTCCCGGGTGGCGCGCAGCGTGTTGACTCGCAGGTCGAGCGGCGCGCGTGCGACCAGCGCAACACGCTCGGCGGCGTCCAGCCCGGACCGGTCGAGCGCCGCTTCCAGCCACGCGGGTGCGACCCCGGCGGGGGCCACCGGCTCTCCAGCCGCAACCGGCGCAGGTGCGTGAGCAGAGCCATCGAACAAGGCTGCAACCTCCGGCTGCGCTTCCGCCAGCCCGAGCAGCGCCGCGCGCCCGCTAATGGGCGGCTCGCCCGCGCGGCGGATGGCGGCGTAGACAAGCTCGCGCACCGCGCGCCGGTCCTTGGACCCGACATAGCGGCGCGCGGCGAAGTAGCGTGCGATCAGCGTATCCGCCGCCGCCCCGCCCTCGCGCGCGGCGAGGAGGATGGCGTCGAGCAGGTCGATTGCGGCTTGGGCGCGGGCGGCAGGAGTCAATGTTGGTACTTTCCAGCGTGGGCGCGCGTCACGCGAGTAAATCGCGTGACGTCGAAGCTCGGCTGCGCCGAGCCCGGCCGCGCTCGATCATCTCGACTCCAGCTGCGCTGGTGTCGTGTGCTCATCGCGTCGGATAGTTCGGCGCTTCGCGGGTGATCGTCACGTCGTGGACATGACTTTCCTTCAACCCCGCGCCCGTGATCCGCACGAACGTCGCCCGCTCGCGAAAGTCCGCCAGCGTGCGTGCGCCGGTATAGCCCATCGCCGCGCGGACGCCGCCGACCATCTGATGGATGATCTCGCGCGCGGGGCCCTTAAACGCGACCTGTCCCTCGATGCCTTCGGGAACCAGCTTCATCTGGTCCTTGATGTCCTGCTGGAAATAGCGGTCCGCCGAGCCCTTCGCCATCGCGCCGACCGAGCCCATGCCGCGATAGGATTTGTATGCGCGGCCTTGGTAAAGGAACGTCTCGCCCGGCGCTTCCGCCGTTCCCGCGAGCAAGGAGCCGACCATCACCGCCGACGCGCCGCCGGCCAGCGCCTTGGCGATATCGCCCGAGGTGCGCACCCCGCCATCGGCGATCACCGGTACGCCCGCCTGTTCGGCAGCCTCGGCGCAGTCCATCACCGCCGACAGCTGCGGTACGCCCACGCCCGCGACCACGCGCGTGGTGCAGATTGAGCCGGGGCCGATCCCGACCTTGATCCCGTCCGCGCCCGCATCGATCAGCGCGCGCGTCGCCTCACTCGTGGCGACGTTGCCCGCGATGACCTGCACCGAATTGCTGAGCCGCTTCACCCGCTCCACCGCGCGCGCGACGTCGCGATTGTGGCCGTGCGCGGTGTCGATCACGACCAGGTCGAGCTCCGCGTCGATCAGCGCGGCGGTGCGCTCAAAGCCCTTGTCGCCGACCGTGGTCGCGGCCGCGACGCGCAGCCGGCCCGCCGCGTCCTTGGTCGCGTCGGGATAGGTCACCGCTTTCTCGATGTCCTTGACCGTCACCAGTCCGACGCAGCGATAGGCGTCGTCGACCACCAGCAGCTTCTCGATCCGCCGCTGATGAAGCAGCCGCCGCGCCTCGTCCTGCGTCACGCCTACCGACACGGTGGCGAGGTTGTCGCGGGTCATCAGCTCGGACACGGGCTGATCGGGCTTGTCCGCGAAGCGTACGTCGCGGTTGGTGAGGATGCCGACCAGCCTGCCGCTGGCCTCCACCACCGGAATGCCGCTGATCCGGTGTCGCGCCATCAGCGCCTGTGCCTCGGCCAGCGTCGCCCCGGGCGCGATGGTGATCGGGTTGACGACCATCCCGCTCTCGAACCGCTTGACTTGCCGCACCGCGTCGCATTGCTCGAGCACCGACAGATTGCGGTGGAGCACGCCGATGCCGCCCAGCTGCGCCATGACGATCGCCATGTCCGCTTCCGTCACCGTGTCCATCGCCGCCGACATGACCGGGATCATCAGCCCGATCTCGCGAGTGACCCGCGTGCGCGTGTCGGTCTGGCTCGGCACCACGTCCGACTCCGCGGGGCGCAGCAGGACATCGTCGAACGTCAGGCCGAGGCGGATGTCCATGAAAGCGCCAGTCTCTCGATTTGAGTGTGTGGCGGGCCATGTAACCGCGGCGGGCGACAGGCGCTAGGGCTGAACCGGTGACGCCCGGTTGAGCGGGTGGGTGACTTGGCCTAATCCGCTGCCATGCAGGACCGCGCCCACCGATGACGGCCACCATCGCGCTCGTTGACGACGACCGCAACATCCTGACCTCCGTGTCGATCGCGCTCCAAGCCGAGGGGTTCCTGACGCGCGTGTACGGCGACGGCGAGTCGGCGCTGAAAGCACTGGTCGATAACCCGCCCGATCTCGCGATCTTTGACGTCAAGATGCCGCGGATGGACGGGCTGGAGCTGCTCCGCCGGTTCCGCGAGCGGCAGCCGACGCCCGTCATCTTCCTCACCAGCAAGGACGACGAGCTCGACGAGGCGCTCGGCCTCGCGATGGGCGCGGACGACTACATCGCCAAGCCGTTCAGCCAGCGGCTGCTGATCGCGCGCATCCGCGCCATCCTCCGACGCACGGAAGCGCGCGAGGCGAGCGCGCCCGGCGAGTCGGAGGTGGCGGCGGGCGCGCTGACGCGCGGGCGGCTCGGCATGGACCCGGCCCGGCACCGTGTGACCTGGGGCAGCGAACCGGTGACGCTGACCGTCACCGAGTTCATGATCCTCGAAACGCTCGCGCAGCGACCCGGTATCGTCAAGACGCGCAATCAACTGATGGACGCGGCCTATCAGGACGACATCTATGTCGACGACCGCACCATCGACAGCCATATCAAGCGCGTCCGCCGCAAGTTTCGCGCGGTGGACCCCGAGTTCGACGCGATCGAGACGCTTTATGGTGCCGGCTACCGATTTTCCGAGGAGTAGCCGCTTCCGCGAGGGCGGCGACCTCGCGCTGCGCTGGTCGGGACATATCTCGCTCACCCGGCGCATTCTCGCGGTCAACATCTTCGCGCTGCTGCTGCTCGCGGGCGGGTTCTTCTATCTCGACTCATACCGGGCGCGGATTGTCGATTACCGCACCGACCAGGCCGCGCGCGAGGTGGGACTGATCGCAGAGGCGATCGCCGGAACGCCCGCAGGTGGACGCGCGGCCTTGGTCGAACGGCTGGCGCGCGACACGGGCACGCGCGTGCGGCTGTTCTCGCCGTCGGGTACGCCCGTGCTCGACAGCGAGCGATCAGGGGTCGTCAACTTCGTCCTGCTGGACCCTACCAAGCGCGGGCGAAGCGAGGCGTTCGGGCGCTTCCTCGACGCCAGCATCGAGTGGATCGCGGGTGCGCGCCGCCTGCCCGCCTATCGCGAGCGGGCGAGCGGTCGCGACTGGCCCACCGTTTCGCGCGCGCTTGCCACGCGGCACCCCGCCGCCAGCGTGTGGCGCGCCCCCGACCGTTCGCCCGTGATCACCGCTGCCGCGACCCTGCCCGACGGATCGGTCGCGATGACCGCGATCAACGACCGCGATATCGTATACCGCATCCGCGCCGAGCGGTTTCGGCTGGGCGTGGTGCTGCTGGTCGTGACGCTGGTCTCGATCCTGCTGTCGTTGTTTCTTGCGCGCACGATCGTCGGTCCGCTGCGGCGGCTCGCGCGGGCGGCGGTACGCGTACGGCTCGGGCGCGCGCGGGAGGTGGTGGTGCCGCGCCTGCCCGACCGGCGCGACGAGATCGGCAGCCTCGCGCGCGCGTTGTCGGACATGAGCCTCGCCTTGCGCGCGCGAATCGACGCGACCGAGGCGTTCGCCGCCGATGTCACGCACGAACTCAAGAATCCGCTCGCCTCGCTCCGGTCGGCGGTTGATGGGCTGTCGACGATCAACGACCCCGCGCTGCAGAACAAGCTGCTCGCCATCGTGCGCGAGGACATTCACCGGCTCGACCGGTTGATCACCGACATCTCCGAAGCGTCACGGCTTGATGCGCAGCTGAGCCGTGCGAAGTTCGAGCCGGTCGACCTCGACGCGTTGCTCGTCGGCCTTGTCGACCAGCGGATGACGCGCGGGCTCGCGCGCGGGGTGCGGCTGCGCTACGATCGGCGGGCGTCGGAGCCGCTGGTGGTCGCGGGCGAGGGCGCACGATTGGAGCAGGTGTTCGAGAACCTCGTCGACAACGCGCTCTCCTTTTCCCCCGACGGTGGGCTGATCAGCGTGGCGGCGCGCGACGAGGATGGCGACGTGGAGGTGCGGGTCGAGGACGAAGGTCCGGGCGTCCCCGAGGCGGAACGCGAAGCGGTGTTCCGCCGCTTCCAATCGATCCGCCCTTCGGACGAGGCGTTCGGCCGGCATTCCGGACTTGGGCTCGCGATCGCGCGCACCATCGTCGACGGGCATGGCGGCGCGATCACCGCCGAAGCGCGCGAGGACCGGCTGAGCGGCGCGCGCTTCGTCGTCCGACTGCCGCTGGCGCGTGCCGCGTGACGCTGCTCCACGCAACCAGCGTCGCGATCGGGGGTTGGGCGGTGTTGATCGAGGGACCTTCGGGATCGGGCAAGTCCGATCTAGCGCTGCGACTGATCGACCGCGGCGCTGTGCTGATCGCGGACGACCAGACTCAGATTAATGCGGCGCCCGATGGCCTGTATGCGTATGCGCCCGCCACGATCGCCGGGCTGTTGGAGGTGCGTGGAGTGGGCATCGTGACCGTCCCTTATATGGAAAGAGCGGAGGTCGCGCTGGCGGTCCGGATCAGCACGCCCGAGCGTATGCCCGACGCGGGCGAAGAGCGTGTGATCGAGGGACATCGCATCGCCGCAATGACGGTGGCGGCGCTGGAGGCCTCCGCCCCGATCAAGGTCGAGCGGATGCTCGGGATGCTCGGGCTGCTCGTAGCATGAGCACCGGCCCGCAGGAGATACTGCTCGTCACCGGCATGTCCGGCGCGGGCAAGTCGACGGTGCTCAAGACGCTGGAGGACCTCGGCTGGGAGACGGTCGACAACCTCCCCCTCCCCTTGCTCGACCGGCTGCTCGCCGCGCCCGAGCCGGTCGGCGCGGGCGAGCCGCGACCGCTCGCGGTCGGCTTCGGCGCGCGAACTCGCGACTTCGCGCCCGAGCGGATCATCGCGCGCGCTGAGGCGCTCCGCGCGGAGCAGGGCCACGACGTCGGCATGTTGTTCCTCGACTGCGCGGGCGCGGAGCTCGAGCGGCGTTATGCCGAGACGCGCCGCCGCCACCCGCTCGCGCTCGATCGTCCGGCGCGCGACGGCATCGCGCACGAACGCGAGCTGCTCGCCCTCTTGCGCCGCTGGGCCAACCGGCTGGTCGACACCACCGCGCTGTCCTCGCACACCCTCGCCCGCCGCATCCGCGAGAGCTTCGCGCGCGAGGGGGTGAGCGAGCCGACGCTGCGGGTAATGTCGTTCGGCTTCTCGCGCGGGCTGCCGCTCGACGCGGACCTGGTGTTCGACATGCGCTTCCTCCGAAACCCGCATTGGGTGCCGGAGCTGCGTCCCGGAACGGGACTGGACGCGGAGGTCGCCGCCTATGTCGCGGACGACATTGCATACCCGGAGGCGATCGGGCGCATCGAGGAACTGCTCGCGCTGCTGGTCCCGCGCTATCGGGCGGAGGGCAAGGCGTACATCACCGTCGCGATCGGCTGCACCGGCGGGCGGCACCGATCGGTCCATGTCGCCGATCGGCTCGGGCGATGGTTGCAAGATCGCGGCTTTTCGCCCACGGTCGTGCATCGCGACCTCGGGGCCGCGCCGCAGGACTCGTTGGAAGGTGCGCCGGTTCGGCCATGAGTGAACACGAATGATCGGGCTGGTGCTGGTGACGCACGGCCGGCTCGCCGAAGAGTTCGTCCGCGCGATGGAGCATGTGGTCGGCCCGCAGGCGGGCGTCCGCGCGGTCGCGATCGGGCCGGAGGACGACATGGAGGCGCGCCGGGCCGACATCGCCGCCGCGATCGCCGAAGTCGACACCGGACGCGGTGCGATCCTGCTCACCGACCTGTTCGGGGGCACGCCGTCCAACCTTGCGATCTCGCTGCTCGAGCGCGGGCGGGTCGAGGTGATCGCGGGCGTCAACCTCCCCATGCTGATCCGGCTCGAGTCCGCGCGCAAGGTGATGGGCGTCGCCGCCGCGGTCGCCGCCGCGCGGGAGGCCGGGCGCAAATACATCTCCGTCGCCTCCGAGGTGCTGGGCGAGGCGGCGGCGTGACGCGGGTCGCGCGCGAGGTAGTGATCGCCAACCGCCGCGGCCTTCATGCCCGCGCTTCCGCCAAGTTCGTCACGCTCGCGGCGACGTTGCCGGTCGAGGTCCGGGTGGAAAAGGACGGCGCGTCCGTCACCGGTACGTCGATCATGGGGCTGATGATGCTGGGCGCGGCGATCGGCGACACGGTGGTGATCAGCGCGGAGGGCGACGGGGCGGAGGCGGCAGTCGACGCGGCCTGCGCGCTGGTCGAGGACAAGTTCGGGGAGGACTAGATTCCTCGCGTCATCACCGCCTTCTCCAACCCGCTCGTCAAGCAGACCCGCGACCTGCGCGACAAGCGCGGGCGGCGGGAGCAGGGCTTGTTCCTCGCCGAGGGCCTGCGCATCCTGACCGAGGCGCTGGAGACCGGGCGGGTGCCACGCATACTGTTCTTCGCCGCCGCCAGCGCCGCGCACCCGCTCGTCCACGCGTTGGTCGACGCGGTCGAAGCGGGTGGCGGCGACGCGATCGAGACAACGCCCGACATCCTCTCCAAGCTGTCGGGCAAGGACAACCCGCAGACGGTGCTCGGCGTCCACGAGGAATGGACGACGCCGCTCGCCGCGCTCGATCGGTCAAGCGCTGGCATTTGGCTCGTGGCGGAGCGGCTGCGTGATCCGGGCAATCTCGGCACAATCCTGCGTACGGGTGACGCGGTGGCGGCGGGAGCGCTGATACTGATCGGAGAGTGCGTCGACCCGTTCTCGGTCGAGGCGGTGCGGGCCAGCATGGGGGCGCTGTTCACCGTCCCGGTGGTGAGGGCGGAATGGGCCGAGTTCCTCGCCTGGCTACGTGGGGGGCCGGGGAAGTTGGTGGGGCTGAGCCTCGACACCGACACTGACTACCGCGCGACCGCCTACTCTGCGCCAACCTTTCTTCTCACCGGTAACGAGGCGCAGGGGATACCTGCCGACTATGCCGCCGCCTGCGACAGCCTCGTCAAGTTGCCGATGCTGGGTCGCGCGGACAGCCTCAACGCCGCGGTCGCGACCGCGGTGATGGCGTATGAGGTGCTCGCGCAGCAGCGGGCCTCGCAACCCGCGCCCGGCACCGGGGGTTAGCGCGCCATGCCGCATGGCTTCGAATACCCGACCTTCATGGGCCTGCCGATCGGGATGATCGACGACCTCCAGCCGGGGCAGGTGTGCGTGCTCGGCGCGGCGGAGGCGACGCCGTACGACCCGGCGGAGGCGAGCCATTCGGCACTCGCCCCCGGCGCGATCCGGGCGGCGTCGAAGCTGTTCGCGGGTCAGTTGAAGCAGCATGACTTCGACCTCGGTCGCACGTTACTGACCGGCGAGCGCAAGGCGGACTGGCTCGGCGTCGACATCGGCGATGTCCGCACCCGCCCCGGCGATGCGGCGGGCAACCGTGACCGGATCGCGAGCGCGGTGGAGCGGGTGCTGGCAGCTGGCGCGTTCCCGCTGGTGCTGGGCGGCGATGATTCGGTGCCGATCCCGGTGCTGGCGGGGTATGACGGGTTCGGACCGGTGACGGTCGTGCAGATCGACGCGCATGTCGATTGGGGCGACGTGATCCGGGGCGAGGCGAACGGCTATGGCTCGCCGATGCGCCGCGCGAGCGAGATGCCGTGGGTGACCGGGATGCTACAGGTCGGCATCCGAGGCCTGGGCAGCGGCGAGGCGTGGCAGCACGACGACGCGCGCGCCTGGGGCGACCGGATCGTCACCGCGCGCGAGTGGCGAACGCGGGGTGTCGAGGCGGTGCTGGCAGAGCGCCCGGTCGGCGAGCGCTACGTCGTGTCGATCGACTGCGACGGGATCGACCCGGCGGTGTTTCCGGCGGTGGCGATGCCGACCCCGGGCGGGCTCAACTACGGGGACTGCCTCGACCTGCTCCACGGCCTCGCCCAACACGGGAGTATCGTCGGCCTTATCCTCGCCGAGTACGTCCCGGAGCGCGATGACCCACACCGCTTGTGCGCGCTCACGGCGGCGCGGCTGGCCGCGGTGGGATTGGGGCTGATGCGGGGCGTTTAGCCTGTCACCATCCCGGTCACACGCGCGTGGCCACCGTTCTCGATCACCTTGCCGTTGACCATTCCGGTGATGACCGCCTCGGCGCCGGGCCCGACGATGACATCGCCGTTGACCATGCCCCGGACCCGCACATGCCGACCGGCGCTGATCACGAGATCGCCATCCACCATGCCGCGCCAGTCACCATCCCGGTCGACCGTGGTCGTGCCCTGAAACATACCCCGCATAGCCCTACTCCGCCGCGTCCAGCATAGGTAGTTTAACCGACGATCGCGCGCTTTGTTCGATGATCGGGGGCGTCTCGATCAGCTTCGGGCCGGTGTCGATGTTGAGCGCCTCAAAGCGCTTGGCGCTCGTCAGCACACTGCTGTCCATGCTGCCGACAAAAGCGTTGTACGCGCCGATCGCGGTGTCGAGGTTCTTGCCCAGTTTGGAGACGTGGCCACCCATCACGCACAACCGTGCGTACAGCTCCTTGCCGAGCTCGGCGATCGCCCTCGCCTCGCCCGCCAGCTTTTCCTGCCGCCACACCGCCGCGACCGTGCGGGCAATGGCGATGAGGTTGGTCGGCGTCGCGAGCAGTACGCGCTTGTCGAACGCGAAGTCCCACAGCGTCGGGTCGTGCTCCAGCGCGGCGGACAGGAAATGCTCGCCCGGCACGAACATGATGACGTAATCCGGCGCGTCGGCGAACTGGTTCCAGTAGCTCTTGTTGCCGAGCCCGTTGACGTGCGCGCGCATCGAATCGGCGTGCGCGCGCAAGCCCACCAGCCGCTCGGTCTCGTCCACCGCGCCGAACGCGTCCTGATAGGCATTGAGCGAGACCTTGGCGTCGATCACCAGCGCCTTGCCGCCCGGCACGCGCACGATCGCATCGGGACGCAGGCGTCCGCCTTCCCCGTCCGCGACGCTGACCTCCGTCTGGAAGTCGGCATGTTCGGACAGGCCGCACGACTCGAGCACGTTCTTGAGCTGTTGCTCCCCCCAGCGGCCGCGCGCCTTGGGGGCGTTGCGGAGCGCGTTGACGAGCTTCGCCGCCTCGCCCGACACGCGCTCCTGGCCAAGGCGCATCTGCTCGATCTGACCTTTGAGGTCGCCGAACGCGTCGCGGCGCTCGCGCTCGACGCTGGCGACCCCCTCCTCATAACGCTGCAGGCGGTCGTTGACCGGCTGGAGCAGCGCGGACAGCTTCTGCCCTTGCAACGCTTCGGACTCGGTAAAGCGCTGGTGCGCGCGTTCGAGGAACTGCGTCTGCGCGGTCTCCAGCGCCCTGGTCGCGACCGCGTCGAAGCGCGACTGCATCTGTTCGGTCGATAGCCGATGCGCCTCCTCGCGCGCCGCTGCCTGTGAACGAAGCGCGGCGAGCTCGCGTTGCGCGGTCTGGCGGTCGGCGTCCGTCGCCTCGATCAGGTCGCGCGCGCGGGCGAGCTGCTCCAGCGCGGCGCGGTGCGCGTCCGCCTGCGCGGTCCCTTGCGCGCGCAACGCGGCGAGTTGCTGCATGGCCTCGTTGCGCTCGCGCTCGACCGCGTCGCGCGCCTGGCGGACGAGGTCGGCATCGGCGACCCTGGTCCGCGCGACCGCAAGATCGCTCGCCAGCGCACCCGCGCGACGACTCGCGATCAGCCACCCGATCACCAGCCCCGCGACGATCGCGAGCAGCGCGGCGACGATCAGCTCAGCCATGCCGGAAGTTCGCTAAATTCACCCTACGTCCCCCTCAATAACGCCTCTCGTGCGGTGCCGACAGTGAAGCGGGCGCGACGCTCGGGCTGGCGAGTCATTAAGGGAACATAGCCCGAACGATTGCGATAGGACAGCGCGTTCTACGCCGCCGCGCGGCGCGCCTTGGCAAGCTTCTTCAGTACCATGTCGCGCTTCAGCCGGCTGATCCGGTCGATGAACAGAACGCCGTCGAGATGGTCGATCTCGTGCTGCATACAGGTGGACATCAGCCCGTCGAACTCGGCTTCCTGCGCCCCGCCCGCCTCGTCGAGCCAGCGGACGCGGCAGCGCGCGGGGCGGGTCACCTCCGCATTCTGGTCCGGGATCGACAGGCAGCCCTCGTTATAGGTGGACAGCTCCTCGCTGACCTCGACCAGCTCGGGGTTGATGAACGCGCGCGGGTTGCGGACCGGCTCCGCCCCCTCCTCCGCCTCACGCTCCTGCAAATCGATCACGACCACGCGCGTCATCACCCCGACCTGCGGCGCGGCGAGCCCGATGCCGGACGCGTCGTACATCGAGTCGAACATATCGCCGATGAGTGCGCGGGTTACGTCGTCGATCTCGGCGACGGGCGGGCAACGGGTGCGCAGACGCTGGTCGGGGACTTCGACGATGGGGAGAACGGCCATGCGCGCCGATTAAGGCGAGCGCCGCCAGGCTTCAAGGCTTGGCGTCGGGCTCCCACAGCTCAATCGGATTGCCCTCGGGATCGTGGATGCGCGCGAAGCGGCCGACGCCCGGCGCGTTCCACTCGGGCTTCGTGATCACGGCGATGCCACTGCCCGCGAAGGTCGCGAGCATCGCATCGAGATCGGTGACGCGAAAGTTGAGCATGAACTGGCGGTCGGTGGGGAAATAGTCGCTATCCTGCGCGAAGGTGGTGAACACGCTCGGGCCCGCTTCGGGTGACCACTTGCCGTAGTTGCCCGCCCCGACGCCCAGATGCTCGCGATACCAAGTGGCGAGCGCTTCTGGATCCCTTGCGCGGATGAATACGCCACCGATGCCGTTGACCGCCATTCCAACCCCCTCAGACCATCGGACGCCGCGCCCGCAACGCCTGCGCGAGCGTGCCCTCGTCGAGATAGTCGAGCTCGCCGCCGACCGGAAGCCCGTGCGCGAGTTGCGTCACGCGAACCGGAAACCGCTCGACCCGCTCGGCGATGTAGTGGGCGGTCGTCTGGCCCTCGAGCGTCGCGTTCATCGCCAGCACCACCTCGTCCACCCCGCCCGCCTCGACACGCGCGAGCAGCCGGTCGATCGACAGATCCTCGGGCCGCACCCCCTCCAGCGCGGACAAGCGCCCGCCGAGCACATGGTACCGACCGGGGAACAGCCGCGCGCGGTCGAGCGCCCACAGGTCCGCCACCTCCTCCACCACGCACAGCGCGCGCGCGTCGCGGCGCGGGTCGGCGCAGATCGAGCAGGGGTCGTGCGTGTCGACATTGCCGCAGGTGGCGCAGGTCGCCAGCCGCTCGTCCACCGCCTCCAGCGCGGCGCGAAGCGGTTTCATCGCCACCTCGCGCTTCTTGAGCAGGTGCAACACCGCACGCCTGGCCGATCGCGGGCCGAGCCCCGGCAGGCGGGCGAGCGCCTGCGTCAACGCTTCGATCTCGGGGGACGCCATCGCGAGAACAGATAGGGGGTTGCGCCCTGCCCCGCCAGCGGGTGAAGCGCGCGGGATGCGGATCGTGTTCATGGGGACTCCGGCGTTCGCCGTGCCGACGCTCGACGCGCTGGTTGCGGCGGGGCATGAGGTGGTGGCGGCGTATATGCAGCCGCCGCGCCCCGGCGGACGGCGCGGGCGGGAGCTGGTGGCCTCGCCGGTGCAGAAGCGGGCGGAGGCGCTCGGCATCGAGGTGCGGACGCCCAAGTCGCTGCGCGGGGCGGAGGCGCAGGCGGCGTTCGCGGCGCTGGGCGCGGACGTAGGCGTGGTCGCAGCTTATGGGTTGATCCTGCCGCAGGCCGTGCTCGACGCGCCCGCACACGGGTGCCTCAACGTCCACGGCTCGTTGCTGCCGAGGTGGCGAGGGGCGGCGCCGATCCAGCGCGCGATTTTGGCCGGAGACGCGGCGACGGGGGTGTGCATCATGCAGATGGAGGCGGGGCTCGACACCGGGCCGGTACTGTCGCGCGCGTGGGTGCCCGTCGCGGACAAAACCGCGGGCGACCTGACGCTTGAACTGTCGATGATCGGCGCGGCCCTAATGGTAGAGACGATCGCTCGCCCGCTTCGATCGACTCCGCAGCCCGACGAGGGCGTCACCTATGCGACAAAGGTCGACAAGTCCGAGACCAGGATCGATTGGTCGTGCAACGCGGTTGAGGTAGGACGTCAGGTTCGCGCCTTCTCTCCTGCGCCGGGGGCGTGGTTCGACTTAGCTGGAGAACGGGTCCGCGTGCTCGCGGCTGACGTTATGCCCGATGTGCCATGCAAAGTCTCAGGGATTACTGTTGACGACCGCTTGGTCGTTTGTTGCGGAGCAGGGCTGATACAACCATTGATAGTTCAACGTGCGGGCAAGGCCGCAATGACGGCCGCCGAGCTGCTGCGCGGCTTCCCGATCGCGCCGGGCACCCGCCTCGGGTGACCCGTTTCGCGCTGACGGTGGAATATGACGGCCGCCCCTTCCAGGGCTGGCAGCGGCAGGAGCACGGGCCGAGCGTGCAGGGGGCGATCGAGCGCGCGGTGCAGGCCGTCACCGGCGAGAACGCCACCGTCCACGCCGCCGGGCGCACCGACGCGGGCGTCCACGCGCTGGCGATGCGCGCGCATGTCGATGTGGCGAAGCCCTTTGACGCGTTCCGGTTCGGGCAGGCGATCAACGCGCGGCTCCGGCCCGATCCGGTCGCGGTGCTTGCGTGCGAGGTCGTGCCGGACGACTGGCACGCGCGCTTTTCCTGCGTGGCGCGGCACTACCGCTACCGCATCGTCAACCGGCGCGCGGACCTGACCTGGGAGCGCGGGCTCGCCTGGCGCGTGCCGCAGCCGCTCGATGTCGAGGCGATGCGCGCGGCGGCGGCGCGGCTGGTCGGGCGGCATGACTTCACCACCTTCCGCTCCGCGCACTGTCAGGCGGCGAGTCCGCTGAGGACGCTCGACCGGCTCGACGTGGTGCGCGCGGGCGAGGCGGTGGAGGTGTTCGCCTCCGCGCGGTCGTTCCTCCACCATCAGGTGCGGTCGATGGTGGGGTGCCTCGTGCTGGTGGGGCAAGGTCGGTGGTCGCCGGGAGACCTCGCGGCGGCGCTGGCGGCGCGCAACCGGGCGGCGCTGGGGCTCAATGCGCCGCCGGATGGGCTGTGGTTCGTGGGCGCGGATTACCCGCCCGTCAGCGGCTGAACCGCGCTGCCAGCTCGACATGTGTCGACCAGCGGAACTGGCCAACCGGCTGCACCCAGTCGACGCGATAGCCGCCGTCCGCCAGCAGCTTCGCGTCGCGTGCAAAACTCGCCGGGTTGCAGGAGACGTAGGCGACCACCGGCACCGTCGAGACCGCGATCGCCTCGACCTGCTCGCGCGCGCCCGCGCGGGGCGGGTCGAGCACGACGACGGCGAAGCGGTTGAGCTCCGCGGGCGTGAGCGGGCGGCGGTAGAGGTCGCGATGCTCAACGAACAGCGCTCGCCCTGCCGCGTTCGCTGCGCCCTTGAGCGCCAGCACCGCCTCGCGCGCGGCCTCGGCGACATAGACGCGCCCGGGCAGCGACAGCGCGAAGGTGCCTAGCCCCGCGAACAGGTCCGCGATCACCGGAGCCGCCCCGACCGCCTCGCGCACCGAAGCGACCAGCGCCGCCTCGCCCTCGCGTGTCGCCTGGAGGAACGCGCCCGGCGGCAGCGCGACCGGCGTCCCCCCGAGCGTGACGGTGACGGGCCGCGGCTCCCACCGCGTCTCCGCGCCATAGCCATCGTCGAGCGACAGTCGCGCGAGCGCGTGGGTTTGCGCGAACGCGGTCAGTGCCTCGGCGGCGGCGAGACCTTCCGGCCCGGTGCCGCCGATCAGCACGTCCGCGCCCTGGTCGGCGAGCGTCAGGTGGACGTCCGTCCGCCGCTTGCCGCCCCAGCGCCCAAGCAGCGCCCGCAACGGCGCGACCAGCGCGAAGAGTTCGGGCGCGAGGATGTGGCACTCGCGCATGTCGACGACCGCGTGGCTCTTCGCCTCGCTGAACCCGAGCCGTCCGCGCTCGAAGTGGAGCGTCGCGCGGCGGCGGGTGCGCGGCGGCGAGAGCAAAGGCGCGCGAACCGGCGCGGCGAGCCCCTGCGCGGCGAGCGCGGAGGCGATGCGGTCGGTGATGAACCCGCTCCACGCCTCATCATCGAGGTGCTGAAGCTGGCAGCCGCCGCAGGTCGGGAAGTGGCGACAGGGCGGCACCTGATGATGCGGGCCGGGCTGAACCGTGCCGTCCGCCGCCAGCATGTCGCCGGGCGCGGCAAGGGAGACGTGGCGGCCGTCCTCCGTAACGCCCTCGCCCCGCGCAGCGACCCGGACGACACGGCTCACAGGCCGGCGCGCGCGAGCGTCATCGCCTCGGCGAGGTCGTCAGCGATGAACGCCGCCCCGCAGCGCCGCGCCGCGTCGTTGTGGAGCCACACCGCCGCCGCCGCTGCCTCCAGCGGCTCGTGCTGCGCCGCCAGCATCGCCGCGACCGCGCCCGCGAGCACATCGCCCGACCCCGCCGTCGACAGCCAGTCGCTTGCACCGGGCGATAGCCGCGCGCGCCCGTCCGGGGCGGCGATGACGGTATCCGCGCCCTTGAACACGACCACCGCCCCCGAGCGGGTCGCGGCGGCGCGCGCCTCGTCGAGCTTGCTGCCGGGCGGGGCTCCGAACGCAGCCTTGAACTCGCCCGCATGGGGCGTGAGGATCGCGGGCCCCGCGCGGCTGGCAAGCCGGTCCACATCGAGCATCACCAGCGCGTCGCCGTCGATCACGAGCGGGTGGTCGGTGGCGAGCGCCTGCTCCAGCTTGGCGCGCGCCGCGTCGTCGCGACCAAGACCGGGGCCGATCAGCAGCGCGCCGATGCGCGGGTCGCCGAGGCTATGCGCCTCCAGCGGACGGTGGACCAGCGCGTGCGGCCCGCCCTGCCCCGTCCCGCCGAGCAGCGCGACATAGCCCGCGCCCGCACGCATGGCGGCGGTGGCGGCGAGCAGGGACGCGCCCGCCATCTCGCCGCCGACGATCGCGACCATGCCGCGCGTGTATTTGTGGTCGGCCGGTCCGGGGTTCCTAAGCGTCGGCGCGGCGATCACCATTGCATCGCTCATTGCCGGAACGCCGATGTCGATCACCCGCACCTCGCCGCACCGCTCCGCCCCGGGCTGGAGCAAGTGCGCGGGCTTGGGCGCGCCGAGCGCAAGCGTGAGGTCGAAGCGGGGCACCTCGCCGAGGAACCGGCCGTCGTCGGTCGACACCCCGCTCGGCAAGTCGACCGCGATCGACAGCCGCGCCGCGCCGACCAGCGGCAAGAATGCGCCATGCGCCTCGAGGGCGAGCGGGCGAGCGAGACCGGTGCCGAACAGCGCGTCGACCACCACCGGCGCGGGCGCGGCATCCGCGAGTGTTTCGACCGGCCCCGTCCAACCGGCGCGGGCGCGCGCGGCCACCTCCGTCGCGGGCTCGGCGAGCATTGCCACGCGCACCGGGTGCCCGCTCTTCGCCAGCGACGCCGCCGCGACCCAGCCGTCGCCGCCATTGTTGCCCGGCCCGCACAGGATCAGCGCCTCCGCCCCGACCGCGAGTCGGCGCACCGCCTCCGCCACGCCCTCGCCTGCGCGGATCATCAGCGCGTCGACGCTGACGCCCGTCGCCATCGCGCACTCCTCGGCTGCGCGCATCTGCCAGGCGGTGAGGACGGGCAGGCCCTCGATTCGGTTCATCGCGCGCCCGAGCGGATCGTGGCGGGCAGGCGGTAGCGATCACCGCCAAGCGCGACCTCGATCTGGTCCGGCCCGGCGACGCTGACCCGCGCCGGTTGCGCGCCATCGGCGGCGACCACGCCGCGCCCGTCGCGGGTGACCAGCAACCGGCGGAAGCTCCCGTCCGCACGCTGGATCGTGACGACCAGCCCAGCGGGGGTCTGTTCCCGGCTAACGGTGCACCCGGGCGCGAGCGGTGCGGTGCCGGTCGCGCAGGGTATGCGGGTGTCCTCGACGAGTGCGGTCGTGTTCCGCTGCATCTCGGCAAGCGTCGCGGTTGCGGTCGACTGGCGATGGCAGGCAGTCGTCGTGAGCGCGGTGGCCACGCTGAGCCAACGCACCACCCTCCCCGGCGAAGGCCGGGGTCTAGCTCTGCGGGCCCCGCTGAGCCCCGGCCTTCGCCGGGGAGGGTTGGATCTTTGTAAGCCGCTCGGCCTACACCGGCCCACGCGCTCAGATATCCGCATAGACGTGCCGCTCGGCCGCCGCGCCCGGGTGCGTCACCGCGCCCTTACTCGCCGGGCCGACGTTGCGCGCGAACCGCCACAGCGCGCCCGAGCCGTAGGCGTTCACGCGCGGTGCCCACCGCTCACGTCGCTCGGCCAGCACCTCCTCCGCCACGAGCAGGTCGATCGTCCCCGCCTCCGCGTCGATGCGGATCGGGTCGCCGTTCTCGATCAGCGCGATCGGGCCGCCGTCCGCCGCTTCCGGCCCGACATGGCCGATGCAGAAACCGCGCGTGCCGCCCGAGAAGCGACCGTCGGTGATCAGCGCCACCTTCTCGCCCATGCCCTGCCCGTAGAGCGCGGCGGTGGTGCTCAGCATCTCACGCATCCCCGGCCCGCCCTTGGGGCCTTCATAGCGAATGACGATCACCTCGCCCTCTGCGATCGCGCGCGCTTCGACCGCGGCAAAGGCGTCCTCCTCGCAATCGAACACCCGCGCGGGGCCCTCGAACTGGAGCCGGTGGAGCCCCGCCACCTTGACGATCGCCCCCTCGGGCGCGAGCGTGCCGGTGAGCCCCACCACGCCGCCGGTTGGCGACAGGGGATTGCTCACCTCGCGGATAACCTTCTGGTCCGGGTTCCACGTCACCTCGTCGATGTTCTCCGCGAGCGTGCGACCGGACACCGTCAGGCACTCGCCGTCGAGCAGCCCAGCGCCGAGCATCGTCTTCATCAGCATATAGACCCCGCCCGCCTCATACATGTCGCGGGCGACATAGTTGCCGCCGGGCTTGAGGTCGGCGAGGTAGGGCGTTTCCTTGAACACGCGCGCGACGTCGTGGAGATCGAACACGATCCCCGCTTCATGCGCCATCGCGGGCAGATGCAGCGCCGCATTGGTCGAGCCGCCCGTCGCCGCCACCACCCGCGCCGCATTCTCGAACGCCGCGCGCGTGCAGATCGCGCGCGGGCGCAGGTCGCGGGCGAGCAGCTCCATCACCTGCGCGCCCGCCGCGTGCGCGATCTGATCGCGCGTCGCATAGGGCGCGGGGGCCATGTTGCTGTTGGGGAGCGACAGCCCGATCGCCTCCGCGACGCAGGCCATGGTGTTAGCGGTATATTGCCCGCCGCACGCGCCCGCGCCGGGGCAGGCGACCTTCTCCAGCTCGTGAACCTCGGAGAGCGGACACGCGCCCGCGGCGTGCTTGCCCACCGCCTCGAACACGTCGATCACCGTCACGTCGCGGTCGTGAAAACGCCCGGGCAGGATCGAGCCGCCGTAGACGAAGATGCTCGGCACATTGAGGCGCAGCATCGCCATCATCATCCCCGGCAGCGACTTGTCGCATCCCGCGAAGCCGACCAGCGCGTCATAGCAATGCCCGCGCACCGACAGCTCGACCGAGTCCGCGATCACCTCCCGGCTGACGAGCGAGGACTTCATCCCCTGATGCCCCATCGCGATGCCGTCGGTGACAGTGATGGTGTTGAACCGGCGCGGCATTCCGCCCGCCGCGATCACCCCCTCGCGCGCGACATCGGCCTGCGCGTCGAGGGTGATGTTGCACGGCGCGGAGTCGTTCCCCGCCGAGGCGACCGCGACGAAGGGCCGCGCGATCTCTTCCTCGGTCAGCCCCATCGCGTAGTAATAGGACCGATGCGGCGCGCGCTCGGGACCGACCGAGACATGGCGGCTGGGCAGGCGAGACTTGTCGAAGGCTGGCATGACTGCGCGGGTTAGGCGTACGCAGAACGCCCCGCAATCCCCGGTGCTGTCTCGACAGCGCCGGCCCGCGACTATAGCCTACCCACAACCGCTGGCACATCGGGGACTCGTATGGGCGACGTCGTGATCCGAATCGATCGAAACTACTACAAGTTGGTGGCGATCCTCGAAGAAGGGCAAACGCTGTACTTTTCGGCAGGTCAGTCGATCGCCGTCGAGAAGTTCGACATGCGGATCGGCTCGACGGAATTCGATTATCAGGTAAACTCACGACAGTTTCGGGGTGGCATTCCCGACTCGATCATGACGATGCAGCAATCTCTCGACGACGAGTTCAACGAAGGACGGGTGAAATCTAACTTGTACGGCTTGCCGGTAAGCCTCGGCAATCTGGGTCAGATGGCGCGGCAACGCCGTATCGAACTCAGCTACGGTGAGCTGAAGCCGCAAGTCTTTCGCAGCACGGTGACCACGACACCTGTCGCGTGGCGTATTTGGTTTAAGCGAACCTATTACACCGGAGCTGCAAGCGGTCGAGGCTACCGCGGTGGAAAAGGACCGAATGCCGGGCCGAACGCGGTCGCAACTGCGGGTGGAAGCGCGCGCATCGGCACGGGCTCGGAAGCGGCGTCGCCCAGACTAGGCTCGGGCGAGATCGGGCCGCTGACCAACGATGCTGGGGTACTGCGGGTCTACACGAAGCTGGGTGACAAATATCAGGTTTTTCGCCGACCTTTCGACGACCACGATGCGGTCTTCCGACCGTTGACCTTGATGGATCACTTGACCTCCTTTGTAAGGGGGCGGGGGTGGTAAGGTACTCGGCACTCCTGTTCGCCGCATTCGTTGTGCCGGGCTGCAGCAGCGGTACCGGCGGGCCGACAACGAGCGCCGAGCACGTTTACCTCTTGTTCGAGCCGTCCGACGAGCAGCGCGGGTGGGAAGCTATCTCCGCGATGCGCTCGGAATTACTGAAATCTTCGCGGAACCATCCCCGGGCGTCGGGGCTGATCCGTTCGGGTGATCGGACGATGTATCTCGACGTGGATGGGGACTGCCGTCGGGACTCCGGCTCGTTCGCGGCGCTTCAATCAGTCGCGGCGCGCGCCGGTGCGAAGAACTTGTCGTGCAGCGCGGAGTTGCCGGGTGCGCTTTGAGGGCGGCACTCGATCAAGGGGCGACAGCAACGGCCTTGCCCGGTTCCGCCGAGGCGGGATGCGATTGCTGCGATGTTACGAACGGGCACCCTTGCGCGTGCTGCTTGGGACGGAGGCGATCGGTCCGCTCGACATAGTGCTGGTATCACTCATGCGGCGGGCGTTGACGACGGGGTCGAGCGATCCGTCCCGATCGGACGAGCCCTCGTCCGGCTGGCGCGGCAACCTGCTCTTCCTAGGTGCCTGGACGGGCGCAATCGTCGCCGTGGCGCTCCTGGTCCGCGGCTGACGCCCCCCTACAGCGCGTCGAGCGCCCTGCTCACCCCGTCCATCGTGAACGGCTTTTGCAGCACCGGGCGGTGCTTGTGCGCGGGGTCGACGGTGTCGCCGCTGCCGCCGGTGGCGATGAGGAACGGCACACCTCGCTCCGCCAGCGCGTCCGCGATCGGCCAGCTCTTCTCACCGGCGCGCAGGTTCACATCGAGGATCGCCGCGTCGATGTCCGCCGTTTTGACCAGTTGCAAGGCCGCCGACACGCAATCGGCGGAGCCCGCCACCTGTTTGCCGAGCAGGTCGATGAAGTCCTCCAGCATCATCGCAATCAGCGGTTCGTCCTCAACGAGGAGGATGCGGGAGGGACTATTCATAAACCCAGGTCATGTGCGCAAATCAACGCCCGCGCAAGCAAGGATGACTTGCGCGACTTTAGCTTATTTGATCAGCAGCGCGTCGCGCGCCGCTTCCGCGAGCTGTTGCACCGAGAACGGCTTGGGCAGGAACGCGACATTATCGAGGTCGATCGAGCGGCGCAGCTGTTCCTCGGCATAGCCCGACATGAACAGGATCGGCAGGTCGGGATAACGCTCGCGCACGCGCCTGGCCATCGTCGGCCCGTCCATCGACGGCATCACCACGTCCGACACGAGCAGGTCGGGCTTGGCGCTCGTCGCCAAGAGCTCCAGCGCCGCCTCGCCATTCTCCGCCGTCAGCACGGTATAGCCCTGCCGCGCCAAGGCGCGCTCGGCGACCGCGCGGACCATGTCCTCGTCTTCCACCACCAGCACCGTGCCCGTGCCCCAGGCGGCGGCGGCGGGCTTCTCGCGCACGACCCGGACCGGCGCGGCGGGTGCGGCGTGAACGGGCAGGTAGATGGTGAACGTCGCCCCCTGACCCGGGCGCGAGTCGGCGAAGATATAGCCCTCCGACTGCTTCACGATGCCGTAGACGGTGGAAAGACCCAGCCCGGTGCCCTTCCCCACTTCCTTGGTAGTAAAGAACGGCTCCCAGATTTTGGGCAGCACGTCCGGCGGGATGCCGACGCCGGTGTCGCTCACCTCCAGCGCGGTGTACCGGCCGATCGGCATGATGTCGGTGCCGAGCGCGCGGATGTCGGCGGGCGCGACCGCGCGCGTCCGGATCGTCAGCACACCGCCGCCGTGCGGGTTCGCCGAGAGCATCGCGTCGCGCGCATTGACTGCGAGGTTCATCACCACCTGCTCGAGCTGCCCTGGGTCCGCGCGTACGGCGCCGAGGTTGCGGCCATGGTGGATCTCGAGCTTCACCGTTTCGCCGAGCAATCGCTTGAGCAGGTTCGACACTTCCGACACGATGTCGGGTAATTGAAGCACCTGCGGGCGAAGCGTCTGCTGGCGCGAAAAGGCGAGCAACTGGCGCGTCAGTCCGGCGGCGCGGTTGGAGTTCGTGCGGATCTGCTGGATGTCGTCATAATCGCTGTCGCCCGGCGAATGGCGCATCAGCATCAGGTCGCAATGGCCGAGGATCGCGGTCAGGATATTGTTGAAATCGTGCGCGACGCCGCCCGCGAGCTGGCCGACCGCCTGCATCTTGGTGGCCTGTTCGGCCTGGCGCTTGAGCCGCGTCTCCTCGCCATTGTCCTTGAGCGCGAGCAGCACGGCGGCATCCCCCAGCCCGCGCGCGCCCGCGACGGTGAGCACCACCGGCTCCTCGGGCCGGCCTTTCAGCCGCACCGCCATGTCGCTCTTCTGCGATGCGCCGCCCGCATATCGGCGCACCGCATCGGCGACCGCGCCCTTGTCCTCGCGCACGACGAGGTCGCCGGGGTAGAGCGGCGATGCGCCCGCCTCCACGCCCGCGGCGCGGACGAAGGCGTCGTTCATCTGCGTGAAGCGCCCGTCGCGGTCGACCAGCGCCAGCCCCAGCGGAATCATCGAGATCAGCCCGCGCAGCTGCCCTGCACCGCCGCCGACCGAGGCCGCGGGCGCGTCCTCCTCATCAAGCAGCGCGAGCAGCACGGGCGCGTCCTCGTCGCCCGACAGCGGCACGGGGACGAGGCGGAGCGGGTTACCGCCCTGTTCGGCGGAAAAGCGCACCAGCCCGTGCGCGTCCGCCGCCAGCAGCTCGGCCATGTCGTGCCCCGCCGCGTCGGCGAGCCCGGCGCGCGCGGCGAGCACGCGGTTGGCGGCGAGGACCTGCCCGTCGGGGGTGATCAGCGCGGCCATGACGCCCGCCGCTCCGAGCCGCTCACCCTCCTCGCCCGCCAGCGCCGCGCGCAGGCTCGCGGGCGCATCGCGCCGCTCCGGCCGGGCGAAGCGCCACACCAGCATATCCTCCTGCGCGCCGGCGCGGGTGATCGCGGCGACGAGCGGTTGGCCCGCGAGCTGCAATGCGGGCTCCGCTCCCGTCCCGTCGCGCCATGCGGTCCGCCCGGCGGCGCTCAACGCGGCGACCCCGGGCTCGCCGAGCGGCAGCCCGGGCGGGGTCGGCAGGCCGCCGAACAGCTCGCGGTAGCGG
>CALMGC010000234.1 GCA_937863505.1 uncultured Sphingomonadales bacterium | reverse complement strand
CATGGGGCGGCGCGGCTCGATCGAGCGCGTCGCGCATCTGATCTGCGAGCTATACCTGCGTGCCCGAAACATCGGCCTGACCCGGGGGATGAGTTCGCGCTCCCATTATCGCAGCTGATCCTCGCAGACGCGCTCGGCATGACGGCGGTTCACATCAACCGGGTGCTCAAGGAGCTACGGCTGGCGGGCGCGATGGCGCTGAAGCGGGGCAGCGTCACGATCATAAACCCTTCCAAGCTGGTGCAAATAGCCGGGTTCGACGAGAATTATCTGCACCGACGCTTGCGTCTGGCCTGAGCGGACATTCCGGCTTTGTCCGTCTGTTCAACGTCGGCGACCACCTTGTCGTAGCTGGCCGCCATGTTCGAATGAATGCTGGCGACTTTGATGCCGCGTTTCTTTCGGAAAGAACGGCTCCAAGTCGTCGATCTGGCGGGAGAGCACGCCGTCGACGGTCGCTGCGTCGACCGGCTTCACGCTCGCGCCGAATCCAGCTTCGAACGCGTGGACAAGATGCCGTCCGATCTGGAGCTCGGTCTTGAGCTTGGCGGCGAGCAGCACCGCGGCATTTTCGGTCAGCACGTTTTTGGGTTCGAAGCCCAAAGAGAAAGCGGCGCGCAGCGCCCCGTCGATATCTCATTCTTTGACGACGAGCTTCCCCGTTCAGTCGGAAGGCTTTGATTTCTGCTAGGTTTACACTGCGTGGAAGACTGTCCGTAGTTAATCCTACCGATTTGGGCCCGAACAAAACGGTTCCGGCAAGCAGCAGCTGCGGCGCACATAGGTGGAACCCGCTGCCAAACCTATTGATGTCCGTTAATATTTTTTTCTGGGAACGTGGATAAGCGCCCGGTGCCGGACCAAGCGACTAGGAGGACAATCGGCATGATGGACCGATTGGAAGCGCAACCGCTCGTCAGTTCCGCCGTCACTTACACGGGACGCGGCGGCTATGAGGTTCCGGCCGCGTCAGTTGTGCCGATCCCAGCCAATGTCTGCCTGACGGAGGCGGCCACGCTGCCGATGAACGGCCTGACCGCGCTGCTCGGCCTGGAACTCGTCGGACTTGAGGAAGGGCAGCTTCTGGCGATCAGCGGCGGGGCGGGTCTGCTCGCGCATCAATCCGGTCGACTGGATCCTGCAGGACAGCGCGATCTTCCCGTTGCTCGATTATCCAGCGGTCCTGGGCAGCGACGTTGCCGGCGAGGTCGTCGCGACCGGCGAAGGCATACGACGATTTCAGGTCGGCGACCGAGTGCTGGGCCAGTCGGTGGGGACCACGACGAACCAGGCGGCGCAAGGCGCTTTCCAGGACTTCACAATCCTTTTGGAGAACATGGCCAGCCCGATTCCTCCCGAACTGTCCTTCACGGATGCGGCGGTTCTCCCCCTCGGTCTTGGCACGGCGGCCTGCGGTCTGTTCGAGAAGGATCATCTGGGGTTGCAGTATCCGCGGGTATCGGCTCAGCGGAACGGACAAACAGTCCTCATCTGGGGTGCATCGTCCAGCGTCGGATGTAACGCGATCCAGCTTGCGAGGGCAGCCGGATATGCGTGCATCGTAACGGCGTCGCCGCACAATCGTGCGTTGGTTGAAGCGTTGGGCGCGAGCGCGATGTTTGATCACAATGACCCGGATATCGTGGAAACGCTGAAAGCAGCATTGCGCGGTACCGACTTCGCCGGCGCGCTTCATGCCACAGGCAACATGGCACAGTGCTTTACGGTGGTGAGTCAAAGCGAGGGCCGCCGCTTCGTTACCACCACACGCCCGGCGCCCGAGGATCGCCCGGCGAACGTCGAGACGAAACAGATTTTCGGGACGAGCCTGAAAGACAATGAGGTCAGCCACGCCGTCTATGTCGACTTCCTGCCTGAGGCGCTTGCGACGCGCAGCTATCGGCCGGCACCGCCTGCACGGGTCGCGGGCCATGGCCTGCAAGCGCTTCAACAGGCGCTCGAACTTCAAAAGCAGGGCGTTTCGGGCGAGAAGATCGTTGTCGATCTCGCATAATGACCATGGATCAGCAGCAGCAGCGGCGGCCCGTGCCCGCCGATGACCGCGAGCGCATGCCAAAACAGCGTGAAGCACAGCATCCGGCGCTGAATGTCCTCTCGAACCACCACTTCGAGCCGACTCCGCCGGGCGGCGAACGTCGACGGCGCTAGCAGGCTCGCGGGGATCACGGCGACGATCGTTCTGCTCGTGCCCCATATCGGATCGATGGAGGCAATGCTGGTATCGCGCCTCTCCGAAGTGGCTTGGGGCATCTGTGTCGCGATCGCGACCGTCTGGCTGGCGGGCCGGATCTCGCGCGCGTTCGGGGCGGGAGCGCCGCTCCCCTGCGTGGCGCTGGGACTTTCGGTCGCCGCAACTCTCCCGCTGTCCGCGACGGTTGTCGACGATTGAGCGTGTGGCAACTTACCCGAGCATTTGAAGCGACAACATGGCCCTGCACCGGCGTGGCAGGTTCAACGCCTAATTACGTCGCGTTTCGCGATCATGATCAAGATCAACTAGCCCGTTCTGTTTCGGTATAGACGCGACAAGTTCCAACTTGCCGTTTCACGGCGGAGGTTCGGGGGGCCGGGGCACTTGGCACCGTGCTTGTCGATGCGAGGCCATGCAAGATGCCGGACGAGACGGTCGACGCGCCGGGACGCGAAAGGTCCCGCAAGGGCTTGGTGAACCGACGCACATTGCTGGGCGTCGTGGGCCTGGGCGCGGTCGCGACGGCCGATGTGATCTCGGCACCGCTCGGGCTCGGATCGCAGGGGTCCCGGATCACCGGAACGCTGCCGTGGCAGGACGGCATGGCCGACCTGCCTACGGATTCGGTACAGGCCGGAACGTCGTTCCTGACCGCGGCCGAGCTAGCCTTTGTGAGCGCCGCGGCCGACCGGCTGATCCCGCCCGACCCGACCGGGCCGGGGGCGTCGGAAGCGGGGGTGCCGACGTTCATCGACCGGCAGCTGGCGGGTCCTTGGGGAAGGGGCGACCACCTCTACCTTGGCGGCCCCTGGCCGAGCGGGACGCCCAGCCAGGGCTATCAAAGCCGCCTCGCGCCTTCCGAATACTACCGGGCCGCCATCGCCGGAACCGAGGCGCACGTGAAGGGCAAGCACGGCAAGGGTTTCACCACGTTGACGGCGCAACAGCAGGATGCGGTTCTGAGCGAACTCGAAGCCGGAAAGGTGAACCTCAACGGCGTCGACGCGCGCGAGTTCTTCACCATGCTGCTGCAGAACGTGAAGGAGGGCTATTTCGCCGACCCGATCTACGGCGGCAATCGTGACATGGGCGGCTGGAAGATGATCGGCTTTCCCGGCGCGCGCTACGACTACACCGACTGGATCAGCCGGCATGGCGAGCATGTGCCGTACGAGCCGGTAGGGCTGCTCGGTCGCGCCGCGTGGCGCGCGGGGAGTTAGGCCGTGGCGACGCGCATGAAACCGGTGGACGTTGTGTTGGTCGGGTTCGGCTGGACCGGGGCGATCATGGCGCAGCAACTGGCCGATGCGGGGCTGGGTGTGCTCGCGCTGGAGCGCGCCGGCGCGCGCGACACCCCCGTCGATTTCGCGACGACCTTCGACCCCGACGAGCTGCGCTATGTGCAGCGACAGCATCTGTTCCAGAACACGTCGCACTCGACGATGACGTTCCGCAACAACGTCGGTCAGCAGGCGCTCCCGATCCGCCGTTGGGGAGCCTTTCTGCCGGGGACGGGAGTGGGCGGTTCCGGCGTTCACTGGAACGGGCAGATCTGGCGGTTCCTGCCCACCGACTTCAGGCTCCGCAGCCACAACGAACAGCGCTATGGACGCGCGGCGGTCGCGGACCTGACAGTGCAAGACTATCCGGTCACATATGACGAGCTCGAACCTTATTACACGATGTTCGACCGGGTCTGCGGCACGACGGGCAAGGCGGGGAACCTGAACGGAGCTATCCAGCCGGGCGGCAACCCGTTCGAAGGCGCGCGGTCGGAAGAGTTTCCGAACCCGCCGATGAAGCAGTCCTATGCCCCGACCATGTTCGCCGAAGCCGTGCGGAAGATGGGCCTGTCGCCGTTCCCGCAACCGGGCGGAAATATGTCGCGCGCGTTTACCAACCCGTTCGGCGCGCAGCTCGGCGCTTGCACGTTCTGCGGCTTTTGCGAGCAGTTCGGGTGCGGCAACTATTCCAAGGCCTCCCCGCAAGCGACGCTGATCCCGTATGTCCTGTCAAAACCGAACGTCGAACTCCGCACCGGCTGCGAGGTTCTGCGCGTCGAGCGCACGCCCGACGGGCTCACCGCGACGGGGGTGACCTATATCGATGGTGCGGGACAGGAGTATTTCCAACCCGCGTCGATCGTGGTGCTGACCGCGTTCCAGCTACATAATGTTCACCTCTTACTGGTCTCCGGTATCGGCAAGCCTTATGATCCCGCAACCGGCGAGGGCGTGGTCGGCAGGAACTTTTGCTACCAGACCACCAGCTCGGTGCAGATGTTCTTTGACGACAAGCGTATAAACCCGTTCATCGGTGCGGGGGCGCTGGGGATGGTGATCGATGACTATAACGGTGACAATTTCGATCACGAGGGCTTGGGCTTCATAGGCGGAGGCGAGGTCAGCGCGCAGGTCACCAACGGGCGACCAATCGAGACGATGCCCGTTCCCGATGGCACACCTGGCTGGGGACTTGCATGGAAGCGAGCCGCCGCGAAGAACTACAATCATAGTTTCGCCATCAATTCCCAATGCGCGAGCCATGCACAGCGCGGCAACTATCTCAGCCTCGATCCGACCTATCGCGATCAGTTCGGTCGACCGATGCTGCGCATGACGTTCGACTTCCCGCCCAACGACATCCGCATGTCGAGTTGGGTCACCGACCGCATGGCCGACATCGCGCGGGAAATGCACCCGACGTCGTTTGCGGTGAAGAAGCGCACCGCGCCGTTCAGCATCGTCCCTTATCAGACCACGCACGTCGTCGGCGGGACGATGACGGGCGCGACCCCGCGTGACAGCGTGGTCAACCGCTATGGCCAGAGCTGGGACGTCCACAACCTGTTCGTCACCGGCGCGGGGCTGTTCCCGCAGAACGCAGGCTACAACCCGACCGGAACGCTGGCGGCGCTGGCTTATTATTCGGCCGCCGCGATCCGCGACACTTATGTAAGATCACCCGGCGCGCTGGTGCAGGCATGACGGCCAGGCACCTGTGGCGAGGCGGGCTGATCGCGATGGCGATTCTGGCCGCGATCTTCGTCCTGATCGTGGGCGGGTCGTGGTGGTCGATCCAGTCGAGGATCGCCGCGGTGTCGCCCGATCCGACCTCGGCACCGTTGCCGCTACTGATGGCGCCGATCGCCGACGGGCCGCAGGCCGCGCTGCTGCGCCACGGGCGCGATCTGGTGATCGCGGGCGATTGCGCGTCGTGCCATGTGCGCAAGCTCGACAAGCCGTTCGAAGGCGGCCTTGGGCTCAAGACGCCCTATGGCGTTATCTACTCGGCGAACCTGACCGGCGACGCGAAAGCGGGGATCGGCGGCTGGTCCAACGGCGATTTCTGGCGGGCGATGTCGCATGGCATCGCGCCCGGCAATCATCACCTCTATCCCGCCTTTCCGTATAACTACTTCACCGCGATCAGTCGTTCGGACAGCGATGCGATGCTCGCCTATCTCAAGACGATCCCGCCCTCGTCCTATGTTCCGCCGCGCAATCTGCTGCCGTTCCCCATGGGGTTCCGTCCGGTCCTGATCGGGTGGAACATGGTGTTCCTCAAGAACGCGCGCTTCGTCCCCGACCCGGCGCGCTCCCCCGCTTGGAACCAGGGCGCGGCGCTGGTCAACGGGCTTGGCCATTGCGGAGCCTGCCACACGCCGATGAACCTCGCCGGCTCCCCCGAACAAAGCCGGTTCCTCCACGGTGCGGTGCTCAACGGCTGGCTCGCGCCCGACCTGACGGGCAACCCGCGCACCGGGCTCGGCCGCTGGAGCGAAGCGGACATCGTCACCTATCTCAAGACTGGACGCAACATGCACGCGAATGCCGCCGGGCCGATGGGCGAGGTGGTGTCCTATTCGACGTCGATGATGAGCGACGGCTCGCTCGCGGCGATCGCGACCTACCTGAAAAGCCTGCCCGCCAGCCCCTCGCCCGCCATCGCGCGGGCGGACCCGGCCGCGATGCGACGCGGCGCGGCGGTGTTCGCCGACACCTGCACCGCCTGCCACCTGTCGGGCGGACGCGGGCAGCCCGGCTATTTCCCCCCGCTCCCAGGCAGCGCGGTCGCGCAGCAGCATGACCCGGCAGGGCTGCTTCAGATCATCCTCGGCGGTGCGCGCACCGCGCCGTCGCCGACCCGCCCCTCGCCGCTGACGATGCCGAGCTTCGCCTGGAAGCTCGGCAACCAGGAAGCTGCGGATGTCGCCACCTATGTCCGCAACAGCTGGGGTAACGCTGCCCCGGCAGTCGCGGCTGGCGAGGTGGCCAAGGTGCGCAAATCATCTGGCTTTGCGGCCAAGATGGAGGAGCGCTGAGCCTCTGCCTCGGCCTTCGGGCGGCTTAGAGGGTCGCCTGCACATGGAGCGTGAAGATAGCCGTGTTCGGTCGCGTGGCGAGCGCCCCGGGTCGGATCGCGTATTGCACGGCGGGACGCAGCAGGAGCCATCGCGTCACCTGCGCGCCGTAATTCAATTCGACCAGTTGCTCGCTCGACCTTGCCGGTTCACCCGCGCCTTGCTCGGCGCGGCCAAGCCGCCCGTTGATCTGGGCGAGCACCCACCCCAGGCTGAGGACATCGTCACCACGACCCCGCAGCGGTCCGCGAAAGCTCAGGCCGGCTTCGTAGAAGTTGCGGAACAGCGCGGTCGCCGCATCGCCGCGGGTCAGGATGCCGAACAGGGCAATGCCTTGGACGCTTCCGGGCCGCACTTTCCAGACTTGCCTGGCGACTTCCAGGTATAGGCCGCTTCGGCCCTTGTGGGCACGGGTTGCCGCCGCGACGTCCGGGACCCGCGAGCTGTCGTAATAGGCGCCGACCTTGATCGTCACCGGATGGTCGTTCGCGGTCTCGCCACTGACGTAACCGATCTCGACAGGCACGATCACGCCGGTCGTGTGCGGAAATCCCAGATTGAACCCGTTGGGCGGCAGCTCGCGATCAGGCGTCACGTCGAACGCGCCCGCCTGGACGTAAAGCCCGTTTGTAGGACGCAACTTGACCCGACCGCCCCAGGCTCCCGTGGGCGGATTCCGCCAGCCGCTGTCCGTGGGCAGGCTCAGCGGGTGGCTGCAATGGCCGGTGTTGCTGAAGTTGCACGTATAGGGAAGCGAGCCGAAGTCGTTTCCCATCGGGTAGAACCCGCCTTTCAGACTCACTGATCCGCCGTGAAACAACCGCTCATAGCTGAGTTCGTCGACACGGAGGTTCTGACCCTGGCCGTAGAAGGTCTGGTCCTGGATATAGGCGCCGGTTCGATCCTGGATCGTGTGTCCGGTCCGGTCGGACAACATGATGCGCAACGTTCCCGCGGTGATGCCGAGCTTCGCCATGTCGATCTTCGCGCTGAGATCGACCTGCTGCGTATAGGCGGCGCCGCTTCCACGATAGCCGCTCGCGTTCGCGGAGGTCTGGGCATAGACATGGGCGGTCAGCACGACACCCCTCTCGGTCAGTCGCGTGCGAAGCGCCCACTTCTCGGTAAGCCCATGTTGCACGACGACATCGACCTTAGGCGCGCTCGGGGCGGTGCTGCCGTCAGGTTCCGACGCGCCGGGCGGCCATTCCTGTGCACGAGCGATAGTCGGCAGGGCCAGCAGGATCGCGAGGAGCCTCGCGAGCGGTTGCGCCAGCCGGACGGGGTGGGCGCCGGCGCGGTCGGCGGCTCGCCGCGCGGCCTTGCGGACGCGCGTTGTCATCACCGCGATGTCCACTCCGGTGCCGGGCCGTAGAGGCGCGCCGGGGTCTCCGCCTTGTAGGGCTGGTCGGAGGGACGGCGGATCAGTTCAAGCGTCAGGCCCCAGGGCGTTTCGAGGTAACGGTTCGACTGCCCTTGGTTGGGGCCGTCCTTGGCCTCCACGGGCCCGCTGCGAAGATGGCAACCGTGCGCCTGCAGGTAGGCGCCCGCCGCATCCAGATCGGTTACGAAAAAGGCGAGGTGAGGGGCGTCGACATCACTGTTGCGCGGCGGGGTGCGGCGCTGCGCGGGTGCGTGATACTGCAACAGCTCAATGTTGCTGTTGGGGCCCAGCCGGAACATCGCGCCGTGCAGGCTGGCTCGCAGGTCGACCCCGAACCGCGACGCCAGGCTCGCGGGGGACGCCGTGCCCGGCCCGGACGCGAAGACGTAGATGCGTTGCGCGCCCAGCGCGTCGACGAAGAACGTCGTCGCCTGGTCGAGGTTCGGTACGACCAGCCCGACATGGTCGACGTTGGTGGCCGTCGGTATCTGCGCGGTTGCGTGCGCCGCCGGCAACATCATGGACGCATAGGTGAGCGCTGAAACCAGTCGACGATGGCGCATTGTCCTTCTCCGCTATCCGGTCTTGCAGGTAGGCGCGTGCTCCGAGCGAGCTGCGTCAGCCGTCGGGATCAAACAGCTCGAGCGTGGTCTCGACGTCCTTTTTCTTGCGCAGCTCGACGCCGGTCTCGGTGACGAACACTTCCAGTGTCGGCCAGACGATCGCGCTCAGGAGATGACCGCCGTGGACGGAGCCGTCGCACCGCGCGACCGCGCCGTGGATGTGCAGCGCCGGCTTGCCCTCCGCGATGCCGATGTCGCCGTTCAGCGACACGCATTCGGTCTGCTCGTCGATCGGGATGTTGCGATAGGCGCGGTGATCCTTGTCGAACCAGCCGAACAGCGCGGAGGACATCGCGCCGATGGCGGACAGGTGACCGCCGGTGATCCCTTCCCGGGTCACGAACGCCGCCAGTCCGGAGAGCACCTCGTCGCCCTTGCCGAACACCAGCATCCAGGTGCGCGGGCGGTCACCCCCGCCGGCGACCACGCGGCTGGTCATCAGCGGCGCGCGACCCGGCTCGGGCTGGTGCGTCGTCGCGGTGTAGTTGCTTGGCAGGCTGTCGCCGCCGCCGCTCGTTAGGGGACCCGCATCGGCCGCACAGGCGCACACCGAGCGACCGGGCATCCGCACCTGCCTCACATCGTCCAGATCGCTCGTTGCGATATTGATCATCGCTCGCCTCCTGAGCCGCGCTGACTGGTGCGTCGGCAAGTCGGTGGGTGCGAACCATAGCCGATCGCCATCATGCAGAATTGACCGACATCAACTTGGTCACGCTGCATGTTGCTATTCAACGCTCGCGCGCTTCGAGGGGAGCGCGCGATCACGGTGCGTTTCCTGACCAGTGGTGGAAGGAAGGCTGATCTGGCCGGGATTTTTGCGCGACTCATCGTCGCGCGCAGTTCGGAGTGGCGACCTTGATCGGAAGTGAAGCACAGGTGCTGAGATACACCCCTGTTGCTCAGGCGTCATACTGGATCACGGCTGCCTTTGTGCTCGCCGCTCTGCCGTTCGCCTGGGTTGCGGAGTCGTTGCCCAACGCGCGGAAAAGGCGACGGTCTTCGTTCTGCACCGCTCGGTCGGGCTGACGATCCTGCTGCTGATCGCCGTTCACCTCGCTGGGGGCGCGCGGCACCACGCGCCGGCCGAGCAGGACGGGTCATGGCGGCACTGGACCAGGCCAGCCTCTGGCTGCTGTACTTCGTGTGCTTCGCGATGCCTCTCACCGGCCATCTGATGAGCGGCAACGGCAAGCCGGTCAGCTATTTCGGCCTGTTCTTGGTTCTCGGCTTCCCAAGGGCGAAGCGGTCGACCAGTTCGCCAACGCGCTTCATCTCGCGGGGTAGTGGGTGGTCTATGCGCTGGTTCTGCTGCACGTCGGCGCTACCGCCTGGCATGTCGCGGTCCGGCGCGACGGGCTGCTGTCGCGCATGTTGCCGCGCGGTCCGAACACGCCGCCACCTGTCCTAGAGAAGCTGGCGTATCAGTATGGAGCAACGCGCGGTTCGGGCAATACAGCGGGAGGGCTGAGCTGGGATTGTGGAGCTTGGCCGGCTAGGGACGCGTCTCCGCTGCAAAGACGCCCGGCTCTTTTTGTCAGAACAGCGGCGCTGTCATCGTCAGAAGATTGTCGATGAGGCGGCGTGGCAGTGACCGCTCCGCGACGCCACCGTGATCGACCTCGATCGCGTCGGCCAACCAGCGGCGTTGGTGCTCGCCAGGACCGAGCGGTGTTCCTGAAAGCCTGCGGTTGGTCGGCGGAACGGGCGAGCATATGGATGAACAGATGGCGGCTTCCGGGAAGCGCGCCAGCGGGCCAGAGTGCCCGCATTGAGTCGGTTCGATCCGCTTGATTCTCAATCCGGGCGGTCGCCCGCGTGCGCCGATCGCTTTTGAACGGATCCGAACGGTTCGTGGGTCGGCTGCGGGTAGCACGGCGTGGGCTTGGAACACGCGCCATCGCCTCAGCGTGTTAGCGCAAAGCTAACCCAATCCGCGCAAAACCCGCGCCGACGCCCAAGCCCGTGCGATAGCAAGAAAGTTCGACGAATATGACCATTGGCGTCGCGACGTCGTTGATCGCGCTGCTCGCCGCCGCTTCGCCTACCACGGCACCGATCCCTGCCGAGGCGGGTGCCGCCGCGAGCGGTCCGGAGGCGGTCGCGGCTGAGCCGACGGGCGGACCCGGCCAGGTCGATGACATCGTCGTCACCGCGACCCGGTCCGAACTGCCCCTGTCGCGTGTCCCCGCGAGCGTGAGCGCTTATGACCAGCAGGCGCTCGACCGGCGCGGGGTGAAGTCGCTGGCCGACCTCGCCTCGTTCATGCCGGGCCTCCGGTTCGACAGCGGATCGAACAGGGTCGCGATCCGCGGCATCGCCTCGAACGCGGGCGCGGGCACCACCGGGATCTATCTCGACGAGACGCCGGTCCAGATCCGCAATCTGGGCGTGTCGTCGGACGAAACCCTGCCCGCGCTGTTCGACATCGAGCGGGTGGAGGTGCTGCGCGGACCGCAGGGCACGTTGTTCGGGGCCGGGTCGGAAGGCGGAACCGTTCGCTACCTTCCGGTGCAACCCAACCTCGACCGCTATTCGGTCTATGGACGCGGCGAGGTATCGTTCACCCGCCACGGCGGAACCGGCTATGAGGCCGGGGTCGCGCTCGGCGGGCCTTTGGCGACGGACACGCTGGGCTTCCGGGTCAGCGGCTATCGGCGCGAGTCGGCGGGCTGGATCGGCAAGACCGACTTCGCCGGCACCCTCACCCACCGCGACAGCAACAAGGATGCCGTGACCGCCTTGCGCGGCGCGCTGGCCTGGCAGGTGTCGCCGGAGCTTCGCCTGACGCCCGCCCTCTACTATCAACGCCGCGTCACGGCGGACGACGACCGCTTCGTCGAGAGCCAGTCGCGTCCCGACCGCGGCCTGTTCCGCGACTCGAGCCCGGAATACCGACGCAAGGAGGACAGCCTCCTGCTCCCGTCGCTGAAGGTCGAGGCCGATTTGGGCGCGGTCAGCGTGATCGCCAATGCGTCCCGTTTCAGCCGCAACGACCTGTCCGGCTATGACGGGACGATCTATAACCTGTCCTATTACCAGACGCTGCCGCTGGACCCGACATGCGTGACCGGGTGCGCCACGCCGCCGACCTTGCTTCTGCCCGAAGGGGTGAACCCGGACGTGGGCTATTATCTGAGCCCGAGCCGGGTCACCAACCGCCAGCGGATCTGGACGGGCGAGGTGCGCGTCCAGTCCACGCCCTCGGCCGGAAAGCTCGATTGGGTGGCGGGCGTGTTCGTCCAGGATCAAACCCAGCTCAGCAGCGAGCGGATCCTAGATCCGTTGGGCGACCGGTTGTTCGGGCAGCTGTTCGGAACCTCGATCTCGGATTATTTCGGGCAGGCGGCGGGAGCCGACGGACCGATCCCGCTCGCGGACGGCACCTCCAGCTACCTGAACCAGTCGGTGGCCCATGAGCGGCAGGTCGCCGCTTTCGGCGAGGTGACGTGGCGACCCGTCGGGCGGCTCGGGTTGACGGGCGGGCTCCGCTACGCGGACATCCGCTATCGTTTCTCCAACTTCGCGGACGGTCCGCAGAACTATGGCCGAACCGAGGGACGCGGCCAGACGCGCAATCGTCCGCTGACGCCCAAGGCAAGCATAGCGTACCGGGTCACCGACGACGGGCTGCTATACGCCACCTACGCCAGGGGCTTCCGCCCCGGCGGGGCGAATGCGCCCGTCCCTTACGCTGCCTGCGCCGCCGATTTCGACGCGCTCGGGATCAGCGGCAATCCCGCCTCGTACGCGCCGGACACGGTGAACAGCTTCGAGATCGGATCAAAGAACCGTCTACGGGGCGGCAAGCTGTCCGTCGACGCCAGCCTGTTCAGGATCGACTGGAACGGCATCCAGCAATCCGTGACCCTGCCGAGCTGCACCATCAGCTATATCGACAATCTCGGTCGCGCGCGAGCGCAAGGGTTCGACCTTCAGGTGAGCGCGCACCCACTGGCCGGCCTCGTGATCGACGCCGCGCTGGGCTACACCAGATCGCGCTACACGCGCGATGCGGGCTATCCAGGGTCGACGGTATCGGTGGCCAGGCAAGGGGACGCGCTTGACGGTTCGCCCTGGAACGCGAGCGTGAGCGCGCAGCAGGATTTCGCCGTTGACCGGCACGAGCTTTATGCACGCGCGGACGTCCGTTACATCGGCCGCGGCGCCCGCACCAAGGAGCAGGATCCGGCCACCGCGTCCTATGATCCCGGCGTGGTGCCGGCGGAGGCGGGAACGGATGTGGCTTTGCGCATCGGCGGCGTGATGGGCCCGCTGGACTTGTCGGTCTTCGCGGACAATCTCCTGGACAGCGCGCCGTTGCTCGATCGCCAGCATAGCGGAAGGGACACGCTGCTGTTCACCAACCGCACCTGGCGTCCGCGGACGGTCGGACTGACGGCGGTCGTGCGACGCTGACCGGCGACGGACGCGTGCGAACACGATTCGTTAAACGCTGCCCGCTAACGCTCGCGGCTTCCGAAGCGGAGTGACAATGTCGTCGGCGTTCATGTCTCGAGGCCGCTGGGAGTTTCGTCACCGGGTCGTGCTTCCCCTGCTGGCCGCGACGCTGGCCGCGATGGCGCTGGCGGGCTTTGGTCTCTACTGGGCGACCAGCCGGAGCGACGCGGTGTCCGTCGATCGACAGGTGCGCACGACGCGTCACGCCATCAACGCCAGTATCGACACCTTGGCGCACGAGCAGGAAACGGCGGCGGTCTGGGACGATGCACTGATCCAGCTCGCGAAACCCGACCTGGACCGGCGCTGGATCGACCAGAATATAGGATTCTGGTTTTATACGATGTTCGGCCACAACGAGGTGTTCATTCTCGACGGCCGTGACCACCCCGTCTACGCGGCGGTGAAAGTCAAGCGCGCGGACCCTCGACACTTCGAAGGGCTTCGCGCCGATGTGAAGATGTTGATCGACGGAGTGCGGGGCCGCCTCCACGGTCGACCTTATCTTCACGATCGTTTGCCTCACCACGAGCTTCCTCCGGGCTCCACGGTCGAGACCAGCGACAAGGCGATCCACGCGTCGAGGCTCCTGCTCGTGGAGGGCCGACCGGCGGTCGCGAGCGCGATGCTGATGGTCCCGTACGTGGACCAGAAGCTGCGCCACATCGGCCACGAGCCGGTGCTGGTGAGCATCCGCTTTCTGGACGACACCTTCCTGCGCGAACTGTCCGCGCGCAATCTGATCGACGCCCCACGCTTCTCGCGCGCGGACAACCGGCGTTCGGGCGAACAGGCCCTGCCGTTCCGCACGGAGGACGGGCGCTTCATCGGCTATTTCTTCTGGCGTCCGGAGCTGCCGGGCACCGCCGTCCTGCACGTGCTCGCGCCGGCCACCGCGGCCGCGATCGCTCTCATGGTCGCGATCATGGCGCTGCTCGCCTGGTCGCTGCGCCGGTCGACCGGGCAGCTGGAGGCGACAATGGTCGAGCTGGAGGCCAGCGAGGCGCAGGCGCAGCATCTCGCCTTTCACGATGTCCTGACCGGCCTGCCGAACCGGGCGTTGTTCAACGACCGGCTGGATCAGGCGCTGGCCCGCGCGCGCCGCGGCGAGCGATTGGCGGTGCTGGCGCTCGACCTCGACCGTTTCAAGCATGTCAACGACACGCTGGGGCACCATGCGGGCGACGCGCTGATCCGCGAGTTCGGGACGCGCATCGCCGGCGTGCTCCGCGAAAGCGACACGGTCGCACGGCTTGGCGGCGACGAGTTCGCGATCCTGCTGAACGCGGACGGCGACGCCGCGCAGGTGGAAGCGATCTGTGAACGGATCCTCGACACGGTGAGGCGACCGTTCGAGGTGCTGGGCGGCAACGCGTTCGTCGGCGTCAGCATCGGGGTGGTGAAGGCGCCGGACGACGGGTTCGACCGGGTCGACCTGCTCCGCCGGGCGGACATCGCGCTCTACCGGGCCAAGGCGGAAGGGCGCAACTGCGTTCGGTTCTTCTGCGCGGCGATGGACGAAACCGTGCGTCGGCGCAGCTCGATCGAGGAGGATCTGCGGGTCGCGCTGACCGCGGGCGATCAGCTCCGCGTCTTCTACCAACCGCAGGTCGCCGGAACCGGGGAGCCGGTCATCGGGATGGAGGCGTTGGTCCGGTGGGAGCACCCCGTGCAGGGGCTGGTCTCGCCGGAACAATTTATTTCGGTAGCCGAGGAAACCGGGTTGATCGGCGACCTCGGCGAGTGGGTGTTGCGGGAGGCGTGCGCGACGTCGCGGTGCTACCCGGGACTGTTCATGGCGGTGAACCTGTCGCCCGTGCAATTCCGCTCGGACGGCTTCGCCGACCGGGTGATCGGGATCGTGCGGGCGAGCGGTGCCGACCCCCGGCGCATCGAGCTGGAAGTGACGGAAAGCGTGCTGCTCGACGATGACGACCTCGTGCGCGAGGCGCTCAAGAAGTTCCGGCGGGCAGGGCTACGCATCGCCCTGGACGATTTCGGCACCGGCTATTCGTCGCTGAGCTACTTGCGGCGCTTCGAGGTGGACAAGATCAAGATCGACAAGAGCTTCATCCAGCATCTCGGGCGCACCACGGATTCGACCGCCATCGTGACCGCGGTTGTCACGCTGGGGCACGCCATGGGCCTGACCGTCACGGCCGAAGGCGTCGAGACACTGGAGCAGCAACGCTTCCTCGAAGAGGCCGGCTGCTGCGCGATGCAGGGGTATCTGTTCTCCCGGGCCGTGCCCGCCCATGAACTGCCGATGCTCTTGGGACAGAGATTGCAGGCACGCGCTGCCTGATGGTGTCCGACAGCCGAGCTTGGAGCGCGGAAGCCCGCCTCATGTAAGCGCGACCGGCCACCCGTCCCGGTCCCAGCGCAGCTCCGCCAGCCGCAGCGTCGGGCGCGCCTCGTGTGCGACGTCATAGGCGTGATAGACGATCAGGTCGCGGTCACGGTCAGGATACAACCCGCAATGCCCCGGGCCCCGCCAGTTGGTCGACGCCCAGGGTCGCTCGACGATCACCGCCGTGCCATAGCCGTCCATCATCGCCTTGCCGTCGCGCCCGACATAGGGGCCCGTCACGCTGCGCGAGCGGCCGACCGCGACGTAATAGTTGCTTGCCGCGCCCCGGCAGCAATAATCATAGCTGGCGAACAGATAGTACCATCCGCCCCGCCGGAAGACGAAGCCGCCCTCGACCGGGTTGTCGCCGCCCGCGGGCGCGGGGCGGTAGGCGAGCGAGTGGAGCGGCGCGCCGGGGAGCGGTTTGCCGGTTCGCTTGTCGAGCTGGACGAGCTTGAGCCCGCCCCAATAGCTCCCGAACTCGAGCCAGTGGTTGCCCGCCGCATCGACGACGAAGTTGCTGTCGATGACGTTGTAGGTCCCGCCCTCGAAGCTCTCGATCACGAGGCCATGGTCGGTCCAGCCGTAATCGGGCGAGCGGCGGTCGAGCGTGCGCGAGGTCGCGAAACCGGTGACCGAGCGCATCGCCCCGCCGGTCGAGACCGAGTAATAAAGGCGATAGAGCCCGTCGACGAACGAGATGTCGGGGGCCCACATGCTCGTCGCCTTGGGGATCGCCGCCTGCGCCCAGGCGGGGATCGCGTCGAACGGCGAGCCGTTGTCGGTCCAGACGTGCAGGTTCGTCGAGGTCCGCCAGCTCGGCCCCGGCTTGCCCCACCATCCGCCCGAGCCGAACACATGATAGGTGTCGCGCTCGCGGATGATGACCGGGTCGTGGAGCCCGGTGAGATAACCCGACAGCTGGCTGTTGAGCGTCGGGGCCGCCGCCTGCCCCAGGGCGGGGCGGGCGGCGAGCGCCGCCGCGCTCCCGGCGAGGCCAGCGGCGATGAGGCCGCGGCGGGTAAGATGTTCCATCACTGGCCTCCCGTGGTGTGGATCAGAACTGCGCGGTGATGCCCAATGAATAGGTCGCGTCGTCGAACCGCTCGTCGCGCGGAAACTCCGGCAGCCCGTAATAGCTCCTGTATTTGGCGTTGGTCAGGTTGGTTCCATCGAGGCTGACGGTGACGCCCTTCTTGATCTCGTAGCCGATGCTGGCGTCGAGGCGACCGTTGGGGCGTACGGTGTTGAGCACCAGCGTCTGCCCTGCGGGGCGAAGCGTCGTACCGCCATAATTCTCGTCATAATAGGACGAGCGGTAGGTGTAGACGACGCGGCTGACGAACCCGTATTTCTCGTATAGCCCGCCCGCGTTGAAATTGTATTTCGACACGCCCTGGATCTGCTGACCATAAAGTATGTCGCCCGGCGTCTTCACCTTGCTGTCGGCGAGCGTGAAATTGCCGAACGCGCCTAGGCCGCTCAGCGCGCCGGGCAGGAAGTCGAAGAACGCCTGACCGCTGACCTCGATGCCCTTCAACGTCACCTTGCCGACGTTGCGCGGACGGGTGATGTTGTAGTTGAAACCGTTGATCAGCTCCTGCTGGCTCTGGCTGATGACACGGTTCTTGATGTTCTTGTAATAACCGCCGATCGCGATGAAGCTGTTGTGGTGGAAGTAATATTCCAGCGTCGCGTCGAAAGCGTCGGACTGTTGCGGCTTGAGGCTCGGGTTGCCGCCATTGCCCGCGGGCAGGATCAGCGTGTTGGTCGAGATCAGATAGCTGAGCCCGGGGTTGAGGTCGCCGAACGCGGGCCGCGCGATCGCGCGCGAATAGTTGAACCGCGCCTGCAACCCGCCGCCGAACCGCACCCGCGCGCTCGCGTTGGGGAGCCAGTTATTGTCGGTGGTGCTGGCATTGAACGGGGTCAGTATCGGGGCCGGGGTGGGAACGGCGGTCGTCGCGGCGGGGGTGACGAACGCCGCGCCCGCGATGGTCCGGTCGGTGCGGGTGTAGCGCACCCCGAACAGGCCATCCACGTTGATCGCGCCACCGAGCGGGAACTGGTATTTCGCCTGGGCATAGGCCGAATAGGTCTTTTCCGACGCGGCGAACGCCCGGTCGGCGGTGAAGGCGGGGAAGCCCTGGCCGAGGCCGTACAGCGCGCGAAGCTGGTTCTGGAGCACCGGGTCACGCAGCCGGTCCTGACTGGCCGCGACCACCCCCAGCCCGCCGTCGACCGTCGGAATCCCGTCCGAGTTGGTCAGGAACCCCGCGCCGAGGAACGGCACGCTGGCGACCAACGTACCGCAGACGGGCGTGACGACGCCGCAGGTGCCGCCGAGCGACTGCTGGTGCGTCGCCGAATGGTCGGCGTAGCGCGCGCCGAACTGCAGGTCGTCGAGCAAACCGCCGACCTTGTAATGGCCGTCGAGCTTGGCCGCGAACTCCTTGCCGATGTCGCGGATGTTGTCCTGGTTGAGCGGCGACAGCGCGAAGTTGTTGGGGTTGGTGAGCCCGTTCGCGGTGTCGGCGTAGCTGGTGCCGCCGTCGATGTTCACGCCGTTGACGACGGTGGTGATTCCCGGCCCCGCCTTGAACGTGTCGAGGATGAAGTTCTGGTCGCGGATGCGCGAATGCTGATAGGAGACGTCCGCTGCGAGCGAGAGCGCGCCGGTGTCCCACTTGCCGCCGCCCGAGATGACATAGACCTGCGTGCGATCGAAATGCGCCTGCGTGCTGGTGAAGCCGCCATGGCCGGTCGAGGTGAAGCCGCCAACGGTACACAGGTTCTGGGTGACTGTCGGGTCACCCGGATTGGGGAAGAACCCGTCGGGATTGACGCTGTAATTACGACAGCTGTTCGTCGCGGTCACGTTGCCGAACGTGCCGCCGAACACATCGTCGATCTGGAACACGTTCGCCCACTTGGCGCGATAGTCGGTATAGAGGCCATTGGCGTAGAATTCCAGGCCGGGTGCCGGACGCCATTGCAGGGCGGCATTGGCCTGCTTGCGCTCATACTCGCCCTGGTTGCTGACGCCGCCGACGCAGGTCGGGGCGGCCAATCCCGCCGCGCCCGCCGGCCCTTGCGTGCCGCTGCGGAAGTCGCAGTTGAACGCGATCGGGCGGTCGAAGATGTTGTGCGAATAGGACACGTCGACCAGCGCGCCGATCTCGCCGATGCCGGTCTGCTTGCGGTCGGAGACGAGCAGCCCGACAACCGGGTTCACCTCCTGCGTGTTGCGGGTATAAACCGCGCGCGCGTTGCCCACCACGGTAAGCCCGTTGAAGTCGAACGGCTTGTGGAGGCGCAGGTTGACGATGCCCGCGACGCCGCCCTCGATCAGCTCGGCGGACGTCGACTTGTACACGTCCGCCCCCGCCAGCGCCTCGGCGGGCAAGTCCTGGTAGGAGAAGCCACGGCCGGTGCCGGTGAAGATCTCGCGCCCGTCGAGCAGCGTCAGCACGTCGGGCAGGCCGCGGATGATCGGGTTCACGATCTCGTTATTGTCGCCCACCGTCACCTGCACGCCCGGAACGCGTTGCAGCGCGGCGGCGACGGTGCGATCGGGGAACTTGCCGATATCGTCCGCGACGATCGAGTCGACGACGTTGAGGTTGTCGCGCTTGATCTGCGCCGCCTTTTCCAGGGAGGCGCGGATGCCGCGCACGACGATATCCTGGCCCGACCCGTCGTCCGCGGAGGGGGTCACGCCGAGGCGCGAATTAGGATCGGCGCTCTGGCTGGTCGGCGCGGGCGGGGTTTCGGTGCCGGTGTCGGTGTGCGCGGTGGGGTTGGGCACCTGATCGGCGGTCTGCGCGCCCGCCGCGCCGGTCCCCAGCGCGAGCGCAAGGCACGAAGTGGTGAAAGCAAACCGAATCGGTGCCGCGCGCATATACAGTCCTCCCCCTTATCGGCCGCTATCCGGCCCTGACATGAGCAGGCTATCGCAGCATTCGGCTTTTCACAATACTTGTATGATTAATAAACAGCCGCTTTACTCGCGACGACGTGCGAGTACGCTGCGCGAGCGACCGCCGTTGGCGTAGGTGAACGGCGCGCGGAAAAGGAAACGACAAGAGTTATGGAGAGCGGTCCGGCGTACGGGGGCATGATGCGCGGCGACCTCGGCCGCAACCTGACCTTCGGGTTGCAGGAAGTGCTGGGCCGCGCGATCGTCGTCGGTGCCTATCGCGACCAACCGTTCCCGACCGAGGCGGAGATCGTCAAGCGGCACGGGGTCAGCCGGTCGGTCACGCGCGAGGCGGTGAAGATGCTGTCCGCCAAGGGGCTGCTCGGCGCGCGGCCCAAACAGGGCACGTTCGTCATGCCCGACGATGCGTGGAGCCTGTTCGACCCCGACGTGCTGCGCTGGTTGCTCGAGCGCGGGCCGACGATCGAGCTGCTGCGTCGCTTCAACGAGCTGCGCGTCGGCGTGGAGCCACAGGCGGCGGCGCTTGCGGCGCTGAACGCCACCGACCCGCAGCGAGCCGCGATCTCCGCCGGCCTGCTGCGGATGCGCGCGGCGGAGCGGGGGCTGGACGATCCACTGGACGCGGACATCGACTTCCATGTCGCCGTGCTGCGCGCAACGAACAACCCGTTCTTCACCCAGTTCCGGGAGGTCGTGGCGACGGCGCTCAGGACCTCCATCCGCTTCACCAACCGCATCGCCGGTCGAACGGCCAGCATCGTCGGCCATGCGGCGGTGCACGACGCGGTCCTGGCGCGCGATGCCGTGGCGGCGCGAGCCGCGATGTCGGCGCTGATCGAGGACGTGCTGCTGCTGATCGAGCGGGTCGGGTCGGACCACCGTCCATGACCGCGCCCGCCAGACCGCCATCGGTGAAAGCGACCGCATGACGCTCGAGTTCGTCAAACCCCGCTGACGCAGGAAGCGGCGGTCGCGCGCGCCGCGGCAGGCGTTTGGTAACCTTGGGCGTGCAAGGTGGTCCCGAACATCGGATGGCACGCATGGAGCACAGGCACCCCGGATTGCGCGCCTACGGCCCGCTGAGCGCGTTGGCCGTCCTGGCCTGCGCCCTATTTTTGGGCTCCCTGCTCATAGGCGCCGGGCGCATCGACTCGGCCGAACGCCATCGGGAGGGCGCGCTGATGAGAAAGGACGTCACCCGGCGGGTGCACGAAGTCGAGTCCATGCTCAACCCGTTCATAACCTGGGACGAAGCGACGGAGCGTCTCGACCGATTCGACGCGAACCGCGCGCCGGACCGCGCCTGGGCCTTCAACAACATCGCGCTTTCCACCATGCACAGCCCCTTGTTCGAGCAGGCGGTGGCGGCGGACTATGCCGACCGACCGATCTACGGGACCGACAAGAGCGGCCAGAAGCCCGCCGCGGCCTTTTCGGACCTGATGGCCGTCGCCAGGCCGCTGATCGCGCGGGTGCGGGCGGTCGAGGCGGACCCACGCAAGGGCGCGCCTGGTGACCACACGCCGCGAGCGAGCCGCATCGCCTTGGTCGACGGTCGACCGTCGTTGGTCAGCGTGCTCGCCGTGCAGGCCGATTCGGGCAGGCGCCCCACCCATGGTCGACATCCCCTGTTCGTCGTTCAGGCCCCTGTCGACGTCGCGCTGCGGGCGGCGTTGGCCGATCGGCACCTGCTGGTCGGCATGAGATCGGACGTCGGGGCCGGGCCGGTCGCTTCGGGCCGCACGGGCGTGGACCTGGCGCGAACCGCGGACGGTCGCAGCATCCGGCTGACCTGGGTGCCGCTGCGACCGGGAGCCGAGCTGCTCGGGCGATCGGTCCCCTTTCTGGTCCTCGCGGCCCTGATCCTGTCCGGCTCGGCCTTTGCCCTGATCCGTCACGCGCGCGCCATCTCGATGCGGCTGGTGCGCAACCAGGAGGAGGCGCGCCGCCTCGCCTTGCACGACCCGCTCACCGGCCTCGCCAACCGGCTGTTGCTGGGCGAACGGCTGAAGCAGGCGCGCGAGGCGCTGCGGCGCGGGTCGGGGCGGCTGTCGGTGCTCTACCTCGACCTCGACCGTTTCAAGGAGGTCAACGACACCTATGGCCACCAGACGGGCGACGAGTTGATCCGCGAGGTCGGTCGCAGGCTGCAGGCCGTGTGCCGGGCGGAGGACACGGTGGCGCGGCTAGGCGGCGACGAGTTCGCGGTGGTGAGCGCCGCGGCGGAGGCGGTGGGGGCCGCAAGCCTCGCCGAGCGGGTCGTCGGTGCCTTGTCCGGTTCCGTTGAACTCACCGCCGGGCCGGTCGTCCTGTCCTGCTCGGTGGGTGTGGCGGTGGTCTGCGACCCCGAGATCGACCACGAGGAAACCCTGCGCCAGGCCGATGTCGCCCTTTATCGGGCCAAGGAGGGCGGGCGCGGGCGGTACTGCTTCTTCGAGCCGGAGATGGACCACGTGCTCAAGGCTCGCAAGGCGCTGGAGCACGATCTGCGCGACATGCTCGCCACCTCGGGGCCGGACGTGCTCTATCAACCGCTGGTGGACGCGGACGGTCGCATGTTCGGGACCGAAGCGCTGGCCCGGTGGACGCGCCCCGGACGCGGCCCGGTTCCCCCCGCGACCTTTATCAAGCTGGCGGAGGAATGCGGGCTTATCGGTCCGCTCAGCAACCATGTGTTCCGCCGTGCCTGCGTCGATGCGGCACGGTGGCCCGGCCTGCGCACGGCGGTGAACCTGTCTCCCGTCCAGCTGCGCGCGCCGGGGTTCCTGTCGCGGGTGGAGGCGGCCCTGGCCGAGACGGGCGGGGACCCCACACGCATGGACCTGGATATCACCGAAACCTGTTTGATCGGCGACGACCGCCAGACGCATGAGGCGTTGGCGTCGCTGCGCCGCATGGGGTTTCAGCTCGCGCTGGACGATTTCGGCACCGGCTATTACAGCCTGAGCCACCTGCACCGCTACCCCGTGCAGAAGCTCAAGCTCGACCGCGCCTTCACCGCCCGTCTCAGCGTCGGCCCGGAAGCGCGCGCGATCGTGGCCGCGGTGATCGGCATGGCGACGGCGCTGGACCTCGGCGTGGTGGCGGAAGGAGTGGAGACGCCCGAGCAGTTCGACATGTTGCGCGAGCTCGGCTGCCGCGAGTTCCAAGGATTCCTATTCGCCCGCCCCATGGACGCGCCGACCCTCGACGGTCTGGTCGCGCGCGATGCGTGCCTGGCACCGGTGCCCGAGCGACGACCGGCGACCGAGCTCGGCTACGAACAGGCGGCTTGACCGAGGCCGTCGCGAGGAGGTTCCGGAGCTATTCGGCTGCCGACGGCGCAACCGTTTGGAGAGCGCCGGACGGGGATGCCCTGAGAATCCGCTCCACTTCCGCACGATGTTCGGTGCCCACACGCATAGCGGCATCAGCGCCTCGGCCAGCGTCAGCCCGAACGGCGTCATCGCGTAATCCACCATCGGCGGCACCCGCTGGTGGTCGCGTCGGGTGAGCACGCCCGCCGCGACCAGCTCGCGCAGCTGCTGGATCAGCACCTTCTCGCTGACGCCCGCTACCCGGCGCTTCAGCTCGCCAAAGCGCGTCGGCCCGCCCTACAGGTGGTACAGGATCAGCGGCTTCCACTTGCCACCCATCACGGCGAGCGCGACGTCGAGGCCGCACACGGGTTCGGGGTTCTCCATGGGCCAATCTCATACTTACCTCCAGGTAGGTTCAAGCCCGCTCGGCAGCGCTGCCCCATGTCGCCCGTCCAACAACGGATGAAGCTTCGCGGACGGCGGCTCGGCACGGATTTGACGCCGACCCCTGACAAGTGGAGATTGACAAAAAAAGGTGTTGTGGCTGCAATCATCGAGGGACTGGCGTGGTCCGCGCGGATGAGCGACGAGCAGGCTGTAACGGCAAAACCTCGGGCCCGGACCGTTGCGCCTGATTTCCGAAGGGGTCACCATGCGCTTTCGCCTGCTCCTCCTGCCCGCGCTGGCGCTGGCCAACTCGGCGTGCGGGACCTCTCGCGCCGCCGAATCTACTGACAAGCGGGCGGGAAGCGCGGACAAGCCGCCGGTCGAGGTGCCGGGCACGTGGCAGCCGGGCCCGGGACTGAAGCAGGTGCGGATCTGGCCGGGACCCGCGCCGGACGGCACATTCCGGCCGCAACCGCCGGAGAGCGTGCAGGTTTTCGACGATGCCGCGGCAGCCAACGGCGTGTCACGGGCCGTTCTCGACGTCGCCGTACCGACGCTGACGATCATGCCCGCGAAGGGCCGCAACACCGGCACCGCCGTGATCGTGTTCCCTGGCGGCGGCTTTCAAACGATCCTCATCGACCTGGAAGGCACGGAAATCTGCGGCTGGCTTACCGCGCAGGGGATCACCTGCATGGTGTCCAAGTACCGCGTTCCGGGCGGAAACGATTTCTGGGACAGCTCCCTCCAGCATCAAGTCACGCCAGCGATCCCGCGAGCGCTGCAGGACGCGCAGCGCACGGTAAGGCTGGTGCGGTCGAGGGCCGGCGAGCTTGGCATCGACCCACACCGCATCGGCGTGCTGGGCATGTCGGCCGGCGGCTATCTGATCGCGCAGACCAGCAACATCCTGAAGCCGACCTATCGCCCGGTCGACGCCATCGACCGGATCAGCAGCCGGCCCGACTTCGCCGTGGCGCTCTACCCGGGCCATATCTGCCGCGGCGACGGCTCGTTCGACCGCACCCTGCCGGTCAGCAAGGCGGCCCCGCCGACCTTCATCGCGCAGGCCTGGAACGACGCGACCGATCCGATCTGCAACAGCCTCCTATATGCCACCGCCCTGGACAAGGCCGGCGTGTCCACGGAGGTTCACCTGTTCGCCAAGGGCGGGCACGCCTTTGCCCTGCGCCACCGGAACGAGCCGGTCGGCACCTGGCCCCGCCTCGTCGAGATGTGGCTCAGGCAGATCGGGATGTTGTAGCTGCCCGTTCCGGGCGTTCGGGCCTGATGAACCAGGGGTCACTTTCCCGCCGCTGATGGTCTGGTCCTGCGTCGGCAGCTCGGTTCCCCCACCGCTCCGGCGGACCGGGAACTGCGGCCGCCGCGGATGAGGACGGCACTGGTTGGCGCGACGCGTGCTCGCCCACCGCCTGCTCGCGCACGGCCAGCTCGCGATGCTGGTCTGCGCGGCGGCGCTGATGCCGCGGCGCGCCACCCCGGACGTCGTCGTCATCGACGACGTGCTGCGGCGCGTGCCCTCGGTCGATCTGCCGATCGCGGACACCAACGAGCAGCACCCGACCGACACCATCGTCTCCATGCGCGGCCTTTCCTGCATCCGCTCGCTCGCGCTGGTCGATGGCGTCGAATCCGAGCGCCGGCGGCGCCCGCCGGACCTATGGCTCGTCAATCGGCGAGATCGGATCGAATTCCTCCTGCTCATGCACAAGGCCCGTTCGCCCGAACTCGACCGCCAGCTCCTCCATCGCGCTTCCCGCCAGGTCGCCCGGCAGCTTGACGTTGTCGCCACTTGCGGCTCGGCCATACGTGCGGAGCAGGGCTGCGCTCATCAGATGTGGCCGCAGCGCCCGGCCGACTGGAGCAAGCGCCTGCTCGATGTGCCGAAAGATGCGGACACCGCCCGCGTCCATGTCGCCCCAATGGAACACGGGAGTCTGTGCCGCCGCCGAAAGCCGCACGATCGCGTCGAGCGCGGGTCTGGACGGAAAGCCGCCGGAATAGATGGTGAGACCGCCGTCGCGCGCACCCACCTCCCGCGCGTGTCGCACGAACGATACGTAATTCTCGACCGTGAGCACATAGGGCGGCCTTTTCGCCAGGGAGAGCGATGCAGCTGCCTCTGGCGGTATTCCTATGAATGAAAGCGACGGAAACGGAGCGTCGCCGATCCCGAACGAACCGCTGACCAGTACCGGCTGGGGTAGCTTCGCCAGTCCCATGCTCAACATGAGCTCGTCGGCGGTTGCGCCCGGGACCGCCAGGTGCGGCGCGAGCCGCGCGAGCGCCCAGGCGACCTGCCGGACGTTGCGTTCGAGCGCTTTCGAGTCGCCCACCGCGGCGCGCGAAAAGGTGCGGAAGTCGAGCTCTCCCGCTCCGCTATCGGCGCGCGCGGCGATCGCATGGGCGAGGTCGATCACGGTGGCGAGCGTGCGCACATCGCCCTGCGGGATCGCCATATGGCCCACGCCGCGCCGCCATGCCGAGGCGACGTCCTCGACCAGCTCGCGCTCCGGGGCGTCCCGGTCGGCGCGCGCCCGCAGGTCGGCGAGCCGCGCGTCCACCTGGTCGCCCGACGGCGCGCGGCCGAGGTGCGCATAGGCGAGCGCGGGCGTCGTCAGTCGCACACCGGTGGTCCGCAGGTCCGAGCGGGGCCCCTTGCGGATGAGCTGGACGGCACCCGCCTGTTCGAGTCGGGCCAGGTCGGCATCGAACGCATCGCGCTCGGCGACGCTGCCAAAGCCGTCCTCGTCGATGGCGGCCGTCGGCCGGGTTCCTCCGGCGCTCGCCTCGTGCCGGTCTAGGAGGTGGTTGAGGAGCGCGCCCGCATCGGCGAACGCCCGTCTCGTCACTCGGCGGCCTCCGCCGTCCCGGCCGCGTCCAGCCGATCGGCGAGTTCGTCGTCGCTCAGGTGATGCGGGTTCGCCCGTCTGAGCTCCTCGCGCGTCCTGGCCTTCAGGCGGACGGATTGCGCCATGGCCGCGTCGCCGATGCGGAACACGTCAACGATGCAATCGAGATTCTCGTACACGACGGCGCGCTTCTCCGATGGGGCCGCGATCACGACCTGCAGGCCGACCGCGCGGTAGAAGTCGAGCAGGGTGCGCTGGTTGGGGCCGTCCATCTTGCTGAACGCCTCGTCGAAGACGGCGAGCCCCATGCCGAGCTCCTCCTCGCCGGCGGCTCGTTGCGTCCCGTGGTAGACGCTGGCCAGCGCCGCCCCGATCACCACATAGAACGGGACCTGCCGCTCCGCGCCGCTCGCGACCCCGCGCCGCCGGTCGAAGCTGGTGACCCGTCCCGTGGCGATGTCCTCGGTCCTGAGGTCGAAGGTGAAATAGTTGCGATAATCCTCGAATACCGTGAAGTCGTGGTCCTCATCGCCCAGCAGCTGCTCGACCTGCCGGAGCGCGCGGGCGTGCTGCTCATTCTTGGCCTCCCCGCGTCCAAACAGCGCGTCGAGCGCGGACTCGTCGTGCTCGCTGTCGATCGCGAGACGGTGGAGATCAGCGAACTCGGGCTTGACCGTTTCCTTTAGGTGGTAGCGCTCGCCATGCAGCGGCCGCGAGCGCAACGCCTTCGACAGCGATTGCATCTCTTCGTGCAGCGCGCCGAAGCGGTTGTTGAGCTCGTGGATGAAGGTCGTCCGGAACAGCCGTGACACGGTGTCGGCCGCGTTGTCCGCCTGGCGCCGGTACTGGATGAGCTCATTGCCTTCGAGCGCCGCCACGCCCTGGTCGACCCACTCCTTCACGGTCGTCGGGACGTGTGCCTGCCCATAGTCCGCGAGCGCGTCCGGGAATGCGAGCGAGTAAGTGCCGAGCGCCGCCCTGATCTCGTGCAAGAGCTCCCGATGCTCTTCCATCGCCTGACTTGCGCGTTTCGCCATGTCGGCGGCGATGCGCGCCGGGGGTCGGCCCCGCTCGCGCCGGTACGCCGGCGCCAGTTCGTGCAGCACCGCGGCGAAAGCGACGCTCGCCTTGAAGGTACGCCGCCGAACGGCGAGGCAGAGAAGCGAGCCCGGCACGTTCTCGCCGGCCACGACGCGGGCGCGGGCGGCCTTCACGTCCGCGTCGATGCCGCCCTCCCGCTTGAGGAGTCGGTCGCGATCGAGGCCGAGGTCGGCAAGCGCGGCCTTGGCCCGGGCGTGGGCATCGAGGAGGGCGGGATCCATCGTTGCCGCAATTCGGCCCAGACGGTCGCGTGCGTCCGTGCGGCGCTGGGCCAGGTCGTCGAGCTCGATCGTGAGCGCATCCAGTCGCTCGCCGGGCTCGACCGGCTCCGCGCAGTCCTCGAGCCGGCGCGCGATGTCGTCGAAGATTCTCGCCGTCTGGCGGTGGGTGGCGACGATCGCGACCAGCTCGTCGATCCTGGCGCTGAGCGTTCCCTGCATCAGCGGGGCGGCGGCGCGACCGATCTTGTACTCCGGGGCTTGGCGGATGTCGGTGACCAGCCCGTCATTGTAGGCGCCGTCGGTCATCACCGCGCGCCCGCCGGCGAGAAGGTCGTCCTGGGTCTCGGCCAGTCGCACGTTGCCGACCCGATGCACCGCGAACGCCATCACCAGCTCGTCGGGGCTGCGCAGCACGGACGCGAGCGTGCCGTCGCGAGGGCTGCGCGACTGGCCCTGCAGCCGGCGGGTGTTCGCGACCCGCGCCGCCGGGAATGCGCGCCTGCCGCCGCTTTTTAAGGTCGCGGTCGCTTCCGACGCGTGTTCCGGGTCGACGATGACCGTCTCGCGATCGCGCACCATGATCGCCTCGACCGCACCGCGCCACCGCTCGTCGGCCACCTCGGCCGCCTCGGCGAGCGTGCGCGGACGCATGCCCTCGCGCCGGAGCGCATCCATCAACGCCATGGTGCCGGTCGACAGGCGCACGCGTCCGGCGCTCGCCGCCGCCAGTCTCTCCCGGGCCTCCCTCAGCTCTTCCTCCATGCCCTTCTCGCGCCCGATCGCGTCGTTCCGGCGCTCCAGCGCCTTGGGATGCCGGGTGGCGGCATGGCGCGCGGCCTCGTCGAGCAGCCGGTCCATGACCCGGGGTTCGCGGGGCCAGTCGGCGGGCGCGAGCCCCACGCTCGCATCGCGGATCGCCTCGAGCGCGCGGATCAGCTCGCCGGGATTGATGACGTTGAGCCGGTCCCGCAGATCGAGGAGCGTCGTCGCGCGCGCCGCGGCGAGCTGGCGCGCCTGCACACGCGCCTGCACGCGCGCATGCGCCTGGTCGAGTTCGCGGATCTCGCTGTCCACGACCACGCGCTGCGCGGCCGCACCGCTCGCCATGAGCTGCCGGTCGAGGCCCGCGAGCAGCTCCTCCTGCCGCGTGACCTCCGCCTCGACGGCGCCCAGCTCGTTCCTTTGCGACGTCTGCCGGGCGAGCGCTTCCTTGAGGGAGCGCGACGCTTCGACGAGCGCCGCGCCAGCCTCGATCAGCAGCGCCAGCCGTTCAAGCGACCGCGCCACGTCTTCCGCCTCGAGAAGGGCCATGTAGCGGGAAACCTGCGCCCGGATCGCGAGGAGCGCCTCAAGCCTGCGTTCCAGGTCGCGTATGGTCCTCTGGATTTCGCGGTAGCGCTGGATCGACTCCCTCAGCTCGCGCACGCTGATGTCGCGCTGTTCGAGCAGGTAGCGTCGTACGAACGCCTCGACCGACGGCATGTCCGTGAACGAGAGCGCCGCGATGAAGGTGCGCACGAAGCGCTCCGGGTCCGACGTGCGCCGCCGCGTGAACAGCACCCGCATATATTCGCGGATGAAGCTGCGCGCGTCGCCGGGCGTATGCAGCCGACCGCCCGCCTTGGCGCAGGCCTGCTCCAGCCGCCGCTTGACGATCGGCCAGAGCGCGGGCTGGACCCCGTCGGCGTCCTCGTCGACGAAAAACGAGGTGTCGAGCGCGACACCCTCGGCGACGAAGCGACCCACGACCTCCGCCGACCGGCCGCGCTGCGCCTCGACGCTGAGCCCGAGCGTGGTCGGCGGCCGCGCGCCGGCGTCGTCCGTGAACACAAGCGCGACGTGCGTCAGCGCCTGGTCGCGAAGGAAGCTGTCCTCGTTCAGCTGGCCGAGGCAATATCCGGCCAGTGTCCTGTCGGACCGGCTGCCAGTCTCGCCCGCCGAGCGGTTGAAACGGAAGTACCTCGCCGAGCCGCCGGCGATCACCGCCTGGACTAGGTCGATGAGCGTCGACTTGCCCGACCGGTTCTGCCCGAGGATGGCCGCGTTGCCGAACACATCGAGGTCCGCCTTGGCCAGCAAGTGCCAGTTGATCAGCGAGATGCGGGAAAGGGCGATCACGGTTGTGCCTCCGTAGCGATCTCGAGATCGGCGACGTCGTCCCCTTCGATCGCCTCGCCTCCTTGCGCCTCGGTCGCGACGTCCCCCACCACCGCGCCCATCAGCCGCTCCAGTGAGGCCACGAAATCCTCGCCCGCGACCGTTGCGACCACGGCGCGAATGTCGAGCTCCAAGTCGTGCGCCTCCGCGTCAAACTCGCCCAAGCGCACCAGGGCGCGGCGCTCTAGCTCGCGCAGGCAGTCCCGGAACTCGTTCGCCGTCAGCGCCGCGCGCCGCGTGCCCGCGACGGTGTCCTCGTAGGCGGCATAAGCCTCGTTCAGCGTCGTGCGCGTGGTGCCGTTGCCCTGAATGTCGCCCTGCTGCAGCGCGTCCTCCCAGAGGCGGCGCGCGACCAGCAACGCGATCGTCTCGTCGACGCGCATCCGCGGCAGCGCGATGCGTTCGGGGTCGGGCAGCAGCCCCGCCCACCCCTCGGGTTCGCGGAACACGAGCCGGAAGCCGGCGACGTCGAAATAGGCCTCGACCAGGCGGAACAGCTCGGGCCGCCTCAGCGTCTCGATCAGCACCGCCCCGCCGCGGTCTTCCACATGGGCAAATTGGTGGCGCATGAGGTGGGCGATGAGCGTGGTGACGCGGGCCAGGCCGCGCGGGTTGCGCTCCTCAAGGGCGGAGAACTCAACGAGCACCGTGGGCCTCCATGCCGACGGTGTCGTCGAGCCTGCGGACCACAAAGCCGGGGCAGGCGAGCCAGTCGTTGTTGACGCCGTCCGACTTGCTCGCCGTGAACTGGAAGCGGTCGCGGAGCCCCCGGGGCAGCTCCGCGCCATCGCCCGACCCGGCCCCGACCATAAGCCTGAGCGCCTCGAACGCCAGGAAGTCGTCAAGGCCCTCGATAGGAAGGCTGCCGGCCTCCGCCGTGCCGAACGGCCCGACCCGGCGTTCCAGGAAGCGCGCGACCTGAGCCGGCGTGACCGTCAGCCGGTCCAGATGCTCGCGCTCGAGCCGTCGCCGCAGTTCGTGGATCGGGTCTGGCGGCAGGATCGCGAGCCTGCTGCCGCAGATCGCCGTGCGGGTGCCGCGTGGTTGCGCCAGGAGGGAGGGCGAGAAAATGGCCTGACGTTGCTCGATAAGCGCGGTCGCGCCCGTCGACCCGTGCCGCGCCGTGTCGAGCGATCTGTCGAGGCGCAGGATCAGCGCTTCGCTGCGCTGCATGAAGCCGGTTCGGCGACCGGCGTAACGGACCACGTTGCGCAGCCGGGTCTCGAGCCGCGCGCGGTGGTTCTGGATCGCGTCGAACGCCTCCTCGATACGCTCGAACACACCGCGAATGCGCTGCAGGTCCTCGTGGACGAGATCGCGCGCCGCGCCGATCGTGGAGGCGAGCCGCGCCTCGGCATAGGCGTCCGCGATCGAGGCGAGGTCGATCTCGGAATCCTCGAGCTCCGCGATCGAGTTCAGGATGGACCGCCGATAGCGATAAGGGTGCGCCGTGGTCGAGATCGCCGTGTAATCGCGCAGCAGCACGCGCTCCACGAAATCCTCGAAATAGTGGCGAAGGCGTCCCCCGAGCGTGTCCGAGCCCTTGACCTGCCGGTCCACCTCGCGAAGCGCGGAAAGAACGGTCCTGAGGTAGCGTCCAAAGGCCACGGCGTCGCGCGCCGCCTTGTTCAGCCCCAGCGCGTTCTCGGCCGCGGCGCGGCGCACCGCGTCGACCGCATTCCTGACCTCCACGACGAGGCCACCGAGCTGCTCGGCGGGGCCGTCCTTGAACGAGCAAAGGAACTCCGCGAGCCGCATCGCGCCGGACGGCATCTCGACCGTGACCTTGAGGCCGTAGCGGGTTTCGTCGAGCCAGCCCGTCTGCCGCAGGCGCGTGTAGATCTGGCGGCTGCGCACAATGGTCGTGCCGGTCGCGTCCTGGTCGGTTCCGCTCTCGCGGCGCCGGCGGACCCTGCGACCGCCGCGGGCTTCAAGCCGGTCGAGCGGGGTTGCCGCTTCGTCCTCGCGCCAGAGTTCCGGTTCGCGGGCGAGGCACTGATAGATGACGTGAACGACCTCCGCCTCGGTCGGGAAGGACAGGTCGGAGCGGAATAGCTCTTCGTAGATCGCAAGGACCGCGCGTTCGTACAGGTGCCGGTTGGCACCGGCGAACACGGTGAAGGCATCGGCGTCGAGCAGCCCGAAGAGCGTCCGAGCCGACGGGCCCGTCTGCCCTGCCTCCGATACAGTCCCGGTCACGCGGCACCCCCGTTGTTCCGATTAGGCAGGAGTGGCTGCGTCCGGTCAAGCCGCGCAATGCGGCGCAAGGGTGTGGGCGTGCTCTCGCGAGCCGCCGCACGATATGTTCCCGGTCTTCGGTGAGCGTCTCGTCGGGCCCGCGCCCCTCGATGAGCTGGTCGGGAGGCGCGAGCGGTGCGGGCAGGGTCGTTCAGCCGTTTCTCCTTTCGCACCCCGCGCGGAGCCGGCTGGCGATGAGGGTCGCCACCTCGTCCCGACGACCGGCCACCGGTCAGCCGTTCCGCTATGGTGCCGGCGGACCCGCCAGCCTCGCGGCGCGTTAGGGGTGCGACGATAAGGGGCGGGCAAATGGCGAGCGGACTTCGTGCTATACCCGGCAGCGAGCGAGCGGCCCCCGCCGACGCGACGGTGACCGGGCGGGTACCGGGCGACCGGCCTATCGTGGTCAGCGTGTATCTCAAGCCCGATGACGCTCCCGCCACCACGCACACGCGCGAGTCACTGCGCGCGGCGCGGGAGGCGGCGCACGGGGCGGACGCCGACGCGCTGACCGCCTTTGCGCGGGGGGCGGGGTTGGAGGTGGTCGAGATCGACCTCGCGCGGCGCTTGGTGAAGCTCGGCGGCCCGGCCTCCGCGTTTGAAAGCGCGTTCGGGACGCAGCTTCACGAAGGACAGCTTGGCGGGCGCGCGGTGCGGGTGCGGACGGGCGCGATCCACCTGCCCGCGCCGCTGGCCGACCGGGTGCTGGCGGTGCTGGGGCTTGATACGCGCCCGGTGGCGACGGCGAAGATCGTGCCGCACCGGGAAACGACCAAGCCGAAAGGGCATCTGCCGACCGAGGTTGCGGCGCTGTACGGTTTCGGCGGCGGTCACGCGACGGGCGAGTGCATCGGCATCGTCGAGCTCGGCGGCGGGTATACCGACGCTGACAATCAGGCGGCGTTCGCGGCGATGGGCTTGCCCGTGCCCGCGATCACGGCGGTGCCCGTCGACGGCGGCGCGAACACGCCGGGCGACACCAGCGGCGCGAACGGCGAGGTCGCGCTCGATATCCAGGTGGCTGGCGGCGTCGCGGTCGGCGCGGCGCTGGCGGTCTACTTCGCGCCCAACACCAACCAGGGCTTCGCCGACGCGATCACCCAGGCGGTGCATGACGCGACCAACAAACCTTCGGTGGTGTCGATCAGCTGGGGCGGGCCGGAGAGCGGCTGGACCGGGCAGGCGATCGCGGCGATGCACGCCGCTTTTGCCGACGCTGCGGCGCTGGGCGTGACGGTGACGGCGGCGTCGGGCGACTCGCTCGCGACCGACGGGGCCAAGGACGGCAAGGCGCATGTCGACTATCCGGCCAGCGACCCGGCGGTGCTCGGCTGCGGCGGCACCAAGATCGCGACGCGCGGCACCAAGCTGAGCGGCGAGAGCGTGTGGAAGAGCAATGGCGGCGGCACCGGCGGCGGTGTGTCCGCGCTGTTCAAAATGCCCGCCTACCAACACGGGCTGACGCTGCCCCCGCCGCCAAGCAAGAAAGGCGGGCGCGGCGTCCCCGACGTGGCGGGCGATGCCGATCCCGACAGCGGCTATCACGTCGTCGTCGGCGGGCAGACGCAGCTGATCGGCGGCACCAGCGCGGTCGCGCCGCTCTGGGCGGGGATCGCCGCGGTTCTGAACGCAGGCGCTGGCAAGCCGCTCGGGCAACCGCACGCGCGGCTTTATGCCGCACCGGGAGCGTTCCACGACGTGACGGTGGGCGACAACAAGGCGGGTGATGTCGGCTTCGTCGCCGCGCCGGGGTGGGATCCGTGCACCGGCCTCGGCTCGCCCGATGGCGCGAAGCTGCGCGCGGCGCTGGCGGAACCGGCGCGCGCGCCGGGCGCTTGACCGCGCATGAGCAGCACCATCCCCCGCCACCCCGAGGTCGACCCCGAACGCGAGCGGACGCCCAAGCCGTTCAACGACGACCGCTCCTATTCGGGCGAGGATTACCACATTAAGGACGAGGCCGCGGTCGGCCGCGCCGATCCGAGCGGTGAGGCGACGACGTGGACGCCCGGCCCCGCCGATCCCGGCGCGACGCATGGCACGCGCGACCTGCCGCCCGAGGTCGGCAAGCGCGCCTGGTCCGATCCCGTCACCGGCGAGGTTCACGGATCGGGCACGGGCGACGGCAGCGGCTCCCCGGGCGAGAATTACGACGACGGGCCGGGTGAAATGGACTCGGTCGCGGGCGGCCCGGGCGGGAAGTCATAGCCCAATCTTCCCAAGATCAGCGTACGCGCCGCCCACCGCCGCTGCTGCTCGCGGCGGGGCTGGGCGCGGCGGCGATCGGATTGCTGTTGCTGCTCGGGCTGGCGATCGACCGCGCGCCGTTCGGGTTTGACCGTGCGATCATGTTGGGCTTGCGGACGCCGGGGCATCTGGAGGTGCCGGTCGGCCCGCGCGGGCTAAAGGCGGCGATGATCGACGTCACCGCGCTCGGCAGCGTACCGATCCTGACGACGGTGGTGCTGGCGGTCGTCGGCCTGCAACTGGTGATGCGCCGCTGGGCGAGCGCGCTGCTGACGGTCGCCGCGACCGCGAGCGCGGGGGTGATGGTGGAGATGCTCAAGGCCGAGGTCGGGCGGCCCCGACCGACGCTCGTCCCGCATCTCGTCGACGCCTCGGGGCTCAGCTTCCCGAGCGGCCATTCGGCGGGGAGCGCGAGCGTGTACCTGACCATGGCCGCGCTCGCGACGCAGGTGGTCGAGGGCGAGGCGGTGCGGCGCTATCTGATAGCGGTCGGGGTGCTGCTGGTGGGCGCGATCGGGGTCAGCCGGGTGTATTTGGGCGTCCACTGGCCGAGCGACGTGATGGCCGGGTGGAGCTTCGGGACGTTATGGGCGCTCGGCTGGTGGACGCTCGGCGCGCGGTTCCGGGACAAGGTCGGCACCGAGGGCGAGAAGGCGCTCGGCCGCGCGTAGGTGCGGCGTGTCGACCATGCGCCCGTCGAGTTGCAGCGCGCCCGCGCCCGGGTTGGCGGCGAACAGCGCGACGACACGGCGGGCATGGGCGAGCTCTTCGGGCGAGGGCGTGAACGCGGCGTTGATGACGGACACCTGCGCGGGGTGGATCGCCATCATGCCGGTGAACCCGTCGCGCCGCCCGCGCGCGGCATAGGCGGCGAGACCGTCGAGGTTACGAAAGTCCGGGTACACCGTCTCGATCGCGGGCACGCGCGCCGCGTGGGCGGCGAAGAGGGTGAGCGAGCGGGCGAGCTGGTAGGGCGCGGTATAGCTCCCGTCCGCCTCGCGCGCGGTGGCGGCACCGATCGCGGCGGGCAAATCCTCTGCGCCCCAGGTGAGGCCGGCGAGGTAGGGGGTGACCTCGCCGAAAGAGCCGAGCTGAAAGACGGCGGCGGGAGTCTCGGTGGCGATGGGGAGAATGGGCGGGCAATCGTAAACGTCGTTGAAAAGCGTCTCGACGCTTGCCGCGCCTTCAGCCTTGGGCAACACAATCGCGTCGGGGCGGACTTGATCGAGTAAGTCCAGGTCAGCGCCACCTTCCGCCGTCCCGAGCGGGTTCATGCGGACGAACAGGAGGGGCCGCTTCTCGTTACGGGCGGAAGCCAAGAAGCTTTCCACCGCCTCCCTCGCCGCCGCTTTTCGCTCCGGCGCGACCGCGTCCTCCAAGTCGAGGATCAGCGCGTCGGCCCCGAGCGCGAGCGCCTTCGCCATCCGCTCCGGCCGGTCGCCCGGCACGAATAGCAGCGAGCGTAATCTCACCGCCCCATCTCGGCGAGCTTGCGTTCCCAGGCGAGCGCGTCGCGTACGATCAGGTCGAGGTCGTCGCGCTCGGGCCGCCACGGCAGCGCGGCAAGGATCGCGCGGTTGTCCGCGACCAGCTCCGCCGGGTCGCCCGCGCGGCGCTGCTCCATCCGCCGCTCGATGCGCCGGTTCGTCACCCGGTCGACCGCGTCGAGCACTTCCAGCACCGAAAAGCCGCGCCCATAGCCGCAGTTGAGCGTGTGGCTCCGCGTGGGCTCGGCCATCAGCAGCTCGAGCGCGGACACATGCGCTGCGGCGAGGTCAGTGACGTGGATGTAATCACGCACCCCCGTCCCGTCGCGGGTCGGGAAGTCGGTCCCGTACACCCCCACCGCCTCGCGCTTGCCCGTCGCGGCCTCCACCGCGATCTTGATGAGGTGCGTCGCGCCGACCGTGCTCTGCCCCGACCGCCCTTGCGGGTCCGCCCCCGCGACATTGAAGTAGCGCAGCGTGCAATAGTTGAGCGGGTGCGCGGCGGCGATGTCGCCGAGCATCTGCTCGGTCATCAGCTTGGACCAGCCATAGGGGTTGATCGGCCGCGTCGGGTCGCCTTCCGCGACCGGCACCCGCTCGGGCGTGCCATAGGTTGCGGCGGTGGAGGAGAAGATGAAGTGCGGCACCCCCGCCGCCACCGCGCTCTCGATCAGCGTGCGCGAGGCGGCGGTGTTGTTGCGATAGTATTTGAGCGGGTCGGCGACGGACTCGGGCACCACCACCGATCCGGCGAAGTGCATGATCGCGCGCACGCGGTGCTCGCGCATCACCTCGGCGAGCGCGGGGTCCTCGACCGCCGTCTCGACCAGCGTCGCGCGCGCGTCGACCGCCCAGGCGAAGCCGGTGACGAGGTTGTCGACCACCACCACCTCATACCCCGCGTCGAGCAGCGCCAGCACCGCATGGCTGCCGATATAGCCCGCGCCGCCCGTCACCATAACCTTGCCGTCGACCACCCGCGCCTCCCCCGTTTGCGGGCGCGGTAGCCCGTTCCTATCTCCTGCGCAAAGGAGTGCGGTGATGACGCAATATCTGACGCTCGCGGGCGGGTGCTTCTGGTGCACGGAGGCGGTGTTCAAGGACGTGATCGGCGTCGAGTCGGTCGAGTCGGGCTATCTCGGCGGCGATGTGCCCAACCCGACCTATCAACAGGTCTGCGGCGGTCGCACCGGTCATGCGGAGGCGATCCGCGTCGGCTTCGACGCCGGGCAGGTGAGCATGGCCGACCTGTTCGACATCTTCTTCGCGACGCACGACCCGACGCAGCTCAACCGGCAGGGCAATGACGTCGGCACGCAATACCGCTCGGCGATCTTCCCCGACGGCCCTGAGCAGGAGACCGCCGCCCGCGCCGCGATCGCGCGCGCGCAGGCTAATGCGTCCAAGCCGATCGTGACCACGATCGAGACGCCGACTGGAGTAGGGGCGACCTGGTATCCGGCGGAGGGCTATCATCAGGATTATTGGGAGACGTCGGGCCGGTCGAACCCCTATTGTCTCGCGGTGATCCCGCCCAAGTTGCAGAAACTGCGCAAGAGCTTCGCCGCGCGGTCGAAGGCGGCGGTGGCGGCGTAACTCTGGCGCTCCCTGTGAACGGGGCGGATCAGGCGTGCGCCGCGCGCCGGAGCCGGTCGTTGATCGCCGCGCCCAGCCCGTCCTCCGGTACCGGCGCGACCGCGATGCGCGGTTGCGGGCCCGCGTCCGCGTGGTGGAGCGCGTCGAACAGGCGCGCCGCCGCTTCGGTGAGGTCGCCGGTGGCGGACAGCGTGTCGTCGCCCGGGATCGCGCCGAAGCCGATCAGCCACTCGTCCGAGTGTGCGGCAAGCGCATCGAGGCGGAGCGGTTTCGACGGCGCATAGTGCGTGGAAAGCTGGCCGGGAGCAGTGATCCGGCGCGCTCCCGCTTTTGCCATATCCCTCCCCGGCGAAGGCCGGGGCCCCGTTCCCACCGTAGCTGCTGGGCCCCGGCCTGCGCCGGGGAGGGTGGGGAGTTCGGACGGCAACTCACCCAACACCTCGCCCACCATCGCCGCCGTGACCGGCCCCGGGCGCAGGATTACTCGCCCGGCGACGACCGTCGATTCCACCCCCGCCGCGCAGAGGCCATCGTCGATCACCAGCGGCGCGCGGTCGCCAAGGCTCGCCACCACATGCGTCGCACGCGTCGGGCTGATCCCGTTGCTGCGGTTCGCCGAGGGTGCGGCGAGCGGCGCACCCGTCGCCTCCAGCAGCGCGCGCATCGCGCGGTGCGCGGGGACGCGGACCGCCACCGTGTCGAGCCCCGCCGTGACGAGCGATGCCACCTCCGCCCCCGCGCGGAGCGGCAACACCAGCGTCAGCGGCCCCGGCCAGAACCGTTCGGCCAACACGCGCGCGGTCGCGTCGACTTCCGCGATCCGCTCGGCCGCGGCGAGGTCGAGCACATGCACGATCAGCGGGTTGAACGACGGCCGCCCCTTCGCGGCATAGATGCGCGCCACCGCCGCCGCGTTTCGCGCGTCGGCGGCGAGGCCGTACACCGTCTCGGTCGGCACCGCGACGATGCTGCCCGCCCGGATCGCCTCCGCCGCTGTCGCGATAGCCTCTGGGTCGAACGGCAGGATGGTTGGTGCGGGCATCGCGCGTGTCTATATCGCGCCCGACCCGCCGATACGAGGACCCGCCATGCCCTACACCGCCCCCGTCGACGAGCAGCGTTTCGCGCTGGAGCACAGCGCGGGTCTGCCCGGGCTCGCCGCGACCGATCGGTTCGCGGCCGCGTCGGAGGACGTGGTGGATGCGGTGCTGGAGGGCGTGGGCCAGTTCGCGCATGGCGAATGGGCACCGCTGGCGAAGGTCGGCGACACGGTGGGCGCGAAGTGGACGCCCGAAGGCGTGGTGATGCCCGAGGGCTACGTGCAGGCCTATCGCGATTACGTCGAGGGCGGCTGGGGCACGATCGGCGCGCCGGAGGCGTGGGGCGGGCAGGGGCTGCCCTTTGCGCTGCAGACGGCGGTGCTGGAGACGTTGGGCGCGGCGAACATGGCGTTCGCGCTCTGCCCGACGCTGACCGTCGGCGCGATCGAGGCGCTGTCGCATCACGGCAGCCCCGCGCAGCAGGCGGCGTATCTGCCGCACCTGTCCACCGGCGAATGGACCGGCACGATGAACCTGACCGAGCCGCAGGCAGGCAGCGACGTGGGCGCGCTCAGGACCCGCGCGGAGCCGCTCGGCGATGGCCGGTGGAAGGTGAAGGGGACCAAGATCTACA
>CALMGC010000233.1 GCA_937863505.1 uncultured Sphingomonadales bacterium | reverse complement strand
AATGCTGCATGGCAGGCCTTTTCCCTATGCGGAGGTTGTCGCCGGGTCGGGGCGGTAGGCCTCGACGAACTGTTCGAAGGTCGTGGGCGCCCGACCGAGCAACCAGGTCAGGACGTTGGGATTCCCGAGAAAATCGTGGCTGCTGTACCGCGAGGTCAGCGAGCGGCCCACGGACGCCTCATGCGGGCGGGTGCTGTTGTCGCCGAACAGTCCCTTGAGATACTCGTCCGAGTCGATTTGCTCGACACGGATCGGCTTGCCCAGGACCCGCGCGATGACCTCGCCCATGTCGTGAGCGGTGTAGCGCCCCGTTCCCGCCAGTTCATAGGTCGCGCCCGCGTGCCGCTCGCTATCGAGCAGCACCGCCGACGCGACGTCGGTGACGTCGCCGATGTCGACCAGCGACTGTTGGCGATCCAGCGACCATCCCGCCCGCAACACGCCCGTCTCGAAAATGCGCCTGAACCGCCGCGGCGCCATGTAGATGGTGGGTTGCAGGATGGTGAACTCAAGCCCCGACGAAAGCAGATGCTCCTCGATATCGCGTTTGATCTCGTGCTGCACGAGGTCGCTGATGATCGCGTGAAGTACCGAGCTGAAGACGAAATGCGCGACGCCTTCCCGCTTCGCCGCATCTATCCACGCAAAGCCGATCTCCCGCTCCAGCGGAAGGATGCCCGGACAGACGTGGTAGACTTTCGCCACGCCGTGCAAGGCCCGCGCAATCAGCTCGGGATCGCTGATGTCGCCGATGACGACGTCCGTCACGCCGGCGGCGCGGAGTTCGGCGGCGGAACGCTCCGACTGCACGCACGCGCGCACCTCCGCCCCTTTTTCGATCAGCTTGGGGACCAACAGCTTGCCTTGCTGGCCGTTGGCGGCGTTGACTAGGATCACTCTGGCCTCCCCATTGCCGTGCGTCCGATCGGTCCCGGCTCGATTGGCCACTGCCCGATGTGCGATCGCCGGAAACAATTGTAACTCCGGCTTTCAAGCATGTCCCGCCCGGCGGGCCAACAGAAATCTGCGCTGCCCTCTCCGCCACCGCCCCCCACCTGACTTGAAAACCGGTTCAGCTTTCAGCAAAGACGAAGTCACCGGCAGACAAGCCGGGCGCGAGGCAAGAACCCGCGCGAAAAAAGGGGAGGATTTTGGATGAACGGTCAAGCCGCCACTCTGCGCGCCGTGCTGTTGCTCGGGGCCGCGTCCATCGCGTTTCCCGCACTGGCCCAGACGGGCAGCCCCGATCCAACCGGCCAAGGCGTCGCCACGGGCGCGCAGGCCGCCGACAGCCCCACCGAGCCCTCGACGCCGCAGGCGCAGGGCACCGCGGCGGGTAGCCAGGACGTCGTCGTCACCGCGCGCCGCCGTCAAGAGAATTTGCTAAGCGTTCCGATCGCAATCACCGCCTTCACCGCCGACAAGCTGGAGAAGTCGGGCGCGGTGGACCTCACCGATATCCAGAACGTCACGCCCAACACGACGCTCAAGGACGCGCGCGGGACCAACTCCACCCTCGCCGCCTTCATCCGCGGCGTCGGCCAGCAGGACCCGGTGCCCGGGTTCGAGGCGGGCGTCGGCATCTATCTCGACGATGTCTACCTCAACCGTCCGCAGGCGGCGGTGCTCGACATCTATGATGTCGACCGCATCGAGATCCTGCGCGGTCCGCAGGGCACGCTGTACGGCCGCAACACGATCGGCGGCGCAGTCAAGTACGTCACCAAGCGGCTGCCCGACGAGGCGGAGGCGCGGCTGAAGTTCAGCTACGGCTCGTATAACGAGATCGACGGGATCGCGGCGCTCTCGACGCCGATCGGCGACATGGTCAAGGTCGGCATCGCGGGCGCGCGGCTCGGCCATGACGGGTTCGGGCGCAACCTCAACCTCGGTATCGATAATTACAACAAGGACGTCTATGCCGTTCGCGGCACGGTGGAGTTCCAGTCGCCCGACAAGCGATTGTTCGCGCGGCTGACCGCCGACTATACCGACGACCGGTCCAATCCGCGCAACGGCCACCGGCTGATCCCGGGCCTCGCTTCGGGCGCGCCGGTGCTGGCCAATGTCTATGACACGCAGGCGGGCCTCAACGCGCCCAAGGAGAATGTGCGGGCGGGCGGCGTGTCCCTGTCGATCAACGCCGACCTGACCGAGCATGTGACTTTGCGCTCGATCAGCGCCTATCGCGAGGACCGTTCGTACACGCCGATCGACTTCGACTCGTTGCCCGCGGTCGATGTCGACGTGCCCGCGGTGTATCGCAACAACCAGACCAGCCAGGAAATCCAGCTCCTCTACAAGAGCAGCAAGCTGAACGGGTTGGTCGGCTATTATTATCTGGGGGCGAAAGCGTCGACCGGGTTTGACGTGCTGCTGTTCACCACCGCGCCCGCCGCGCTGCCCGGGCTCGACGCTTATACCAAGGGTGACGTGCGGACCGAGACGAGCTCGGTCTATGGCGACTTCACCTATGACTTCACGCCCTGGCTCAGTCTGTCGCTCGGCGGCCGCTATACATGGGACCAGCGACGATCGACCATCTTCAAGGCGAATTACCTTGGCGGCGTGTCGAGCGAGTTCGGCGGCAACCCGACGCAGTTCGGTGCGCCGCTGACCAACTTCATCGGCACGGCGAACTTCAAGAAGTTCACGCCGCGCGCCTCGATCAGCGTCAAGCCGTTCGAGGGACAGCTGGTCTATTTCTCCTATTCCGAAGGGTTCAAGGGCGGCGGGTTCGATCCGCGCGGGTCGGGCGCTTCCGCGCCGATCAGCAACGCCGCGACCGGGCGCACCTATCAGGATATCTACAACTATCTCGCCTTCCGGCCGGAAGATGTGAAAAGCTATGAGATCGGCTGGAAGAGCGCGCTGTTCGACCGGCGGCTGACCTTTGCGCTGGACGGCTTCTACGCCGATTACAGCGACGTGCAGATTCCGGGCTCCGCCGCCGCGGTCGTGAACGGCGTGCAGACGTTCATCGGCATCACCACCAATGCTGCCAAGGCGCGGATCAAGGGGGTCGAGTTCGAAGGCAACGCCGCGCTGGCGCGCGACTTCGCCGGGGTCGGCTCGGCGCTGACGCTGGCCGGGACGTTCGGCTATCTCGACGCCAGGTACCGGACCTTTGTCGGCCCGACCGGCACCGACATCGCCGCGGTGCGCGTGTTCCAGAACACGCCGCACGTCACCACGTCGGGAACGCTGGCGGTCAACCTGCCGGTCGGCGAGGGATCGGTCGCGACCTCCGGCACCGTGTCCTACCGCAGCCTCACGCACCAATTCGAGACCGCGAGCCCGTTCCTCGACCAGCCCGGCTATACTTTGCTCGACGCCAACATCACTTACACCTTCGGCAAGGATGGACGATATTCGATCGGCGTCCACGGCAAGAACCTGACCGACGTGCGCTATAAGACCAGCGGGTACCAGTATATCAACGCGACGCTGGCGGGCGTGCCGATCCTCAACGCGGCGGGCGGCTATACCTCGACGCTGGGCAAGGAGGGGATCGCGACCGCCTTCTACGGCAACCCGCGCCAGGTGCTGGGGACGATCGCGGTGCGGTTCTGACCGGGCCCGGTGCCGACACTGCCCTTCCACAGGCGGACCCGCCCACCAAGGCGTTTGCAGAGGAAAAGGCAGGCGACGTGGTCCGCGCAGCGGTGCTGGGGTGCGGCGTTATTGGTTCGAGTTGGATCGCCGCGTTTCTGGCGGGCGGGCTGAAGGTCAGCGTTTGGGACCCCTCACCCCACGCGCTCGCCGCCGTCCGCGCCAGGCACGGCGACGCCATCGACGTCGCATCGACGCCGGAAGCCGCCGTGGCAGGGGCCGACTTCGTGCAGGAGAACGGGCCGGAGGATGCGAAGACCAAGCGGGCGCTGCTCGGCCGCATCGGCGAGGCGGTCGAGCCGCGCACGGTGGTCGCGTCCTCGACGTCGACGCTGCAACCGTCGACGCTCCAGGCGAATCTGGCGTTCGCCGATCGGCTGCTGATCGGGCACCCGTTCAATCCTCCGCATATCATCCCGCTGGTGGAGGTGGTCGGCGGCACGCTGACGGCGGAATGGGCGATCGACGCGGCGATGCGCTTCTATCGGCAGCTGGGAAAGCGCCCTATCCGCCTGCGTCGCGAGCGGCCGGGGCATCTCGCCAATCGGTTGCAGGCGGCACTGTGGCGCGAGGCGGTCGACGCGGTTGCGAGCGGTCAAGCCAGCGTCGAGGATGTGGACGCGGCGGTCACCCTCGCGCTCGGGCCGCGCTGGGCGCTGCTGGGGCCGTTCGCCACCTTCAACCTCGGCGGCGGACCGGGTGGACTAGCCCATTTCTTCGAGCACCTAGGCGCGCCGTTCGAAGCGCTGTGGGACGACGCGCAACGCCCGGTCATGACCGAGGAGCTCAAGCGAACGATGGTCGCGGCGGTTCGGGATGGCACCGGTGGCCAGTCGCCGGATGCGCTGGCGACGGATCGCGACACGAGGCTGAAAGCGATACTGGCGATCTCCAACCGCCGCGCGGGCGAAGGGGAGCTTTGATGGCGACCACCGCCGACCCGTCCGGACGGGGGCACGCGGCGAGCGGGGTCGCCCGCAAAGGTAGCCCGACGTGATCGCCGTGCTGCTCACCCTGTTGCCGCTGTTACTGCTGATCCTGGCCGCCTATCGCGGCGTCAGCGTCATCCTGTTCGCCCCGATCGCGGCGATGCTCGCCGTCCTGCTCTACGACCCGGCGCTGGTGCCTGCCGTCTTCAGCGGCGTCTACATGGAGCGGATGGTCGGCTTTCTGCAGCTCTACCTGCCCGTGTTCCTGTTGGGCGCGCTGTTCGGCAAGCTGATCGAGGTGTCCGGCTTCTCGGCCGCGCTCGTCGCCGCTTTCGCGCGCGCCGGAGCGCCGGTCCGGGTGATCCCGACCATCGTGTTCACGGCTGCCCTCCTCACCTATGGCGGCGTGTCGCTGTTCGTGGTCGTGTTCGCGATCTATCCCTTCGCGGCCGAGATGTTCAGACACGCAGGCATTCCCAAGCGGTTGATGCCCGCGACGGTCGCGTTGGGCGCGTTCACCTTCACGATGGACAGCCTGCCGGGAACGCCGCAGATCCAGAACATCATTCCGACCAGCTTTTTCGGCACGACGACCTGGGCCGCGCCCGTGTTGGGGCTGATCGGTGCCGCGTTCATCCTGACATGCGGCCTCGCCTATCTCGAGACGGCGAGACGCGCGGCGCTGCGCAGGGGAGAAGGCTATGGCGCGGCGCATCGCAACGAGCCGGAGCCGGTCGACGCCACGAACCTGCCCGGTCCGCTGGTCGCGATCCTGCCGCTGGTGATCGTGGCCGCCGTCAACTTCGCGCTGACCCGGCTGATCCCCCATGCCTATCCCGCGTCGGTGGCGGCGGCGCTCCCCGGCCAGGCCGCGCCGGTCCGGGTCGAGCTCAAGTCCGTGGTCGCGATCTGGTCGGTCGAAGCCGCGCTCATCGCCGGCTGCGTGAGCGTGGCGGTCCTCGCCTGGTCGCGGATGCTACCCCGCGCCGCCGAGGCGAGCCGCGCGGCGGTCGGCGGAGCGTTGCTGGCGTCGGTGAACACCGCGTCCGAATACGGCTTCGGCGCGGTGATCGCCGCGTTGCCCGGCTTTCTGGTCGTGCGCGACGCGCTGCGGGCGATCCCCAATCCGCTGGTCAACGAGGCCGTGTCGATCTCCGGCCTCGCCGCCGTCACCGGTTCCGCTTCCGGCGGGCTAAGCATCGCGCTGGCGGCGCTGGGGAGCTCGATCCGGCAATCGGGCCATGCCGCCGGGGTGCCCGACGCGGTGCTCCACCGGGTCGCGGCCATGGCGAGCGGCGGGCTCGACACCCTGCCCCACAACGGCGCGGTGATTACCCTCCTGGCGGTCACCGGCCTGACGCACCGGCAGGCCTATCGCGACATTTTCGCACTGACGCTCATCAAGTCCGCCGCGGTCCTCGTGGTCATCGCCGTCTATTATGCGACGGGCCTGGTCTGACCGGCGAAGCAGGCATCGGCGCTTCCACCCCTCGAACCCAAGGCAGGTTGGCATGACGATCAAGGCGCATCACCACCTCCTCCGCCGTGGTCACCAGCTTTCGACGACGATCGGGGCAGCCGGATTTCTGGCCGCGACCGGTTGGGGCCCGCTCGTCGGCACCGCCGCCGCCGCGCCGCTGGAATGCGCCGCGCTGAAAGGGCTGAAGGTGCCGGCGGCGACCATCGCGCTCCCCACCCGCGGCGCGGTGGTGACGGGCGCGGCGGTCGTCCCGGCGAGTGGATCGGGCGCCAAGACGATCGGCGCTTATTGCAAGCTGCTCGCCGACATCGCCCCGATCGACCCGAACGCGCGCCCTATCGAGATGCAGGTCAACCTGCCGGCCCAATGGAACGGCAAGGCGATGATGTTCGGCGGCGGCGGTTATGACGGTACGATCGCGGACGCCACCGCCGATGTGCCCGCCGGTCCGACCGACCGGCCCAATCCGCTCGGTCGCGGCTACGCGACCTTCTCCGGCGACTCCGGCCACCAGGTTTCCGCGAACCCGACCGAGCCCGCCGCGTTCGCCCTGAACGACGAGGCGCGCCGCAATTTCGCGTACGAGGCGCTCAAGAAGACGCGGGACGCCGCCCTGTTCCTGATCACGGCCCGCTACGGTCGCGGGCCGACCCGCGCGTACATGGTGGGCGGATCGTCGGGCGGACGCGAAGCGCTTGCCTTTGCGCAGAAATGGCCGACCGATTTCGATGGGCTGATCGTCTATTACCCCGCGAGCGCGGCCGCCAGCCTCGACCTGGCGTTCGGGCGGATCACGCGCGCGCTCGCGGCACCCGACGCTTGGCCTTCGCCCGCCAAGCGGCAACTGCTCCTCGCCGCCGCGATCGAGGCGTGCGACAGGCTCGACGGCGCAGCCGATGGCGTGATCAGCAACCAGCGCGCCTGCAACCGGCGCTTCGACCCCGCTTCCGCTAAGCTGAACGGCAAGCCGTTGCGCTGCCCCGGCGGCGCGGACGCGGGTGACACGTGCCTCAGCGACGCGCAGATCGGCGCGTTCCGGACGATCAACACGCCGACCGTGTTCGGTTACCGTCTGGCCAGCGGCGAGACGGGCTATCCGGGTTTCAACGCCTGGGGAGCGGATTTCGGGCGTCCCGGCGCGGGCGTGGAGCGACTGGTCACCTTTCTGGGGCTCGGCGTCGAAGCGCCGAGCGCACCGATCCGCAACCCGACCTTCGCGGGCGGGGTGCCGTACGAAGCCGGTTTCTGGGACCAATGGGTCAGGTATTTCGTGACCCGCGACCCAAAGGCGAATTCGCTCTCCTTCGACCCCGAACACCCCGGCATCTTCCGCGACCGCATCAGCCGGCTTTCCGCCGAGCAGGACCTCACGTCGACGGACCTGTCGGCCTTCCAGGCGCATGGCGGCAAGATCCTGATCGTCCACGGGACCGCGGATCAGCTGGTGAGCCCCCGCGCGACGGAGGCCTATGTCGATCGGGTCACGAAGCGGATGGGCGCGAAGCGGACCGCCGGTTTCCTCCGCTATTATGAAATTCCCGGCTATGCGCACGTCGTCAGCACGGTCTTCAACGCGAGCTGGGACTCCGTTTCCGCGCTGGAAGCGTGGGCGGAACGCGGCCAGGCGCCGAACGATCTGGTCGTCACCGACCTGACGGGTGTTCCAGGCCGGACACGACCGCTGTGCGAATATCCGGGCTGGCCGCGCTATACGGGGACAGGCGACGTGAATGCGGCAAGCAGTTTCGTCTGTGTGTCGGAATAGACGGAAAGGCAGACCTGTTCGACCCCGCTGATGAACGCACCCAGGCTGCTCAGCGCCTGAAGCCGGCCAGCGCGATGGCGGCCAGCTCCCGCGTGGCGGTCTGCACGTCGTCGGGATCGACGATGCCGTCCGTCGCCTCGCGCATCCTGCCGCCGCCGCCCATGATGTAGAGCATCGCCCCGATCATCGCGCCATAGGCCCACAGCGCCGAGGGCTGGTCGCTCCCCGGAAGCGCCTGCAGCCGCGCGAAGAAGCCGCTCGTCACCGGCCGGATCAGCTCCTGCGCGACACCGCGCGCCGGCGACGAGGGATCGGCGATCTCGCGCGCCAGCAACACCGCGAAGCGCCGCCCGTCCTCCGTCGCGCGCAGCCCCAGCATCGGCGCCAGCAGCGCCTTGACGATCAGCTCGAGCCGACGCTCCGGGTCCTGTTCGAGGTCGGCCAGCGCCAGTCCCGCGAGCCGCTGCTGCGCGATCTCGGGCAGCCGCGCTTCGAACACCGCCCGGTACAGGCCCAATTTGTCCGCGAAATGATAGGTGATGAGGCTGAGCGGCACGCCCGCCGCCGCCGCGACCTGCCGAAGCGTTCCGGCGTCGAAGCCGCGCTCGGCGAACACGCGCTCGGCCGCGGCGACGATGCGCTTGCGACTGCCCTCGGGCGCGGCGGGCGGGTGTCTCACCGCGTCGGGTCCGCCCTGCTTCCGCCGTGCCATGCAGCGCCGTAGCGCGCCGCCGCACCAGCGTCCATCGCCGTCTTGTACGGGTGTACAGTAATGCTATATGGCTGTTATATCGTGCCGCCCGAGCGGCCGCCCAACGACGGAGGTCCCATGCCGACGCTTCTCGTCATCAACGTCAGCCCGCGGGGCGCGATGTCGATCTCGCGCAAGTTGGGTGAGCGTTTCGTCGAACACTGGCGCGTCGCGCACCCCGACGGAACGGTGGTCGAGCGCGACCTGATGCGCCCCGCCATCCCCTATATGGACGTGGATTGGATCGCCGGGGTCTATGCGCCGCCGCAGGTGGCGCGCACGCCCGAGATGGAGCGGGCGCTGGCCCTGTCGGAGGAGCTGATCGGGGAGCTTACCAGCGCCGACGCGCTGCTGATCTGCACGCCGATGTATAATTTCACGATGCCGGCGGTGCTGAAATCCTGGATCGACTATCTCGTCCGGCCCGGCTTCACTTTCCAACTCGCGCCGGGCTGGCCCGCGTCGCTCGCGGACAGGCCCGTGCGCGTGCTGGTCGCGACCCGCGACGTCCACGAGCCCGGAAGCGACGACGATCAGGTCACGCCCGTCCTCCGCCGCGCGCTGGGGTTCATGGGGCTGCGCGACGTGACCACGCTGCTGGCGGGGGGCAGCCTGGGGGTCAACCGCGGCGAGGTGCGGGTCGAGGATCACGTGGCGAGGTTCGAGGGGGCGATCGCCGCGATGGTGCCGGCCTGAGCAAGCGCAAGGAGGCGATGATGACCGGGTTCTACCTGGAACCCGATGACGAGCAGATCCGGGCATTCGGCGCGTTGCCGACCGATAGGCCGTTCCAGATGCTGAACCTGATCAGGCTTCGCGACCGGGCGGAATAGCCCGCCGGGCACCCCGCCGCGGGCGAGCGCCTGTCGGGCGCCGACGCGTACGGACGCTATCTCGCTGGCGCGTCGCCGCTGTTCGCCAAACCGGGCGGCAGGATGATCTGGAACGGCAAGCCGGACGCCGTGCTCATCGGCGCGCCCGACGACGCCTGGGACCTCGCGATGGTCGTCGAATACCCCAGCGCCGAAGCGTTCGGGGCGCAGAGACGAAGGACTCGGCCTACCTCGCTGCCGCCGAGCACAGATGTGACCGAGCACGATCATGCCCGTCTACCGCTCCAGCTCCGTTCGCCGGGCCTGACCAGCAGCCATTGCCTATCATCTGGTTGGCCGTGACCGACGTCGAGCAAGCTAAATCCCGCTGACTTGCGAGGCGACACTTAGCGCGCGGAAACAAACAGGGCCTAAGCCTTTGACACTCTTCATGTACCTCTAATTCAAGCAACATATCTGCAATCGAATATCTTTTTAATTGACAACATAAATCTATTTCTCAAAAGTTGAGGCGGTTATTCGCATCGTAGTATCCGTGACGGAAGGACGATGAATGGCCTCCAGCCTGCTGCAAGCGCTCGTGCCGCTGTTCTTCGTGCTGGCGCTCGGCTACGCGGCAGGGAAGTTCCATTCATTCGATGCGGACCAAGCGACCGGGTTCAACACGCTGCTGGTCGAGTTCGCGTTGCCCGCGATGCTGTTCGCCTCCACCGTCACGATCAAGCGACCGGCGCTGCTGCGCGAAGGGCCCGTCGTGCTCGCGCTGGCGATCGCCTATGTGGGCGTCTTCCTGCTCGCCTTCGGCGTGTACCGATGGTGGGTGAAGCGCAAGGTGAGGGAGGCGTCGCTGGCGGGCCTGCTGCTCGCCTCGCCCGCCGCGCCGTTCTTCGGGCCCGCGGTGGTGACGCCGCTATATGGCGCGGGGGCCGGCCTGAGCATCGCGATCGCGGCGCTGGTCATCAACGTCACGCAGGTGCCGTTGGGGATCGTGCTGGCGCAAGCCGGCGGCACCGGCGGTGACGCCAAAGGGAGCAAGTCGGCGTTTTCGACCGTCCTCGGCTCGCTCAAGCAGCCGATGGTGATCGCCCCGGTGGCCGCGCTGGTGCTGGTGCTGGTCGGGGTCACGCTGCCCAAGTTCGTCGACTCGGCCGTGTCGCTGATCGGCTCCGCGACGTCGGGCGTCGCGGTGTTCGCGT
>CALMGC010000232.1 GCA_937863505.1 uncultured Sphingomonadales bacterium | reverse complement strand
ATGATCGCGCTGGTCGAGGGCGCGGAGCGGCAGAAGACGCCCAACGAGATCGCGCTCACCATCCTGCTCGTCGGCCTCACGATCATCTTCCTGATCGCGGTCGGCACCATCCCCAGCTTTGCCAACTATGCGGGCGGGGCGATCCCTGTGACGGTGCTCGCCGCGCTGCTGATCACGCTGATCCCCACCACCATTGCCGCGCTCTTGTCGGCGATCGGCATCGCGGGGATGGACCGGCTGGTTCGCTTCAACGTGCTGGCGAAGTCGGGCCGCGCGGTGGAGGCGGCGGGCGATGTCGACGTGCTGCTGCTCGACAAAACGGGCACCATCACCGTCGGCGACCGGCAGGCGAGCGAGTTCCGCGCGGTCGGCGGCGCGTCCCCGAACGAGCTCGCCGAGGCGGCGCTGATGGCCAGCCTCGCCGACGAGACGCCCGAGGGCCGCTCAATCGTGGTGCTCGCGCGCGACAGGTTCGGCGTCATCCACACGACCTTGCCCGGTGGGGCGGAGGTGATCCCGTTCACCGCGCAGACGCGCATCTCGGGCGTCCGGCTCGGCGACACGCTGATCCAGAAGGGCGCGGTCGACTCGATCCTGCGCGCCAATGCGGGCGCGGGCGAGACGGCGGCGGCGACCGAGCTTCGCCGCGTCACCGACGAGATCGCGCGCCAGGGCGGCACCCCGCTGGCGGTGGCACGCGACGGGCGGCTGCTGGGCGCGATCTTCCTTAAGGACGTGGTCAAGGCGGGCATCCGCGAGCGGTTCGGCGAGTTGCGTCAGATGGGCATCCGCACGGTGATGATCACCGGCGACAACCCGCTCACCGCCGCCGCGATCGCCGCCGAGGCGGGGGTGGACGACTTCCTCGCCCAGGCGACGCCGGAGGACAAGCTGGCGCTGATCCGCAAGGAACAGCAGGGGGGCAAGCTGGTCGCGATGTGCGGCGACGGCACCAACGACGCGCCCGCGCTGGCGCAGGCGGACGTGGGCGTGGCGATGAACACCGGCACGCAGGCCGCGCGCGAGGCGGGCAACATGGTCGACCTCGACAGCGACCCCACCAAGCTGATCGAAGTGGTGGGCTTGGGCAAGCAGCTGCTGATGACGCGCGGGGCGCTCACCACCTTCTCGGTCGCGAACGATGTGGCGAAGTATTTCGCGATTATCCCGGCGATGTTCATCGTGCTCTATCCGGGGCTGAGCGTGCTCAACGTCATGCGGCTGGGCAGCCCGAACAGCGCGATCCTGTCCGCGATCATCTTCAACGCGCTGATCATCCCGCTGCTGGTGCCGCTGGCGCTAAGGGGCGTTAAATACACGCCGATGGGCGCGGGGCCGCTGCTGCGCCGCAACCTGATGATCTACGGGGTGGGCGGACTGGTCGCGCCGTTCATCGGCATCAAGCTGGTGGATATGGTGGTGAACGGGGTGGGGTTGGCGTGAGTTCGATTTCCCAAGGTCCGTCACCCCGGCCTCGTACCGGGGCCCAACCATCCGCGCGTGCTTCCCGAACGCAATCTACGCACACCGTTGGACCCCGGCACGAGGCCGGGGTGACGGGTAAGAAGGTCTAGGATGATGAACTCCGACATTTCCTCAAGCCTGCGCCCCGCCATCGTCATGACGCTGTTGTTCGCGGCGCTTACCGGCATCCTCTACCCGCTCGCGCTGACGGGTATTGGGCAGCTCGCCTTTCCGGCGGCGGCGAACGGCAGCCTGATCCGTCAGGGCGACCGCGTGGTCGGCTCCTCGCTGATCGGGCAGAACTTCGCCGCCGCGCGCTACTTCCACCCGCGCCCGTCGGCGGCGGGCAAGGGTTATGACCCGCTTGCCTCGGGCGGATCGAACTTCGGCCCCGCGAGCAAGGCGCTCCACGATCGCGTCGCGGGCGACGTGAAGGCGGCGGCCGCCGACGCGCCCGGGCAGGCGGTGCCCGTCGATCTCGTCACCGCATCCGGCTCCGGGCTCGACCCCGACATCAGCCCCGCCGCCGCGCTGTTCCAGGTGCCGCGCGTCGCCAAGGCGCGCGGGCTGTCCGAAAGCGCGGTGCGTTCGCTGGTCGAGCAGTCCGTCGCCGGCCCGACACTCGGCTTCCTCGGCGAGGCGCATGTCAACGTACTGATGCTCAATCGACAGCTCGACCGGCTCGGCGCTACACAGGCGAGGTGACGCCCGATCCCGACCGCCCCGCCCCCGAGGCGTTCCTGCGCGCCGCCGCGCAGGAGGGGCGCGGGCGGCTCAAGATCTTCCTCGGCGCGGCCCCCGGCGTCGGCAAGACGTACGAGATGCTGTCCGAAGGCGCGGCCCGGCACGTGAACGGGACCGATGTCGTCATCGGCGTGGTCGAGACGCACGGTCGCCGCGATACCGAAGCGCTGACCGTCGGCCTGCCCGTCATGCCCCGGCGCGAGATCGCCTATGAGGGCCGTACGCTGACCGAGATGGACCTCGACGCCCTGCTCGCACGCCGCCCCGCGCTCGTGCTCGTCGACGAGCTTGCGCACACCAACGCGCCCGGCAGCCGCCACGCGAAGCGGTGGGAGGACGTGACCGAGCTGCTCGACGCGGGGCTCGACGTCTATTCCACCGTCAACATCCAGCATGTTGAAAGCCTCAACGACGTGGTCGCCTCGTTCACGCGCGTCCGCGTGCGCGAGACGGTGCCCGACGCGGTGCTGGAGGCGGCGGAAATCGAGGTCGTCGACATCCCGCCCGACGAGCTGATTGAGCGGCTGAGGGACGGCAAGGTCTATGTTCCCGAGGAAGCCAGCCGCGCGCTGACGCACTTCTTTTCCAAATCCAACCTCGCCGCGTTGCGCGAGCTGGCGCTGCGGCGCGCGGCGCAGGCGGTCGACACGCAGATGCTCGACCAGCTGCGGCTGACGGGCGCGGGCGGCACCTGGGCGGCGGGCGAGCGCGTCGTCGTTGCGGTCAGCGAGCTGCCGGGCGCGCAGGGGCTGGTGCGCGCGGCCAAGCGGCTGAGCGACGCGCTCCACGCGCCCTGGACGGCGGTGCATGTCGAGACGCAACGCTCGCTGGCGTTCGGCGAGGAACAGCGCGCGGCGCTCGGGCGCGTGCTGGCGCTCGCGACCCAGCTCGGCGGGCAGGTCGCGTCCGTTCCCGCCGCCAATGTCGTCGAAGGGCTGCGGACCTTCACCGCCGAGGCGCGCGCGACGCAGCTGGTGGTCGGCAAGACCAACCGCTCGCGCTGGTTCGAGCTGCGCCACGGCTCGGTGGTCGACCGGCTGGTGCGTGAGACGCCGGGCGTCGCGGTGCATGTCCTGCCGATGGAGGACGCGCCCGGACCCGCTGCGCCGGCGCGTCGATCGGGTGCGTGGGGCAGCCCCGCCGCCTATGTCTGGACCGCGGCGATGGTGGCGGCGGTGACCGCGGGCGCGCTGGCATGCACGCAACTGCTCAGCCTTGGCAACGTCGCGCTCCTCTACCTCCTGCCGGTGATGGCGGCGGCGACCTGGTATGGCCTGCGCCCCGGGCTGTTCGCGGGGCTGATGAGCAGCCTTGCGTACAATTTCTTCTTCCTGCCGCCGACCGGCACCTTCACTATCGCCGCGCCGGAGAATGTGGTCGGCATCGCGGTTCTGCTCGGCGTCGCGTTCGCGACCAGCCAGCTCGCCGCGCGGGTGCGCGCGCAGGCGGACCTTGCGGCGGCGAGCGCGCGTGTCAACGCGGTGCTGACCGGCTTCCTCCGCCGGCTCACGAGCGCGGGCGACCTCGACGCGCTGGCGGGCACCATCGCGGGCGAGATCGCGGGTCTGTTCGGCATCCGCGCGCTGGTGCTGACGCAAGGGCGCGCCGACCTGGAGGTGCGCGCCGCCGTGCCCCCCGCCGAACCGCTTGGGCTGATGGACCTCGCCGCCGCGCGCTGGGCGCTGGACCGGGGGCAGCCCGCCGGGCGCGGGTCGCGCACGCTCGCCGCCGCCGAATGGCTGTTCCACCCGCTGGTCGCGGGCGGAACCGCGCACGCGGTGCTGGGCATCGCGCGCGAGGATGCGGGCGAGCCGCTCCGCTCCGACCAGATGCCGCTGTTGA
>CALMGC010000231.1 GCA_937863505.1 uncultured Sphingomonadales bacterium | reverse complement strand
ACGCCAGCGCGAGCAGCGCGACGCCCGGCAGCGCCCAGGCGGCGACGCGCGCGTGCCCCGCGCCCGCGAGCAGCGCGATGCCCGCGAGCGTGAAGACGAGCTGCGCCGCCGACTGGAGTAGCACGTCGACCAGTGTTCCCGCCGCCGCGACATCGCCCGCGACCCCGCGCCGCGCGAGCAGCCGCGCGCCGACCACGTCGCCGCCCATCGCGGTGAACGGGAGCAGGGTGTTGACCCCCTCGCGCGCGAGCCGGATCGGGACCAGCGCCCCGAGGCTGACGCCCCCTCGCAACGTCACCCGCCACCAGCCGAACGTCGTGCAGAACAACGTCCCCGCGCGCGCCACTACCACGCCCAACGCCGCCCAGCCCGCCTGCCGCGTCGCCGCCGCCGTCGCCGCCAGATCGAGATGGCGCAGCACGAAGGCGAGCCCCGCCACGCCGGCCAACGCCGCCAGCCACGGCCCCAGGCTGGGCCCAGCCTTTGCCGCCCTCACCGGTAGAACAGCACCGCCAGCAGCGCGACCGCGAGCGATACCGGTAAGGCGATCGCCATCGCGCGGCGGCTCCGGCGCGCGGCGGCGGCGTGGTAGGCGGCAAGGTCGAGCCAGTAACGCTCCCCCGCCCGCCGTACCGACCGCGCGCGCAACAGCCGGTCCAGCTCGCGACGGTCGAGCGCGTCGCGCGGCTGGTAGGCGGTCGCCTCGGCGGGGGAGAGCGCGTGGCGGGCGAGCAGGTAAGCCGGCGCATGGCCGCGCACCCGGCGGAGCGCGGGCGACAGCGGGGCGTCGCTCGCGCGGCTCACGCGGGTGAGGCGCGGGCTCGTCATCGCTTCCGGCCCTGGTGCCGGATGTCGCCCGGTCGCCCGCGCCGCTTGAGCACGCGCGGCGCGCCGCCCTTGCGATCGGGCGCGCTACCCCCGCCGCCTTCGGGAAGCTCGAAGCGGAGCGCGCCCGACACCGGGTTCGCCTCCGCCAGCCGGAGCCGGAGCCGCTGGCCGAGCGTGTATTCCTCGCCGCTCGCCTCGCCGACCAGCTTGCGCGCGGCCTCGTCGTAGCGGAAATATTCCGTCCCGAGGTCGCGGACGGACAGCAAGCCGTCGCCGCCGGTGCCCTCCACCGTCGCGAACAGGCCGAAGTTCATCACCCCCGTCACCCGCGCCTCGACCAGCTCGCCGACCCGCTCGGACAGGAACGCGGCGACATAGCGGTCGACCGTGTCGCGCTCCGCTTCCATCGCGCGGCGCTCGTGGCGGCTGATCGCTTCGCCGATCGCGGGCATCCCCTCCGCCTCGCCCGAAGTGAGTCCGCCCTCGCCAAGGCCATAGGCCGCGACCAGCGAACGGTGAACGAGCAGGTCCGCGTACCGCCGGATCGGCGAGGTGAAATGACCATAGAACCCGAGCGACAGGCCGAAATGGCCGTGGTTTTCCGGTGCATAATAGGCCTGGGTCTGGGTGCGGAGGATCTGCTCCATCACCTGCGGGCGGTGCGCCGCCTCGCCGACGCGTTCGAGCAGGCGGTTGAAGGTCGCGGGACGGATCACCTGGCCGAGCGCGAACGGGACGTCATAGGTGGCGAGATAGTCCTTCAGCGCGACCAGCTTCTCGCGGCTGGGCGGCTCGTGGACGCGGTACATGACCGGCGCTTTCTTGCGCTCCAGCGCTTTGGCGGCAGCGACGTTGGCGGTGATCATGTAATCCTCGATCAGCCGGTGCGCATCGAGCCGCTCGCGCGGGGCGACCGACAGGATACGCCCCTTCTCGTCGAGCACCACCCGCCGCTCGGGCAGGTCGAGGTCGAGCGGCTCGCGCGCGTCCCGCGCGGCGGCGAGCGCGCGCCAGCAGGCCCAAAGCGGCTTCAGCGCGTTGTCGGTGAGCGGGTGGGGCGCACCGTCGATGGCGGCTTGCGCGTCCTCGTAGGCCACGTTCGCGGCGATGCGGACCACCGCGCGGGTGAAGCGCCATTCCTTGAGGTCGCCCTTCGCCCCGATCCGCAGGTGACAGACCAGCGCCGCCCGGTCCTCTCCCGCCTTGAGCGAACACACGTCCGCCGACAGCAGTTCGGGCAGCATCGGCACGACGCGGTCGGGGAAATAGACGCTGTTGCCGCGCCGCCGCGCCTCGCGGTCGAGCTCGGAGCCGGGGCGGACGTAGAACGACACGTCCGCGATCGCGACCAGCGCGCGCCAGCCGCCCGGGTTGGCGGGGTCGTCATCGGGCGCGGCCCATACCGCATCGTCATGGTCACGCGCGTCCGCCGGGTCGATCGCGACGATGGGCAGATGGCGGAGGTCCTCGCGTCCCTCGCCCAGATCGCGCTTCGCCACCCGCTCCGCCTCGGCCAGCGTCTCCGCGCTGAACACATCCGGTATCCCGAACTTGTGGATTGCGATCAGCGAAAAGCTGCGCGGCTGGAACGGGTCGCCGAGGCGCTGTGTCACGCGCGCGGTGACGCGCGGCGGGCGGCCCGCCTTTTCCGCCAGCACCAGGTCGCCCGCCTGCGCCCCGCCCGCGTCCGACACCGCCCATTCGCGCCGCTCGCGCTTCTCGACCCCTTGCAGCCACAGCCGGTCGCCCTCCTGCCGGAGCACGCCCAGCATCAGCTCCTCGCCCTTGGGCAGCACCTTTATCGGATGCGCGATCCAGCCCGACCCGACTTCCTCGGTACGCGCGAGGATGCGGTCACCGATGCCCAGCGCCCCGTGCTTGCGCTCGCGCACCCTGAGCTTCGGCGCGGGCGTCTCCGCTTCCCACCGCTCGGGCACCGCCCAGACATTGCCGCCGTCGTCGACATCGGCGACCCGCAGCACCGTCACTTTGGGTACCCCGCCCATCTGATGAAACGCGCGACCGGGCGCGGAGTCGATCAGCCCCTCGTCAGCCATGTCCTTGAGCAGCGCCTTGAGCGCGATCTTCTCCGCACCGGAAAGCCCGAACGCGCGCGCGATCTCGCGCTTGCCCGCGGGCGTGTCGGAAGTGGTGATGAAGTCGAGGATCTGCTCGCGCGTCGGCAGGCCCGGAGGGTGTCTGGCCATAACGGATTGCCGCTACCCGCTTCCCACCGCCGCGTCACCCCGGCATGGGTGATCCATGACGTACGACCTGCTCATCATCGGCGGCGGCATCAACGGGTGCGCGATCGCGCGCGAGGCGGCGCTCAACGGCTGGCGCGTGCTGCTGGTCGAGCGCGACGACCTCGCCAGCCATACCTCGTCTGCCTCGACCAAGCTGATCCACGGGGGCTTGCGCTACCTCGAATATTACGACCTGCCGCTCGTGGCGGAGGCGCTGCGCGAGCGCGAACGGCTGGTCGCCGCCGCGCCGCACATTATCCGCCCGATGCGCTTCGTCCTGCCGCACGAGAACACGGTCCGCCCGTGGCTGCTCGTGCGCGCGGGGCTGCTGCTCTATGACCGGATGGGCGGGCGCAGCAGCCTGCCGCGCTCACGGGGCTTACGGCGCGGCGACACCGCCTATCGCGCGCCGCTGAAGGGCGACCCGAGCGGGTTCGTCTACTCCGACGCGTATACCGACGACTCGCGACTGACCCTGCTCAACGCGGTCGACGCTGCGGAGAACGGGGCGGAGGTGCTGACTCGGGTCGCGCTGACGGGCGCGCGGCGCGAGGGCGACGGGTGGCGCGCGACCCTGTCCGACGGGCGCGAGGTCCATGCGCGCGCGCTGGTCAACGCGGCGGGGCCGTGGGTGAGCGAGGCGCTGGCGCTGACGGGCGTGAACGCGCAAGCGGGCGTGCGGCTGGTCAAAGGGAGCCACATCGTCGTGCCGCGACTGTACGAGGGCGACCACGCCTATATCCTGCAACAGCCCGACCGGCGGATCGTGTTCGCGACGCCGTACAATGGGCAAACCGCGATCGGCACCACCGACATCGCGGTCGATCGGCCCGAGGACGGGGTGATCGACGCGGACGAGATGGTCTATCTGTGCGAGGCGGCGAACCGCTCGTTCCGCCGCCAGATCGCGCCGCGCGACATCACCTCCGCCTGGTCGGGGGTGCGCCCGCTCTACGACGACGGCGCGGGCGCGGCGGCGGAGGTGACGCGCGACTATGTGCTGGAGCTCGATGCGAGCGGTCCGGCGCTGCTGAGCGTGTTCGGCGGCAAGATCACCACCGCGCGGCATCTGGCGGAAGAGGCGGTCGGCAAGCTCGCCCCCGCGCTCGGGCGCGACGCGAAACGGGTCACGCGCGACCGCGCGTTCCCGGGCGGGGGGATGGCGAGCTTCGCCGAGTTCCTGGCCGAGGCGCGGAGGACCTGGCCGTGGCTGGGCGAGGATCGCACGCTCCGCATGGCGCGCGCGTATGGCACCCGGCTCAGCGATCTGCTCAGCGACGCAGGGGACGAGGACGCACTTGGCGAGGCGTTCGGCGCGGGGCTGACCGAGCGCGAGGCACGTTGGGCGCATGACCGCGAATGGGCGCGCTCGCCGGAAGACGTGCTGGAGCGGCGGACCAAGCTCGGTCTGGCGACGACTACAGGGGAAAAGACGCGGTTTGAAAACTGGTGGCGGGCGACCTACCCCAATTAGCTCACCCGCCCTGCTTGCGAATCGTCTCCTCCAGCGTCGCCACCGGCACGCCCAACTTGCTCACCTGCATCCGGTTGAGCGCGACCTGCCCGCCCGGCTGGAGGTAGATCCATTGCTGCACCCCCATGCCGTTCTTCATCTTGTATTGGAGGTGCAGCCGGTTGCCGCGCACGTCGCCCCTGACCGGGCCATCGGTGGTGTCGTCGGTCAGCGTTCCCGTGTAACCCGCGCCGACCTTCTTGATCCGCCATTCGCGGCGATTGGGCGACTTGCCGTCCTGTTCCTCAACCTGGTCAAGCACCAGCGTCCCGTCCGCCTCCACCTCGCCGTCGCCATGGACGGTGAACGCCTTGGGTTCGGAAAGCGCGATCTTGAGCCGCCCCTGCCCCTCCGTGTGCCCGGCAAAGAACTGTTCGGCGCGGAACATCGGGGTCGGCGCGTCGAGCGAGGACCGCGCACCGGCGCAACCGGCGAGCACAAGGGGGAGAAGGAGAGCATAGCGCATCCCCGGACAACGCCCCGCCACGCGATTTCGCTCCCATCCGGCGATGCCCGGACGCGAGCGAGATCAGCGCTCCCGGGCCCGATGCAACCCGCCGCGTTCCGCTTCGTTGTGGCGGTCTCTCAAGGGAGTATCTGTGATGAGAAAGATGTTTGCCCTCGCCGCGCTGGCGGCGACCGTCGCGATGCCGGTGGCGCTGCCCACCGCCGCGTCCGCGCAGTACGGCAATGGTGGCTATAACAACGGCGGCTATGGCCAGGGTCAGGGCGGCTATGGCCAGGGCGGCTACGGCGGCGACCGCCGCTGGCACGGCGACCGTGACGGCGACTGGGATCCGTCGCAGGGCTATCAGGACGGCCGCTATCGCGAGCGCCGCCTGTCGTCCAACGACCGCGTGTATCGCGGCAGCGACGGGCGTTATTATTGCAAGCGCTCGAACGGGACCACCGGCCTGGTGCTCGGCGGCGTCGGTGGTGGGCTGATCGGCAACGCGCTCGGCGGCGGCACGCTGGGCACCCTGCTCGGCGCGGGCGGCGGTGCGCTGCTCGGCAAGAGCCTCGACCAGAATAACGACCGGCGGCAGAACCGCGAGAACGGATACCGTTGCCGGTAACGTGACGGCTACCGCGCTCGGATGAGCGCGGGGGCGTCCCGCCTAATAGGCCCGCGCCACCAGGATCCGCTCCACCGCTGGCTCGCCCGTGAAGAAGCACGCGCCCGCCACCGGCTCCGCCCCCATCGGCGTGTTGCGGATCGTCAGCTTGAGCGCCTTCAGCCGCTCCACCACGCTATCGAGCGCCGCACCGGTCGGCTTCGCCCAGGGCAGCTCGACCCAGCCCGGGAAGCGTTCGCCTTCCGCGAAGTGCGCCTCCAGCCCCGCCATGTCGGTCACGTCGCGCCGTATCCCTGCGTCCAGCTTCGCGCGCGCTTCGCCGTGCAGCGCCGTCTGAACATCGGCCAGCAAGTCCGCGACCCCGCTCACGAACTCGCCCCGCTCCTGCGCGCTGGACGCGAGCTTGCCCGCGTCGGTGTAGAGCCGGTCGCGCCGCAGCCACGTCACCGCCCCCGCCGCGATATCGCGCCCGCCGACCTCGACCACCACCGGCGCGCCCTTCTTGACCCATGCCCAGCGCTTGTTCGTTGCCTTCACCGGCTTGAGGTCGAGCAGCGCGCGCACCGGCTCGCCGCATGCAGACTGGCGCGCAAGATCGTTCCGTAACATCTTGCAATAGCTAATAATCGCCTCGTCCTCCGGCCCGTCGCGGAGCAAGGGCACGATCACCACCTGCCACGGCGCGACCCGCGGCGGCACGCGCAGCCCGTCATCATCGCCATGCACCATGATCATGCCGCCGATCATCCGCGTCGACATGCCCCAGCTTGTGGTTTGCGCGAGCTCGATCTGCCCCTCCGCGCTCTGAAACCGGATGCCCTGCGCGGCGGAGAAGTTGGTGCCGAGATAGTGCGAGGTCCCCGCCTGCAACGCTTTGCCGTCGCCCATCATCGCCTCGATCGACCAAGTCTCGACCGCGCCGGGGAAGCGCTCGTTCTCCGGCTTCTCGCCCGCGACCACCGGCATCGCCACGCAGTCCTCCGCAAAGCGGCGGTATACTTCCAGCATCTGCAGCGTCTCTTCGCGCGCCTCGGCGGCGGTGGCGTGGGCGGTATGCCCCTCCTGCCACAGGAACTCGCTGGTGCGCAGGAACATGCGCGTCCGCATCTCCCAGCGGACCACATTAGCCCATTGATTGATCAGCACCGGCAGGTCGCGCCACGACTGCACCCAGCGCGCGAACGCGGCCCCGATCACCGTCTCGCTGGTCGGGCGTACCACCAGCGGCTCCTCCAGCTTCGCGTCGGGATCGGGGACCAGCCCGCCCTTGCCGTCCGCGATCAGCCGGTGGTGGGTGACGACCGCCATCTCCTTGGCGAAGCCCTCCACATGCTCCGCCTCCTTGGCGAAATAGGACAAGGGGATGAACAGCGGGAAATAGCAGTTCTCATGCCCCGTCGCCTTGATCGCGTCGTCGAGCAGGCGCTGCATCCGCTCCCAGATGCCGTAGCCCCACGGGCGGATGACCATGCACCCGCGCACCCCCGATTCCTCGGCGAGGTCGGCCTCGGCGATGACGGCCTGGTACCAGGCGGCGAAGTCCTGATCGCGGGTGACGGAGAGCGCATGTTTCATGGGCGCTGGCTCTGCCGCCTTAACCTCTCCCTTTCAAGCGGGCGGCTGTGTACGGGCGCGGGCCGTGAGCGACGATCGCCTCCTTTCCGCCGTCACGTTGCGGCTTGCGTCCGTCGCGCTGTTCGCGGGCATGAACGCCGCGATCAAGCTCGCGGAGGCGCGCGGGGCGGCGCTGAGCGAGATCCTCTTCTATCGCCAGTTCGGCGCGACGTTGCTGGTGAGCGTCGTGGTCGCGACCGGGCCGGGGTTCGCGAGCCTGCGCACCCGCCGGATCGGCGCGCACCTGCTCCGATGCGCGGTGGGGCTCACCGCGATGGCGCTGACCTTCGCCGCCTTGCTCGCGCTGCCGCTGGCTGAGGCGACGACGTTGGGCTTTTCCATGCCGATCTTCGCGACGGTGCTGGGCGCGCTGATACTGCGCGAGCCTACGGGCGCGCGGCGCTGGCTCGCGGTGCTGGCGGGGTTCGCGGGGGTGGTGATCGTCGCGCAGCCGGGCGCGGGGCGCGTGTCGCTCTGGGGCGCGGGCTGCGGCATCGCGGCGGCGGCATGCACCGCGACCGTGTCGATCCTGCTGCGCCAGATCGGGCGCACGGAGCGGCCGCTCACCACCGTGTTCTGGTTCTCGACGCTGTCGCTGGTGCCGCTGGGCGTCGTGTACGCGTTCGAGACGCGGGCGCACGCGGCGGCGACCTGGGCGGTGCTGCTCGGCATCGGTCTGCTCGGCGGGGCGGCGCAGCTGGCGATGACCGCCAGCCTCGCGCGCGGGCCGGTGGGCATCGTCGTGCCGATGGATTACACCTCGCTGCTCTGGGCGACGTTGCTCGGCTGGCTGTTGTTCGGGAGGCTGCCGGGCCACGCCACCGCGCTCGGGGCGCCGGTGATCATCGGGTCGGGGCTGTACATCGTCTGGCGCGAGCATGTCCGGCGGCGCGCGGCATCACAGGTGCATGAAGTCCCGCGCGAAGGCGAGATGGTGCGCGCCGCCGTCGACGAATAAGGTCTGGCCGGTGATCCCCGGCGTCGTCGCCAGGAACAGCACCGCCTCCGCGATATCCGCCGGGGTCGGCAGCCGCCGAAGCGGCATCGTTGCGGCCAGCCGCACGACCTGCTCCGGGTCGTAATCGTCGGTCGCTATCGTCAGTCCGGGCGCGACCGCGTTGACGCGGACGGCGGGCGCGAGCTCGCGCGCGGTGATTTCCGTCAGCCCGGCGAGCGCCAGCTTGGACAGCGTGTAGGACAGCTGGTCGCCATGCGGATGGCATATCCGCTGGTCGAGGATGTTGACGATCGCTCCTCCCTCCGTCGCCGCGGCGAAGGCGCGGGTCAGCAGCGCGGGCGCGGCGCAGTTCACCGCGTGATGCATCGCGAGGTCCACCGCCGTGACGCTCTCCAGCCGGTCCTGCCCGAACAGGCTGGCGCTGTTCACCAGCAGGTCGGGCGCGCGCCCGAACGCGTCGCACACCTCCGCGAATAGTGCGGGCGCGGCCTCGGCGTCGGCGAAGTCGGCGACGAACCCGCGCCATTCGACGCCCGCCAGCGCCTCGGCCAGCGGAGGCTCGGGCGTGGCGTGGTGGTGACCATGCAGCGCGAGCGCGTACCCGGCCCGCGCCAGCCGCACCGCGATCGCCCCGCCCAGCCGTCGGCACCCGCCCGTCACCAGCGCCAGCGGCGCGCTCACCCCCGCCCCATCAGCGCCAGCACTTCCTTGCGGCTGCGGTCGTCTTCGAGGAACACGCCCATCATCCGGCTGGTGGTCATCGACACGCCGGGCGTCCGGACCCCGCGCGCGGTCATGCAGGCGTGCGTCGCCTCGATCACCACCGCCACCCCCTGCGGCCTCAACGCCTGCCAGATGCAGTCCGCGACCTCGGCGGTCAGCCGCTCCTGCACCTGCAGCCGCCGCGCATAGGCGTGGAGCACGCGCGCGAGCTTGGAGATGCCGACCACATGGTCGCGCGGCAGATAGGCGATCGAGGCGGTGCCGATGATCGGCGCCATGTGGTGCTCGCAATGCGACTGGAACGGGATGTCCTT
>CALMGC010000230.1 GCA_937863505.1 uncultured Sphingomonadales bacterium | reverse complement strand
TCACGCAGGCGGGGTCGGAAGTGTCCGCGCTGCTCGGGCGCATCCCGTCGGCGGTGGGCTATCAGCCGACGCTATCGACCGACATGGGCGCGTTGCAGGAGCGGATCACCTCGACGAACAAGGGCTCGATCACCTCGGTGCAGGCGATCTACGTTCCCGCGGACGACTTGACCGACCCCGCGCCGGCGACGTCGTTCGCGCATCTCGACGCGACCACCGTGCTCAACCGCGCCATCTCGGAGCTGGGCATCTATCCGGCCGTCGACCCGCTCGACTCGACCAGCCGCGTGCTGACGCCCTCCGTCGTCGGCCAGGAGCATTACGAGACCGCGCGCGCGGTCCAGGAGACTTTGCAGAAGTACAAGTCGCTGCAGGACATCATCGCCATTCTCGGCATGGACGAGCTGTCCGAAGAGGATAAGCTAACCGTGTCGCGCGCGCGCAAGATCCAGCGTTTCCTGTCGCAGCCGTTCCACGTCGCGGAGGTGTTCACCGGCATAGCGGGCAAGTTCGTCGCGATCGAGGACACGGTGCGCTCGTTCAAGGCGGTGGTGAACGGCGAGTATGACCACCTGCCCGAGAGCGCCTTCTACATGGTCGGCGGCATCGACGAGGCGATCGCCAAGGCCGAGAAGCTGGCGCAGGAAGCATAAGGGTCGGCATCGCCCAATCGCGATTGAGGGAGCATTGGTGGACGATTGGAAGCTTGGGGCTGCGCTGCGGGCGATCAAGGCAGGCGTGCGCGTGCCCCAGGCAGGTCTTGTTCAGAAATATAGCGACAGCGTGTTTCTGCTCGACCTGCTCCGTCGGCTTCGCGTCGATTGCGTTATCGATGTGGGCGCAAACAAGGGGCAGTTTGCGGACAAGCTGCGCCGGATGGGGTATGCGGGCCACATTATTTCGTTCGAGCCTATTCCCGACGACTTCGCCGCGATCAAACGCGCATCGGCGAACGACTCACACTGGCACGCCTTTAACCTCGCGCTTGGAGCTGACGACGAGCAAAGGGAGTTCACCGTCGTCGGAACGGGGACAACCGTGTTCAGCTCGTTCCTGGAAGCCATTCCCGAGGTTACGCCCGAGGGCCGCCGGCAGATCAGCGTTCAGGTTCGTCGTTTGGACGGCTTGTTCGACGAGATCGAGCGGCTTGCGGGCGGTTCTCCACGCATCTTCCTGAAGCTCGATACCCAGGGCTACGATCTCGAAGTCGTCAAGGGCTGCTCGGATCGACTCGCAAAGGTACTCGGATTACAGTCGGAACTGTCCGTTGAGCCTATTTATCGTGAACAGCCGAGCTATACGGAAGCCCTTGCACATTACGAGGCACTTGGCTTCGCATTGATGAATTTGTCGATCGTCAACCGTTCCAGCATTGGCGGTATCCGCGAGTATGATTGCGTGATGGCGCGAGTGGATCGACTCGCAAACTAAGCAGAATGGCAGGAAAGATCATGCCCCTCCACTTCGAACTCGTCACCCCCGAACGCCTGCTCCGATCGGAGGAGGTGCATATGGTCGTCGTGCCCGGCACGGAAGGCGACTTCGGCGTGCTGGAGGGTCACGCGCCGGTGATGTCGACGATCCGCGACGGCGAGTTGCAGGTGTACCGCTCGCCGGGCGCGGCGCCGGAAACGGTCGCGATCGAGGGCGGGTTCGCGGAGGTTTCCGCGACCGGGCTGACCGTGCTCGCCGAGCGTGCGGGCTGACCGGAGCCGGTCGTATCCGCACCCGCGATCCGTCGGTGGTTAGTCCGGCCTTAACCTAGCCGCGCCATCATCGCAGACATGGGGGCGGCATGACGGCGACGGCGTTACCGGTTGGAGGATTGCTGGGCCGTCGAGCCGGACACACAGTCCGGATCGTTGCGCTTCTTGACCGGCCCGCGATCTGGACCACAGCGGTCGCTGCCGTGCTGGCGCTCCAGATCGCGCTGACCTTCACCCACCGCCCTTGGCTCGACGAATATCAGGCGCTCCAGATCGCGCTGCAATCGCCCGACCTCGCCGGGTTGATGGCCAATCTGCGCTATGAAGGGCACCCGCCACTCTGGTACCTGTTGCTACGGCTGACGGGCGCGGTCGCGCCGACCCGGTGGGTGCTGCCGCTGGTAGCGGTGGTGCCGGCGCTGGCGACCCAGCTGACGATCCTGCTCCGTGCACCGTTCGGGCGACCGGAGCGGCTGGCGCTCGCGACCAGCGCCTTCGTGCTGTTCGAATATGGCACGTTGTCGCGCAGCCTGACGCTGGGCGTGGCGTTGTTCGTGTTCGCCTTCGCGTTCCGCGACCGGCGGTGGGGGTGGGTGCCGCTCGCACTGATGCCGATGGCGGACTTCCTGTTCGGCGCGCTCTCGGTCGTGCTGATTATCCTGCGCCATCGTGAGCGGCGGCTGTGGTTGCCGGGACTGGTCGCCTGGGGCGTCGTCGTCGCCATCGCCGCCTGGAGCGTCCGGCCCGCGCCCGATGTGGTGCCCGCCTTTGCACCCGCAGGGCTGGTGTACGACGCCGGTACATGGCTGAACCGATTGTCGGTCCTGCTGGTCCCGGTTCAGGTCGGGGATCACGGTCTGGCCTGGAACGGCCCGCTGCCGCTGGGACTTGCGAGCATCGCCGGACCGTTGTTCCTGGTGTTCGCCCTGCGTCAGTTGCGGGCGGACCGGCTGCACCTGGCGCTGTGGGCCGGGTTCGCGGCGCTCACGCTCGGCTTCTCGATGTTATGCTACCCGCTGGCGATCCGGCACTTGTCGCTGATGGCGATGTTGCTGATCCTGTTGCAGTGGCGCGCCGCGGAGCGAGGAGACATTCCCGATGCCGCGTTCCGGCTTTGGCTTGCGGGGCTGTCGTTATGCGGTCTGCTGAATGTCGGCATCGCCATTTCCGAACCGTTCGACACCGCGCCGGAGGCGGCGGCGACCATCGAGCGCATGGGCCTCGCCGACGCGCATTGGGTCAGTTTTCCCGATTCGCAGGGACAGGGGATCAGCGCGCTGCTCGGCACCCGGTTCGACCGGCTCGGCCGCGATTGCGCGCAGGAGTTCATTCGCTGGAACGTCCGCAACCAGGTCCGCAAGCCTTTCCAACTCGCGCGCGGGCTGCGGCGGATCGCGGCGCGCTATGGTCGGGTGCAGTTGCTGAGCTCGGTCCCGATCGAGACGACGATGCCCGCCGGTCTGGTACGCCCGCTCGCGACGGTACCGGCCGGTTATGACGGGCAGGCGTACCATCTTTACACCGTCCGGGCCGATCTGCCCGCGACGACCCGGCGACCGCCGCCCTGCGTTCCGGGACAACGCCCACTCCACTGGCGAGAGTGAGGTCGCCGCAAAGGTGACCGCGCTCGACCAAGGCGCCTCAACCCGGCTTGCCGCCGCCCTCTTCCTTCTTGCGCGCGTCCTCGTCCGACTTGTTGAACACGGCGAGCGCGGCGGCGGGGCCGTCCTTGTCGAGCGCGGCGAGCACCTTCTGCCCAAAGGCGGAGGCGGTCGGCTCGTCGAGGAAATAGGCGACCGGCGCGATGGCCGCGCGGGCCTCCTTCGCCTTGCCCTGGTCGAGCAGCACCTCGGTCGCTATCGTCCGCACATGCAGGTCATAGGGGGCGAGCGCATAGGCGTAGAGCAGCCCGTTCTGCGCATTCGCGGTCGGCTTCAGCCGCGCCGCGCGGTAGCTTTCGTAATTGGCGATCAGCGGCTGCGGCGCTTCGGTGTCCGCCTTGTTCGCGGCGGTGAACCAGCGGCGGATCGCCGTCCAGCGCGCCGGATCGGTGACCTTGTCCCTGCGCGCGGCGGCCTGCTCGGCGAACCCCTTGTAGAGCAGCGCATGAAGCGACTTGGGATCGGCGGCGAGCGTGCGGTCCGCCGCCGCTTCCGCGCGGGCAAAGCAGGCGGCGTCGGACTTCTTGTCGACGTTGCACGCGTCGAACTCCGCCTCGGCGAGCTCGTTCTGGACGGCGGCGTCGTTCGGGAACGAGGCCGCGACCGCGCGCGCCGCCGCGACGACGTTACCCGCCGTGCGTAGCGACACGCCGCTGTTCGACGCCATGTAGACGGGCATGATCGCCGCCTCGCCCGCACCGAGCGCGCGCACGTCGATCGCGCCGATCGAGATCTGGCCCGCGCCGATCGTCTGCGATGGGTAGGAGAGCTTGATCTTGCGAAGATAGCCGTCGAGCCTGAGGTCCAGCCCGTTCACGCCGCCGAGCGCCTCGCCGGCATCGTCCGCGGACTTGCCCGAGTTGAGCGCGACCAGATACGCCGCGAGCTGCTTGCGGCGGTTCGCGTCGAAGGTGAGGTAGTCGGTCAGCAGCCAGCCGCGGCTGTACAGCGCGTCGCGGTTGATGCCGTCGAGCTTGCCGGGGTTGAGCCGGGTCAGCTGGTCCGCGGGCAACAGGCTGCTCTTGTCGATCGTGTAACCGCGATACAGCGGCGGCGCGCCGAACACGACGCTGCCGTCGGGGCGGATCATCGCCGTCGCGTGCAGCTCCGCCGCGCCCTCGGTGTACCAGGGCGGGAGCGCCGCGTCGGTCCAGTTGGTCAGCATCCAGTGATGCGTGTATTCGTGGAACAGCACCGATTGCGCGCTCTGGCCATAATCCGCGCCGGTGCCGGTGGTGCGCGGCACGAACGCGACCGACTGGCCCGCGCGCGCTTCGTAATAGCCGGCGATGCCGCTCGCCCCCGACAGCTTCTGGATCGCGTCGACGTCGTTCAGCACGAACACGGTGACGCGCGCCGAGGGGCCGCGCTGGTCCTCGGGCGTCTGGTGCCAAACGCGGACGGCGGCATCGAACCGCTCGAGCCGCTCGGTATAGGCGCGTACATGCTCGGGCGTGTCGTTGGCATAGACGACGAAATGGCGCGAACTGCCCTGTTGCCACGCGGCGTGCGCGGCGGTCGTCGACATCAGCGCGGCGACGACGCCCGCGACCTTGCGAAACATGCTGAACTCCCCTTGTTTTCCGTCACGCTATCGCGGGTGCGCGGGCGCATCAAGCAGGGGCGTCACAGGAAGCTGTACGGGTCCACGTCGACCGCCACGCGCACCTTGGCGGACCATTCGAGCTGGCCCAGCCAGTCGCGGATCAGGTCCTGCACGTCGAGCGCGCGGCGGGCATGGACGAGCAGGCGGAAGCGGTGCCGCCCGCGCAGCATCGCCAGCGGCGCGGGAGCGGGGCCGTAGACGTGCATCCCCTCCACCGCCGGCGCGCTCCGCCCGATCAAGGTCGCGATCTCGTGCGCGCAGCGTTGATCCTCCGACGAGACGATGATCGCGGCATAGCGACCGAAGGGCGGCGCGCCCGCCTCATGCCGCGCCTGCGTCTCCGCCTCATAGAACGCGTCCGCGTCGCCGGTGACGAGCGCCTGCATCACGCGCGCGCCGGGCGAGTGGGTCTGGATGAACACGCGCCCGGGCTTCTCGCCCCGCCCGGCGCGACCCGACACCTGGCGGATCTGCTGAAAGGTGCGCTCCGCCGCGCGCAGGTCGCCGCCTTCGAGCCCCAGATCGGCGTCGACCACGCCGACCAGCGTCAGGTTGGGAAAGTGATAGCCCTTGGTGACGAGCTGCGTGCCGACGACGATGTCGATGTCGCCCGCGTCCATCCGCCCGACGAACTCGGCGGCCTTGGCCGGGGACCAGATCGTGTCGGAGGTGACGATCGCGGTCTTCGCCTCCGGGAACAGCGCCGCGACCTCGTCCGCGATCCGCTCGACGCCGGGACCGCAGGGGACAAGGCTGTCCTCGGTTTCGCATTCGGGGCAGACGCGCGGCGTCGGCTGGACGTGCCCGCAATGGTGGCAGGCGAGGCGGCGGACGAGCCGGTGCTCGACCATCCAGGCGGTGCAGTTGGGGCACTGGAAGCGGTGCCCACAGGTGCGGCACAGCGTCAGCGGGGCATAGCCGCGCCGGTTGAGGAACAGCAGCGCCTGCTCGCGCTTGCTCAGCGTTTCCTCGAGCGACTTGACCAGCCGCGGGCTGAGCCAGCGGCCACGCTCGGGCGGCTCACGCAGCAAGTCGATCGCCTCGATCGCGGGCAGCTCGGCGGGGCCGAACCGCTCGGGGAGCTTGAGTTCGGCATAGCGGCCCAGCACGACCTGCTGGCGCGTCTCGATTGCGGGCGTGGCGGAGGCGAGGATCACCGGGCACGATTCGAACCGCCCGCGCATCACCGCGACGTCGCGCGCGTGGTAATGGACGCCCTCCTCCTGCTTGAAGCTGGTCTCGTGCGCCTCGTCGACGACGATGAGACCGAGGTCGCGATACGGGAGGAACAGCGCCGAGCGCGCGCCCACCGTCACCAGCGCCTCCCCGCTAGCTATGGCGCGCCACGCGCGGCGGCGCTGCGTTGAGCGCAGCCCCGAATGCCACGGCACCGGCTCGCAGCCGAAGCGCGCGTGGAAGCGCTGGAGGAACGGCTCGGTGAGCGCGATCTCGGGAAGCAGCACGAGCGTCTGCCGACCGGCGCGGACAGCCGCCGCGACCGCCTCGAAATAGACCTCGGTCTTGCCCGATCCGGTGACGCCGTCGAGCAAGGTCGGGGCGAACGCGCGCGCGTCGACATCGCGAGCGAGCGCGTCGGCGGCGGCCTGTTGGTCGGGGGAGAGGGCGGGCGGCGCGTGCGCCGGGTCGGGAATGGGGAACGGCGTGTCGGTGTCGACCACCACCGCCTCCAGCGCGCCCGCCTTGACCAGCCCGCGGACGACCGCTTCGGACACGTCCGCAACGGTGGCGAGTTCGCGGATCAGCCCCTGCCGGTCGCCGATCCGATCCAGCGCCTGCGCGCGTTGCGGCGTCAGCCGGGGCGGCGTCTCACCGGTCGCGCGATACTCGACGATCGTCGGCGCGCCCTCCAGCGCGGAGCCCGACGCGAGCGCCATCCGCAGCACGGCGGCGGGCGGGGCTAGGTAATAGTCCGCGGTCCACTCGATCAGGCGGCGGAGCGCGGCGGGAACGGGCGGTGCGTCGGCGACGGCGAGCAGCGGGCGCAGGCGGTTGTCGCCCACCTCCGCGTCGGAGGGCATCCGCTCCGGCTCCCAGACGACGCCGGGCAGCTGCCGCGGCCCGAGCGGCGCGGTGACGATCGAGCCGGGCTCGACCGACATGCCGTGCGGCACGCGATAGTCTAGCGGCGCGAGCGCGGCATTGAGCAGGAGAACGCGGGCGCGCGACATCGCCGCCCTAGATAGGACGACCCGAGTCGCAGGCCAATGCCGTTTTGTTCCGTTAGCCCGCGCGCCGCTCCGGCCCGCGCCGGTCGCCGACCCGCGCGCGCTTGGCGGCGTAGAGGTCGGCATCGGCGCACTGGATCAACTCGCGTGCGCTGCGTTGATCGGGGCCGGGCGTGGCGACGCCGACGGTTCCAGCCGCCGTCATGCTGATCCCGCTCGCGACAACCGGGATCCGCAACGCACTCTCCAGCAGCGCGCGGAACCGTTCGGGTTCGGCAGCCAGCATCGGGCTTTCGACAACGACCGCAAATTCGTCGCCGCCGAGCCGCGCCGCGGTGCTGCCCATCAGCCACGGCGCGCCCAGCGCCGAGCCGACATGACGCAGCACATCGTCGCCTGCGAGGTGGCCGAGCGTGTCGTTGATGGCCTTGAACCCGTCGAGATCGACCAGCGCGAGCAACAGCGGCGTCCCGCCCGTCCGGTGCCGATGGAGCGCGGCATCGAGCTGGCGACCGAATGCCGCGCGGTTGCCGACGCCGGTCAACGGGTCGGTGTCGGCATTGCGCCGCAGCTGCTGCTCAAGCGCGTAGCGGTCGGTCACGTCCTGAAGCACGCCGACGATCGCGGCCGGGCGACCGTCAACGTACTCCAGCTCTGCCATCGAGTGCAGGCGACGTCGGTCGCCGCGCGCGGTGATGAAATCCTCCTCGATGTCGAACGGCGCGCCGGTCTCGATGGTATGCGCCAGCGCCGCGCTGACCCGCGCGCGCGCATCGGGCGGGTAGTGGTCGAGCGCGTCCGACACGTTGAGCGGCGGTCCGTCGAGCGCATGGACGCGCGATGCGCCCTCCGACCAGTCGAGCCGGCCGGCGACGAGGTCGTAGCGCCACGAGCCGATCTGCGCGATCCGCTCCGCCTGGCGCAGCGTCAGGTCGCGTCCGGCGATTTCGGCGGCTTGTTGCTGGTGCTCGCGCGCGACCTGCACCGCGCGGCGTGCGACCGCGCGCGAGGCGATCAGCGCTTCGGCGATCGTCGCGAGGCGTTCGAGACTGGCGAGACCCGCGGTGTCGAAGCGGCGCGCACGATGGTCGAGCACGCACACCGCCCCGATCGCGCGCCGTGTGCCGTCGGGCGCCACCGCATGGATCGGCGCGCCCGCGTAGAAGCGGAGGCCGCCGGGCGCGGCGACGAGCGGGTTGGTCGTGAAGCGCGGGTCGGCGCGGAGGTTCTCGACCACCAGCGGCCCGGCGTCGCGGATCGTATGGTCGCAGATCGCGTCGCCGCGGCACACATTCGCGTCAACCTCGCCCGCCCGCGCCTTCACCCATTGCCGGTCGCGGTCGATCAGCGTCAGCAGCGCCATCGGGCAATCGAGCAGCTGCGCGGCGAGCGCGACCATTGCGTCGAACTCGGCTTCGGCGTCGGTGTCGAGCAGGTCGAGCGCGTGCAGCGCGGCCAGCCGGCGCGTCTCATCGTAATGGCCGTGCGGGGCTTTCATCGTCCGGGTCGGTTAGCGCCGCCTGCGTTAAGGAATTGCTCCGCGCGGGCGGGCGGCGCACAGGGCGGCGCATGATCGAGGGCGAGGCGGGCGCGTGGGCGGCGGCGTGGAGCGAGCATCTCTCGCGCGACCGGCGGCGTTCGGCGCATAC